>NZ_CM001373.1:2682554-2714058 GCF_000236165.1 Fluoribacter dumoffii NY 23 | reverse complement strand
TTTTTATGAGAGTGTTTTAATCTGGAATAACCAGACGTTCATTAAAAATTTGGTAAATAAAGAGGTAACACAAGCGTACTTGTATTGAAACAGCAAAGCCGTATGATTTTGAGGTAATTGAGATTATATGGTCAAGAAGAGAAGCGCAAACGGTGGATGCCTTGGCAGTAAGAGGCGAAGAAGGACGTGGAATCCTGCGAAAAGCTCTGGTGAGCTGGAAACGAGCGTTTAACCAGAGATGTCCGAATGGGGGAACCCGGCCATACGTGAGTATGGTCATCTGCAACTGAATACATAGGTTGTAGAGGCGAACTCGGGGAACTGAAACATCTAAGTACCCGAAGGAAAAGAAATCAATTGAGATTCTCCAAGTAGCGGCGAGCGAACGGGGAAGAGCCTGGTGTGATTTATAATACAATGAAATAGAACAACTTGGGAAAGTTGGCCATAGAGGGTGAAAGCCCCGTATATGCAGGTTGTATTAGGAACTAAGCACGCGAACAAGTAGGCCGGGACACGTGTAATCCTGGTTGAATATGGGTGGACCATCATCCAAGGCTAAATACTACTTACTGACCGATAGTGAACCAGTACCGTGAGGGAAAGGCGAAAAGAACCCCGGAGAGGGGAGTGAAATAGAACCTGAAACCGTTTGCGTACAAGCAGTGGGAGCATTTCTTCGGAGATGTGACTGCGTACCTTTTGTATAATGGGTCAGCGAGTTACTTTCAGTGGCGAGGTTAACTGAATAAGGAAGCCGTAGAGAAATCGAGTCTGAATAGGGCGCGAGTCGCTGTGAGTAGACCCGAAACCGGGCGATCTAGTCATGTGCAGGATGAAGGTTGGGTAACACCAACTGGAGGTCCGAACCGGGTAATGTTGAAAAATTATCGGATGACGTGTGACTAGGAGTGAAAGGCTAATCAAGCCCGGAGATAGCTGGTTCTCCCCGAAAGCTATTTAGGTAGCGCCTCGTGAATGATTACTGGGGGTAGAGCACTGTTTCGGCTAGGGGGCTGTCATGGCTTACCAAACCGATGCAAACTCCGAATACCGGCTAATTGAATCACGGGAGACACACGGCGGGTGCTAACGTCCGTCGTGAAGAGGGAAACAACCCAGACCGCCAGCTAAGGTCCCAAAGTACTAGTTAAGTGGGAAACGATGTGGGAAGGCATAGACAGCCAGGAGGTTGGCTTAGAAGCAGCCACCCTTTAAAGAAAGCGTAATAGCTCACTGGTCGAGTCGGCCTGCGCGGAAGATGTAACGGGGCTAAAACTAGTCACCGAAGCTGCGGATGTGCACTAAGTGCACGTGGTAGGGGAGCGTTCTGTAGGCTGATGAAGGTGGATTGAGAAGTCTGCTGGAGGTATCAGAAGTGCGAATGCTGACATGAGTAACGATAATGAGGGTGAAAAGCCCTCACGCCGGAAGTCCCAGGTTTCCTGCACGACGTTAATCGGAGCAGGGTGAGTCGGCCCCTAAGGCGAGGCTGAAGAGCGTAGTCGATGGGAACCAGGTTAATATTCCTGGACTTTTTATAAGTGGTGAAGTGGGGACGAAGAAGGCTAGATAAGCCAGGCGTTGGTTGTCCTGGTATGTGCATGTAGGGGGGTAGACTAGGCAAATCCGGTTTACCATTAACCCTGAGGTGCGACATGGTGCTGACACTTCGGTGTACAGCGAAGTTATTGATGCCCGGCTTCCAGGAAAAGCTGCTAGCCATAACTTATAGAGAACCGTACCGCAAACCGACACAGGTGGACAGGTAGAGAATACTAAGGCGCTTGAGAGAACTCGGGTGAAGGAACTAGGCAAAATGGTACCGTAACTTCGGGAGAAGGTACGCCCTTTCTGGTGATGGGATTTACTTTCAGAGCTGGAGAGGGCCGCAGAGACCAGGTGGCTGCGACTGTTTATTAAAAACACAGCACTCTGCAAATTCGTAAGAAGACGTATAGGGTGTGACGCCTGCCCGGTGCCGGAAGGTTAATTGATGGGGTTATCTTCGGAGAAGCTCTTGATCGAAGCCCCGGTAAACGGCGGCCGTAACTATAACGGTCCTAAGGTAGCGAAATTCCTTGTCGGGTAAGTTCCGACCTGCACGAATGGCGTAACGATGGCCACACTGTCTCCACCCGAGACTCAGTGAAATTGAAATCGCTGTGAAGATGCAGTGTACCCGCGGCTAGACGGAAAGACCCCGTGAACCTTTACTATAGTTTTGCACTGGACTTTGATGATAACTGTGTAGGATAGGTGGGAGGCTTTGAAGTGAGGACGCTAGTTCTCATGGAGCCGACCTTGAAATACCACCCTGTTGTTATTGAGGTTCTAACTTGGTCCCGTAATCCGGGATGAGGACAGTGTATGATGGGTAGTTTGACTGGGGCGGTCTCCTCCCAAAGAGTAACGGAGGAGCACAAAGGTACCCTCGGTACGGTCGGACATCGTACCAAGAGTGTAAAGGCATAAGGGTGCTTGACTGCGAGAGCGACGGCTCGAGCAGGTACGAAAGTAGGTCTTAGTGATCCGGTGGTTCTGTATGGAAGGGCCATCGCTCAACGGATAAAAGGTACTCCGGGGATAACAGGCTGATACCGCCCAAGAGTTCATATCGACGGCGGTGTTTGGCACCTCGATGTCGGCTCATCACATCCTGGGGCTGAAGCAGGTCCCAAGGGTATGGCTGTTCGCCATTTAAAGTGGTACGCGAGCTGGGTTTAGAACGTCGTGAGACAGTTCGGTCCCTATCTGCCGTGGGCGTAGGAAAATTGAGAGGAGCTGCTCCTAGTACGAGAGGACCGGAGTGGACGAACCTCTGGTGTACCGGTTGTCACGCCAGTGGCATTGCCGGGTAGCTAAGTTCGGACGGGATAACCGCTGAAAGCATCTAAGCGGGAAGCCTCCCTCAAGATGAGTTTTCCCATGAAGCCCGTTGGAGACTACGACGTTGATAGGCAAGGTGTGGAAGCGCAGTAATGCGTGCAGCTAACTTGTACTAATTGGCTGATTGTCTTGACCATATAATCTGAGTTACTTCAGATGAACTGAATCAATACCTGGGGTAGGACGCCTGCCCCGAAATAAATACAAAATAGTGTGTCCTCTTTATTTACCTCGTGCATGATTCGGGTATAATATGCCCAATTGATCATCTCAAACCAGTTTTCCTGGCGACCATAGCGGTTTGGAACCACCTGACTCCATCTCGAACTCAGAAGTGAAACGAACCCGCGCCAATGATAGTGTGAGGTCTCCTCATGTGAAAGTAGGTCATCGCCAGGGTTTTATTCTTAAAAGCGGCTCTTTAGCCGCTTTTTTTTTATATTAATTAAGTCGAGAATTCAGAATTTAATTTTTGAAGCAATAATTTAAAATAACCATTTAATTGTTTCTTAATGATGAACTAGTCATTTTTCTGCAATAGCTCAAATGCTAATCATCAAATCACAGATACCATGATAATTCCAATAATTTAAAGTAGGAATCCATGTGTTATTCCCTATCAAAAAAAATAGTATTTTATCATCGGAAATAGAGTGTCCTTCTTATTGTTCTATTTTTTCTTTAATTCTTTATAGCATGTTAATCTGGTGGCTTGCACATGTCATTAGTGATGCTAACTTAGATAAATATGATGATATGTTAGAAAGCTATGCATGGGGCAGTTTGTGGTCATGGGGACATGATAAACATCCTCCCCTTTTCGGTTGGATTGCTGCTGCTTGGTTTCAAATTTTTCCACACACAAATGAATTTTTTTATCTTTTGTCCTATGCAGTAGTTGCTTTAGGTCTATTAGGTGTCTTTTGCTTGACTCCTTTTTTTATGAGCAATGTTCTTGGCTCGTCTCTTTCTAATGATGCATATTTACAATGCTGCAAAAAATTTAGCTTCTTGAGTGTGGCTTTACTTTTGCTTGCTTTTCCATATACAACTTTAGCTGCAAAATATAATGCAAATAGCATCTTACTTATGCTTTGGCCCTGGACTATTTATGGTTTTTTAAAGGCGACACAAAAGTCTCAAAGTTGGTTAGAATGTTTATTAAACAGCTTTTTCTTTGGTTTGATGGCTGCTTTGTCAATGCTAGGTAAGTATTTTTCAGGGATACTTTTACTTACCTTATTGTTTGTTAGTTTGTTACCTTTATATCGTAGTTGGTATCGCAGTTTTTCTCCTTATCTTTCTTTATTGATCTTTTGTATCTGCTTAGCCCCACATTTTTATTGGCTAACACAGCATAATTTTCCCACTCTAGTGTATTTGCAAGCAAAGGGAGATGGAAAAATACATTGGATTTTTTGTCTAAAATTTTTATTCGTGCCTTTATTATATTGGTGCATACCTTGGTATGTGGTTCTTGTTACATTTTTTGAGGGCCCCTGGTATCAGCGTATGGTGAATAGTTGGCGTGCAATTCATTTAAAAAATGATGCTTTATGGTGGATAGCTATCTTGCCTTTTATCTTTACTTTGCTGGCAGGTTTTTTGGGTTTCGTTAAATTGACTTATCCTTGGGCTATTCCTTTGGGTTTGGCCTTTCCGTTACTATGGCTTCGTAATTCACTTCTTCTGAGTCCGGTAAAGAATAAAAAGGTTTTTCAGCCACTACAATTAAAAACGATTGGATTCATCTATTTATGTGTCGTAATTTTTATCGCTGTGGGTATACGCATTTATGCTGCGTATACACAAGACGTGCATTATTATTTGTCACAGAAGGAGGCAGCAGTAGACATTTTTAAATATTGGCATGAATTATATCCTTCAGAAAAGCCTGCATGGATTGTTGCCGAGAAAAAAGCAGCCAGCTTATCTTTTTACAATAAAAGTTGGGACAAAGTAAAAGTTTACCCTAGTTTTCCATCAGCCGCTCCTGCATCATACAACGCTGCTCCTGATTGGGATAAAGGAAGAGGAGTTATTTACTGCTTTGTGGGACAAGATACTTATTCTGTTCAACAAAGAGACTCTTTACCTTGTGTAAAAAAAGCTGCTTTTTGGCTACAACAACGAGGGTATACTGATGTTGTTTTTAAGATTTTTCATAATCACCGTGAAGGGCTCTTATTTCCCAAACCACTGACTTTTTCATTTGCTGTTTTTTTTGCTAAAAAAGAAAAAAATATTTAACATGAACAAATGGATTTTCATATCTATGTCATTCCGTTAAAAATAAGACTGGATATTCTTTATGATTTTCAATAAATTAGGGACTGATATTTCTAAAAAATGGGGTACCTGCTTTCTTGATTTTTCTCGCCTGATAATTTAAAACAATCGGGTTACACTTGACCCGTAATATGTTTTTTCCTTAATTTTTCTCCATCTTGTGATGTAGTACGATTAATTAAAACGGCTCGTTAAAAGCTAATCACCGGGATACACTGATTTTAAGAAATACTCTGAGTAGATTGAATGAAAAAAAATTTCCTTATTTATGGCTCATATGGATATACCGGTAGTTTAATTGCACAACTCAGCCTGCAGCACGGTTTATCACCCGTCTTAGCAGGTAGAAATGAAACCAAACTTAAAATTCAAGCCACAGCCTTAAATTTGGACTACAGGGTTGTTGACGTCAATGATTTGGCACAAACTAAAGAAGCTCTAAAGGATATGGTTGCAGTGATTCATTGCGCCGGCCCATTCAAGTATACCTCTAAAAACATGGCATTAGCTTGTCTTGCTGCCAAAACACATTATTTGGACATTACTGGTGAATTTAAAGTAATAGACCAGCTCATGGCGCTGAATGAACAGGCAAGAAGAGCAGGCATTATGATATTACCAGGCTGCGGATTTGATGTGGTTCCCAGTGATTGCCTTGCTGCTTATTTAAAACGGCTTTTACCTGATGCAACACAATTGATCCTGGCTATAGCTTCTTTCAATAAAGATGCTGACTCCAGTATTTCCCATGGGACTGCTAAAACCATGCTGGAAGATATTCCTGAAGGTACCACAATTCGTAATGGTGGGGTTTTAACAAAAATCCCGTTCTGTGGTAAAACGCGTACTTTTGATTTTGAAATTTCCAGGAGGTTATGTGCCGCCATTTCTTGGGGGGATTTATCATCGGCATGGTGGTCAACTCACATCCCTAATATTGAAACCTATATGGCCTTACCCGAACAAGTTATAAAATACAAACGTCTGATTAATATGTTTAAAGGTTTTTTGAAGTGGAGCCTGGTAAAAAAATACATAATCCATAAGATTGAACTATTGCCTGCAGGTCCCGATGAAGAACAGAGGAAAAATTCCATTGTAAAAATTTACGCTGAAGCAATTAATGCAAAAGGAATAAAAATCGCCGCACTCATGACTACCCCAAATGGTTATACATTAACTGCCTTATCCACTTTGCTCATTGTAAAAAATGTTTTATCAGGTAATGCGCCAATTGGCTTTCAAACGCCCTCCAGTGCATTCACAGAAGATTTAGTCATGCAAATCCCCGAAGTCAGCCGGGTTATGCTTCCATGAATCATTCATTTTCACCGCACATTTTCATGCAAAAATCAATCTTGCCAAATATGACTCACCATTATAAATTTGAAAAAATTTTAAGGAAATTAGATGACAATTGAAAAACGACTTGATGAACTGGTAGTTGAGATTGAAGATATAAAAATCAAGCAAAAAGAGTTGGTAAAGATCAACGATGAGATTCAATCCCTTATTGAGATGATGGAACAACAGCTCAACCAGCATATTATTCAGGTTCCAGAGCAGATAAAATTAAGCGAGGGAGAATTGCTTGGTATTTATGGATTTATGAAAAAACCCAGCGAGACGATACATTATGAACAGTTTTCAAACGAACCCCGCGTCCCCTAAATTAATGTAATAAAATCAGGGGAGGGAAGTATGTGTTTGAATATCCTTGCGGTTGGTGGTTTTGACTACACAATTAAGCAGACTTTCACGCAATCAGGTTAATATCCCGCATTAGTTAAAGTCACGCCAACCGAAACAATTTAATAGGTTGGCGACGTTGCTTGAGTAACGCATCCCCTACATATTCCGCTTTAATATGCGGTAATTTCTTAATTGCATCTTCTGAGATAAGTATCTGGGAGTTATAGGTTTTATTCAATTGCTCAATATGGGCTGCAGAATTTACTACATCTCCTATAATGGTATACTCCTGTCGCCTTTTGGGCCCAATTGTACCGGTTACGGCATAACCAAAATGCAACCCAATTCCCAATTTTAGATTAGGCAGCTTGCCTTTTCTTATTTCTTCTTCAGTATGTTTGATGATTTCGAGTGCTGCTTTTACTGAATGTTCCACATCATTCCCGCTAGAAAACGGTGCCCCAAACACAGCCATAAACCCATCCCCCAGGAATTTGTTAATAATCCCTTTATTATCATGAATGATTTTTACCATGTATTTAAAAATATTATTGAGATAATGGACCACCGTGGATGGATCGTTTGCTTCAGAGAAATGCGTGAAATTTCTTATATCTAAAAACATGATACAAACAGGGATGTATTCACTCAAATGAGCATCTTTGGATAATAGTTTGGATACCACCTCCGGTGAAACGTGCTGGCCAAATATATCTTCAATCCGATCACGTTCTTTTTGCGCATCAAAAGCGGCAAAAAGCTGCTTTTTAATTTGTTTGGTAACGAATCCTGTAATAAACCCGGCCATGAGTAAAATTATTCCTCGTGAGGCAAAAGGAAACCACGCAATCAAATAGAAATCAATGCCTGCGGTATTAGTGTGGTTGAGCATGTAATAGGAAAGTCCCAAATATTCACTGGCGGCAATAAATCCTGAAAATCGACAGAGCCATTCATTTAATGTTAATGAAGAAAGGATGATGAAAATGAAATAAAGTAGAACAGGTGGCATTAAAAGAACATACACAGGAGTTTGCACTGTTGCAGCCATAATAATCCCTACTGTGGGAATATTTATTTCGATAAAGCTATTCATATAGCGTAGGAAAATGGGCAAATTTTTCTTATGGGCTATGTAGTGGCAAATCACTTTGCGCATCAGTAGAAAATAAAGTGCTGCGCCCGCTAAATAACTGGGTAATATTAACGCGGGTATTCTTGCCAGGCGAAAAAATACTTCGGGGGCATAAAAGATAAATATTAACCACATAAGCGACAATAAAGTGAATACACTAGCTAAAATGGTCGTTCTTAACTTTTCAGTTTTTAATATTTCCACTTCCAATGGCGTTTGACTCATTTACACGCACCTATTGGATCTGTTTCTTTTAATTTTAGTTTAAAAAATAATCACAGGGAAATAAAAGGGGCTCTAAGCTTTGCTTGTCCCCTAAGGAATGCTGAATTAGATAGAAACCAAATGCTTATCTTTAAGGCGTACATAATGTTGCGCTGAATACTCCAGCATCTCCATCTCTTGATCGGTTAATTTGCGAACCGCCTTGGCTGGATTGCCAAGGTATAAATAACCGCTTTCCAGTAGTTTACCGGGAGTGACTACGGAACCTGCAGCAACCATTACATGATGTTGAATGTGGACTGCATCCAAAATCAATGCCCCCATACCAATTAGACAAAAATCATCCACCATGCACCCATGCAAAACCGCCCGATGTCCAATGGTAATTCCTTGGCCTAAAATTAATGGTTGTCCGCCTGAGGTGTAGGGACCATCGTGGGTAACATGTAAAACAGCTCCATCCTGAATGCTGCAGGCATTGCCTACTTTAATTGAGTTCACATCCCCGCGGATAACGGCCATCGGCCAAACAGATACATCATCACCTAAAAGAACATCACCAATCACCACTGATTTGGGATCAATGAACACCCTTTGCCCAATGGAAGGCCATTTACCTTGAAAACTGCGAATTGCATCATTCATGTTCTAAACCATAGTTACAAATTCTTCTGCACTTGTAGGATGAATAGCGACTGTATTATCAAAGTCTTTTTTACAAGCACCCATTTTTACTGCGACACCGAAACCTTGAAGCATTTCATCAGCTGACCACCCAATAACATGGAGGCCGATAATTTTTTCTTCTTTGCCCAAGGTAACTAATTTCATCACTGTCGGTGTTTTTACTTCCGCAAAAGCATCAAACATGGGGCTAAAGCGGGTTTGATAGACCTTAATCTGCTCTTTACCGTATTGCTCTATAGCATCCTCTTCACTAAAGCCCACTGTGCCTATGGGTGGATGGCTAAAGATTACGGTACTGATATTTTCGTAATCCAAGCAAGCTTCAGGTTGCTGGCCAAATAATCGGTCGGCTAAACGACGTCCCGCTGCAATAGCTACAGGGGTGAGTGCTGGCGCATCTGTAACATCTCCCAAAGCATAGATTCCCTGGGTACTGGTATTTTGAAAAGCGTCCACCAATACCAAGCCACGTTCATCCATGGCCACGTTTACTTTGTCCAAATTTAATCCGGATGTTCGGGGTTTCCTGCCCACCGCAGCAATAATTACATCTATATCTTGAATAATTGAACCACTGGCGGCGCATACTATAGATTTTCTGCCATCACTATGTAAGTTAATTTCTTTTGCTTTATGGTCCGGATGGATATGGATACCTTGCTGTTGCATAATGTCCATTAAGGTTTCCCCCAGAACCTTGTCAAATCGAGCCAAAGGTCGTTTGCCTCTCATTAAAAGATGCGTTTCGCTACCGAGGCCGTTTAATACGCCGGCCAACTCTACGCCAATATAACCGCTTCCAATAATTGCGACTTTGTCAGGTTGTTTCGTCAAAGCAAAGAAACCATCCGAATCGATTACATGTTGCACCCCATGAATTAAAGGCGGGGAAGGTTCACCACCTGTTGCAATGATTATATGGGGTGCTTGATAAAGCGAATCATTTACCTTAATTGAGTGGGCGTTATGGAAGCAACCTGTACCACGAATCAGAGTAATTTTAAATTGGTCAAAACGTTTTGCATAATTTTCCCTAAGCCGTTCTATATAGGCATTGCGTCGTGTAACCAGAGTATTCCAATCAAGTTGGGTTGATGCTAAAGAAAAACCATATCCGGATGCATGATCTATGATGTCGCGAATCATGGAGGCATTAAACATAATTTTTTTGGGAACACAGCCCAGATTTACGCAGGTACCTCCCAAATGGTTGGATTCGACTACGGCTACTTTGGCGCCATACTTTGCGGCGCGGACAGCACTGGCCATGCCACCGCTGCCACCACCTAATACGATGAGATCAAACTGATTGTTTTTCATAGACAATTTTTGATAAATAAGTTTATATTATCAGGAACTTTCCAAGCAACCAACATAAATTCCTATAGTTTGGTGAATGATTTTCTCAGCAGTCCTTGTTTTGATTACCTTCTCTATAACCGCAAAATACAGAACAGGTAATGAAAATAAATTTGATGCACTAAATTGTACGGTTAAGCAATACAGAAAACAGTTAAATGTCGTTTCAGAATTAGCTTTTAGAAAATGTGTAATCATTTATTTCGGATCTCTTCTTTGTATTTAGCAAGGATTAGGTTTAAGAGATTTTGGTTTGCAACTTAGACTTATTCTGGGATTTTCCTGCATAGGATGGGGATCTGGAGTTAGTAATCTTTAATAAGGAGATTAACATGCCAGCATCTAGGATTAAGATTAGCCGTATGATTGTTTTAGGAGACAGTTTATCGGATAGGGATACATTTAATAAACGTAAACTGTTTGGTTTTATTCCTTTAGGGGATTTGTATGAAGTAGGTTTCGACGCTCCACGAGGACGGTTTACTAATGGATTTGTCTGGGGGGATTATTTTGTTACCGCCATTATTGAAGAGTTTCAGCTGGATGATGCCCGAAAAAAACTGAAACTCCCGCACACCCCCCGGGGAAATGCTGACTTGGCAGATGCCATTTTAGCAAATGAACACCATGTACGCAGAAAAAATGAGAAAGCCTTTAGTTTGAATAATGACAAACATATCTTATATAAAGGTCATCGCTTTGCCCGTTTTTATTGCGAAGCAGGCCTTACCTCTTACGCATACAAGTCAAAATTTACCTTTAACATTAAAAATGAAGTACTTAGGCTTATCCTGGCTAGTTTGGAAGAGAAACAAAAATTACTCCTTGAAGATGATAAAAAATATAAAATAAGCCTCCAGGAAAAAGCTGAAACTTTAATTGTCGAGTGGTCCGGCGCAAATGATCTGCTTACCGTAAACTCTGAGCCTACTTTTCCTGAGGTAGATGATGCTGTTAATGCGCGAATCGCCAATCTCGAAAGTTTAATTCATCAAGGGTATCGAAATTTTGTTTTATTGAATTTGCCTGATCTTTCATTAACTCCCAGATATCAAGCTAAAAGGAAAAAGGAGCAAGAAAAAGCAGCCCGTTGTTCAGCCTATTTTAACGAACAGCTGGCAGATAAAGTACAACAAGTGAAGGAGAAATATAAGGGTTTAAATACTCCATTGAATCTGTCAATTTTTGACGTCAGTAAACCATTTGAGGATATGTATTCCCATTGCGAGGAATACGGGTTTGAAAAAGACAAACTAAAATCTCCATTTATTGAGTCGGAACAGTTCAGGAAAAATCAACAAAACCCTGAATATCAAAAGGAACATATTTCTCCAGCTGATGGGTATATGTTTTGGGATGACATCCATCCCGCTATGGATACGCATTCCTGGTTAGCAATAAAATTTAAAGAGGCATATACTAAAATTTTCAAGTTTTTACCCCCGCAATCAGCAAGGAAATGCTGCAAGGAAGCAGAAGATGCGATGCGTCATTTTTCAACTGCCTCTTTTGCTCATTTACCCCAAGAATTGGTACAAATAATTAATAATATCCATACAAATGCACTAAGTATGGAAAAATCACGAAATGCATCTCGGCAAGAAAAAGGCGAACTATTAAAACAATTTATATTTGAACTGAAGTGTCAAAGCGGTAATTTACAGGAAATTGATGCGTTTATAAAAGCTTTTACCCATGATGCAGAGAATAGCAAGATCATTAAAAGGCATAATAATGCTGTATTTGATTTTTTTTCTTGTAAGAAAGTGACTCGTACCGAGGATTATATTGACCAGCTTAGCAAGGTAGTTTCAGAAAAAATGGGTCAGAAACCGCTCACGGTCTGTTAAAGGCGTCTCAAAAGGAGCGTAACCCGAAATACAAATCGGGTTACGATTCTTTAATTCATGTTTTACTCAAGCTTTGTCGTCCCACACATTGTTTATTCGGCGCTTATTTTAAACTCAACCTCAACATTGCCGCGAATCGCATTAGAATAAGGGCACACTTCATGGGCTTTAGCTACCAGTGCTTCCGCATCCTTCTGATTTAAACCTCTGACATTAACATGCATTTCAACTCCAAGTTTAAACCCTTGTTCCGGAGTAGGATACAAAGAGACTTGAGAGAGAATTGACGCATTGTCCATATGGATATTTTGTAAGCGGGCGATATGGCGCATAGCACTCTCGAAGCATGCGGCATAACCTGCAGCAAATAATTCTTCTGGATTTGTACCATCACCCTGGCCCCCTAATTCTTTAGGCTTAGCCAGGTCCAGTCTTAATAAGCCATCTGAGGTTTCTACATGACCTTCTCGACCACCATGAGTCCGTGCTGTTGCTGTATAAAGTGCTTTCATTTCTCTTCCTTTAGTAATAACTGATATCAAATTAGATTTGATTTCACAGTTTGTCAATCGGGTGAAACCTTAAAAATTGTGGCGCATTCATGTATGGGCACATTGGGACTCTTGACGCCGTAAAACAACCCTTTGTCCAAATAACTACATAACTGTTCCGCACTTAATTTATCGAGGCAGTCAGATAAGGCGTTGGACTGACAATGCGGAAAAATGGCATCAGGATTATTTAATGCCTGGTAGTTTTGATTTTCCCAGCTGTTGAAATTACTCGTAAAATAAGTAGTAAAATTTTTAATCTTTAGATTGTTTCCCAGATAAAATATTTTCATGCCGGGATAGTTATGGTGGATACGACTAATAGATGGAGTAGAATAAGCGTATACAGTACTGCCGTTTTTTAAATTGATTTTTCTAAACTCATCCATATGGGTATGTGACGTGAGCAGTGTGATTTCTCCGTAGGATTTTTTGTTGTCATTTAATATTTTTATAAATTGTTCCAAATAGATTTTATGCCAAAAGGCCTTGCCTCGATACGAATTTCCAGGTGGTTCATGCATGGCAATCAAGAGTTGTTTGGCTTGATGCTCTTTCAATTGCTGATTGAGCCATGAAAGTTGGATTAAAGCGTCATGTTCTTGATTGGGATATTTCGAAAATATCGGAGTTTTTGTCCATTGGGTAGCATTGAGGGCAATCAGGATAATTTCCTTATTCCCGGGAATTACGTAACTGGAATAATATCCATCGAGCCTCATGTGACTGTTGTCAATAATTAAGTCTTTACAATGAGCACAGGCCCCGTCCCATTGATCAGCAAAATTTAACGGCGACACATCATTAGCAGCAAAGGGCTGGTAATTTCCGAGCAAGGAATCATTATTGCCTGGTATATAAAATAGAGGTTTTTTACCCTTGTCGTATTCGTATAATTTTTCAAAAACGGTTTTTTCAAATTCACCTTTTTTAGAGGCATTAAATAAAGCGTGAGTGGGTAAATCACCCAGGCAAAGGATAAAATCTACTTGCTCACTTAATTTTCCATACTCTTTCATGGCAATTTGCAGAAATTCTGGCCCCGTATCTTTACCATCGCCTGTTACATTGCCACTGCCATAATGAATGTCGCTAATTGTTAAAAAGGAAGGTGCGGCATAGGCAAGATTAAAAAAATAAAAAAGAAATAAAACTATTTTAAGTAATGAATTCAATTGACGCTCCGCCTGGATTTATTTCAGATGCCATTTATATCTCGATTCATTGAATCAATGTGAAAAAAATGAAACCCTGAATTAGTTTAATTCAAGGTTCCATTTAAAGTTATCTAAGCTGCTTCACGAATGCTCCAGGTTCTTTGGGTCTGATTGAGTGAATCCGGTTCCTGGATCCAAAGTAGCATTGGAGTCCCGGAAGGATCAATGGACAGAGCCTTGGAAGACATCATGACAGCAAAAGGATATTTTTTTACTACAGATTGCAGGGCAGACCACACTTTTCGCGCATCCTCCTGATTGTCGCTTACTATGAGTTCATCCCCTCGATAAATAATATTGACTGCTTGGCCTTTTAAGGCAGTTCGTATGGCAGATTCCAAGCGTCGCCAGCGTGCCTGATGTGCTTTTTGCCGTTCGGCTTGCGTCGGATTCATTTGAAAACTGATCCGCTGATGAGGTGAAAATATCCGGCTCAAACGGCTGCTTCCCGGACTCTTCTGCAAGAAATAAGTACAAATCGCATCCAACACTGGGCGGCCTGGGCCTGAAGCTTTACCGGGTTGTCTGTTTACATACATTGCAAAAGCTAAAGTGTGCCCGTTTGCGGTGTATAAATATCCAGAAAGACTGTTTATTCCCGTCATAGTGCCAGTTTTAGCGCGTACAAACCCTTGTTGGGTTGGAATTTTAAATCTTTTTTGCAATGTTCCGTCACGTCCAGAAATTGGTAAAGCAGCGATGTATTCATAAGATAAAGGAAAGCGTTGATATAAAAATTGTAACAGGGATATGGTTTGCTTTGGGGTTACCAAACTATATCGAGACAAGCCTGAACCATCGGTAAAAATTGCCTTGCTAAAATCAATCCCTGTTTGTGACTGTAAAAAGTTTTTTATCAGAGGTTCAGCGCTACGCCAGTTGACTGGCACTCCATGATTGAGTTTTTCCGCTGCATGCAAATACAAGCTGTCTGCATAGAGATTATCAGAAGGCTTTAGGGTATCTGCCATCAATTGGGAAACTTGTTTCGACTGTTGGCTGGCAACTAACAGGGCGCCTGTTGGAGTTTTACCTAGTTCGACCTGACCGTTGAGCTGAATGTTCGCTTGCGTCAGCTGGCTTTTGATCATGGCCTGGGAATACATTAAGGGATTTTTAATAGCCAATCGTTGTTGCACCGCCCACTGTCCTACACCAATGCAACCACGGACGGTTAAATGATTTTCTTGATCCAGACTAAAACCCACCCCACACTTTTTAGCATCAGCTTTAGTTGTCGCTTGATTGTTTATTGCAATGGCACCACCACCATCATCTGCCTCAACAATAGCTGGAGAGCCCGCTTGCGCCCCTGGGTTTACAGTTACAGTCAAACGGTTTGAATCTACCATAACCGGAGCATTAGGAGCGCCATAGCTGTAAGATAAATCAGTTGTAAGCCACCCGGGAGGGTAGGGGTCTACTCCTGCCACACTGCTATCGATATATACATTCCCCTGAATGGTATTGATATTCCATTTTTTTAAGGAATAAAGCAGGGTTTTCAAATCATCGCGATTAAAAGAAGGATCGCCGCTGAGGCGCACATAAACATTTCCTTGCAATACACCGTGCTCTATCTTTCCCGCACTGATACTTAACTGGTTTTTAAACCGATAATCTGGCCCAAGTACCATTAAAGCTGCTGCTTCAGAGAAAAGTTTCATGTTACTTGCAGGGATATATAATCGATCCGCATTACGACTATAAAGAGTTTGACCAGAGGTTAAGTCCAGCACAACAATTCCCAGATTAACATTGGGATTGATGCGATTAATTAGTCTGTCTACCTCACCCTGGATACTGGCACTAAATGATAGTGTGGAAAATGCCAAGAAAAACGCACCAGTCCATATCCTTTTCATCGATGTCGTTCCTTTTGTTTGACAATAAGCTGTATAAAGCATTTGCGAATCCATGAGTTAATCATATCTTAAGCCTAAGCGCTCCAGAAGTCCTGCAAGGGTATCATTATCAAAAAATTTAACTTGCAACCAACCGCCATCATTTTTATCGTTTATTATGTGCACCGGCGCCCCTATTTGTTCTGACAGTACGGTCTGTAATCGCTCAATATCCCGGTCTTTTTTTGCATTTTTTGGAAGAGAAAAATCATTATTTTTTTGAGTTTTAACCTCATTTTCCAATTGCCTAACCGACCATTGCTGTTCTATGGTTTCTGAGGCGAAGTATTCCTGTTGGGAGGGAGTGAGTCCGACAAGAACGCGAGCATGGCCAAATGAAAGGCTTTTATCACGAATCAAATCTTTAATTTTCTCACTTAAACTGAGCAAGCGAATGATATTGGCTATATGGCTACGTGATTTTCCTACCAGGGTAGCTATTTCATCCTGATGGTAATGAAACTCATCCATCAAACGCCGATAAGCGCTTGCTTCTTCAATCAAATTCAAATTTTCCCGTTGAATGTTTTCAATTAAAGTGAGCGCGCAAGCCTGTTTGTCACTATAATTTCCGATGAGACAGGGTACTGTTTGCAATCCTGCTATTTTTGCTGCTCTCCATCGTCTTTCCCCAGCGATAATCTCATAACGCTGTTTTGCAATTGCTCTTACAATTAAGGGCTCAATTAGTCCTTGAGATATAATCGACTGGGCGAGTTCTTTCAATGCAGCGTCATTAAAATCCTGTCTGGGTTGATACTGTCCTGCTTGAATGTTGTCTATAGGTATATGATGAAATTCAACGTGCATGCAACAAAATACTGGATGGGATTGCTAAGAATTGTTTCATATTTTGGCGGGAATGAAAATAGGGATACAGGAGGTAATCTCTCCGCACAGAATATGAGTAAAGGCTGCTTATTATCATTCTGGAAGCGAAATAAAGAGCCTAATCAATTAAACTCTTTATTTCATGTATTTTTAGCTCGTGGTTTCACCTCTTTAAATAGTTAAAGAAGGAGAATGAGAAAACTCAACGTCGACTAAGAGTAGTGAAATGGCTTTTTTGTCTAAATTTCTATCTCTTTTATAAGACAAACTAACCTCGGGCCTTTCTAATGATTCCCTAAGATATTTTTTTAGATCATGGTTAAGACGATGATAAACATCCTGATCATAGGGCAATAAATTTTTTATCTGTCGTTCTAGCGTTAATACTACCCATGGGGTTGTATGTGGAATAATCGCTTCCAGGATTTGATGTAGCCTTCGTTTTTCTGCCGGATTGTCTTTACTTATTTGAGTGATGAGCACAGAAAAGTCTGTGTGTCTGTCAATCGAGGCATGGGCACTAATCGTTGCAAATTGTTGGGGAGACAATACTTCAGCTGCCATCTTAGCGTAAGGTTCTTGGGTATTTCTAAAAATCTCCCAAAATTTGTTTTCCTTTAAAGAACTTTTTAATTGTTCTTCGGATAAGGTTTCTAACACAACTTTCAAGCGGTTGCTTCTGTTTTCAATGGAAGAAAGATGATTTGTGGTTTTTGAATCGATTTGCCAAAGATGGGGTAGAAGATTTTTAAAATCAGGTGAAGAGGCTCGTTCAACTATGATTTTAATTTGCTGGTCCGGTAAACTATTTAAATCTTCAAATAACTTATCTGTCTTTGTAATATAATCTCGTGCATTTAAATCGGCAATTAATGCATCTAATGCCTGATCACTCCACTCTTTTTTCAGTACAACAAGAGGTCTATATACAGGCTTAGAGGGAACAGGAATATTCCATTTGGACGGAACAGTGTGACTTCTCGTTAAATGGGTAGTTGTGCATGACTTTGAAGCTTTAGCTTGTTTTATGGCAATTTGATTATTTATTTTAATATAATGATCCGCTAATTGGGTCAACTTGATATTAAATGAAGCAGGACAGGGTAAATGTGCCAATTGGTCTATCAGAGCCTCTCTCACCTTTCTGGTAGCAAAAGGCAGGATAGAAACAAGCTTGCCTAATGTGTAGGGACCCGGTTTCAATTTTTTTATCATGGCATTGAGGATATCATGTACTTTGCTATTAGAAGCAAACAGCTCTAATTGCTTACGGCTTAAAGTATTGGCTGCAGCTGTAATATAGGAATCTTTATTTAAAATATTCAAAAAATCAGGTGATTCAAAAGAGGCTTTCAGCTGTTCCTCAGAGAGCGCTTCAAGCATAACTGCAAATTTTTTGCTTTGAAATTCTCTTTTGGAGGGCTCAGATTCAAAACCTCTAAAACAGCGCCATAAATCATCAAGCTCACTGGAGCTGTATCTTGTAGTTTTTATTGGATTTAATCTCTTTACAAATAATTTAATCTCTTGTTGAGACAGCGGTACCAATCTATTCCAAAATTCATTCTGGGCTCGAGTTGAATTTTTGATTACTTCAACGAGTGCGGTAATCTCTTGCTCCGCTACTTTAGATAAGTTCTCTTCTTCTTTTAATTCGGCTTGTGCTTCATTTTGAGCTATCAAAGCGTTTACTTCCACCATAAATGTTTCGATGTGCCCCGGGTGCTCGAAGTAATGGGTTGCAGATGTTTTAGACGTTTCTGGTTTTTTTTCGGTTTCTGAGAAAAAAATATTAGGAACAGTACTTGCTCGGGTAATTTGAGTGGCATTTTCTGAAACTGAGTGTCGAGCAAGAATCGGGTTTTCCTCAGGTTTGACCACAAGAGGTTCTTCTTGGGGCTTGATGATCCTGAGCTCATCTTTTGGCTGGACTGTTGGCGATTCTGTTTGTTCCTCGATAGATTCTTCATCAGTATCTGAATCGGGCTCTTCTGAGTGTGCATTTAATGGTAATTCTTGTTCAGAAATATCACTCACCTCAATCGTAGCTTGAGTAAGTTCCAATCCAAAAAGTATTGCATTTATAGTTCCTAAGGAACCGATTTTGGCTCCTTTAAAACTGGTTTCTAAGGGATTATTTGTTGTAAATAACCCAGTTAACCAGCCTGTAAGTCCTCCAACAAGCACTAGAGGAGAGGCAAAGATTAGCCCGATAGTACTCACACAAGTAAGAATCACGCCGCCAGTACGCTTTAAATAATCCGGGGTGGCAGGCTGTTTTTTTTGTTTTTTGAGATTATTAGAAAGAGAGTTATTGGGAGAATCATCGCGCATAAAAATTCCATCTTTTAAAATTAAGCTAATGGACAAATAAAGACCACGAAAACATTGGGCGTATAATGATGGATTTAGAGTAAAACATCAATCTTTAATAATAGTTGTAGCTGATTTGAGCTCCGGGTAATACGGGACTTTTTCCGCAGCCTCTTTTATAAAAGCTAAAGGCAAGACTCTGAAGAGCAGCAAATGGAGATGAGCAAATTAGAAAGTTTTCTTTATCTAACCGGTCTAAATAAAATATTCCCAGTCGTTGCTTGTTGCAATTAAGTCCATTGAGCTCACCTATTTGTCTCTTGACATGAGATACTGGCATCAATAGTATTGGTAAATTTGTGATCTTTGTGATTTTTTTATGGCTAAAAATACACTTTATAACTTTCTTAATCTATGTGTTTATAAAAATAAAAAACTGCACATGGGTAATGATATTTATCTGATAAAAACACAAGACAAAAAAAATTGTCCCTATTTTCGCTTTGATTTACCCCTTGAGCAGCCCATTTCCTTTGACTTGAATGAATTGGAACTTAATCTCTCGAAACATCATATTAGTGTTTATGAAGGCGAAAACTCGGAGAATCCATCGCTAAGTCAATTTCATTATTCTGCGTATTTTGTAGATAAAAAAAAACAAGAGTACATCTTGCATGTTTATTTTAACGAGCATAGCCAATTATCTCAATTACCAGTACTTTCCTTAATAAGCGGGGATGATAAGAGAACTTATCTAGAAGTTGAGGAGCATTTATCGGATCAATTTATTACCTTAGCAAGAGAAAAAGTCGATCCAGTTATCTCTGAAGTTCAACGTAGAAAGAGTGAAAAAATTCGACATTTGCAAACTCAATACGAGAAAGATGAGCAGCAGGCATCGGAGTTATCAAAAGATCTGGCAGCAAATAAATCAGAACATGATGTTGTTGTTCAACGTATGATAAAGACCCTTAAAGGGCTAAATCCATTATTCAAACATGATTCCTACATAAGAATCGCAAAATCTCTGGAGTCATTCATTCAGCATCAAACAGAAACGAACCAGCAGACAAAAAAACACGCCTCTAAAGTTCATCCCACGAAACCTAAGTTGCTGGAAGAAAAACTCAAACCCGTTGTGAAATTGGCAAAAAACTCTTCTCAATCCACATCCTCCAAATTCACTTCCACTTCTCATATCGAAGCTGATTTACAAGCAGCGATTGTAAAATTTAATCTTTTAGAAAAAGATGATGCAAAAGCAATTAACGAAATTTGTAATCTTTATGCCGAAGTCAATTCAATTTTACTATTGAGTGAGGATGATGATAATAATGCTCTTCCTAAAGACTTTATGGCTAAAATTAACACTTTGCAATTGCAAATCAACCTTAAGGCTACGACTCTACTGCATGGTTTAATAGCACAAAGAAGATTTGACTTGGCTAAGACATTTACGCCTTTCCATTATCAGTTAGATGAGAAATTCCTTTTCCAGGCTTTAGAGCAGGCGGATGGAGAATTCTTGGATTTTTTGTTGGATCATGGAGAATATATTCTCGACAATCAACCCGTAAGAATAAAAGATCAAACGTTCAAATCGGCAGTGCACTACTGTTTTAGTACTTGTCAACAAAAGTCAATGGCCTCTTGTTTATCTACTTTGCTTCGTCATGGAGCCTCCATTTTAGTGAAAGGAGCAAATGGATTACCACTCGCCCATACTATTCTTTCAACGGCACAACATCCATTACGCCCAGCACTAGAAGAAAATAAATCCCTAACACTGCAATCTAGATATTTTTACGCTCAGTTAGCCAATTTATTACAAAATTATTTAATGACAGGAATCAGTGATTCTAAGAGAAAAGAAAAGCTGATTCGAGATATGCAGTCTTATCGTGATGAAGCGCAGTCATTTCTTTTATCAAAAGATCTTGATAAGGGAATAGGCAATAAACTTCGCGAACAAATTGATCACTTAGCGGAGGTTGTGATGCCAGAATACCAACAAGCGATAAGATCCTCAATTCACCAGGGACTTCCAGGGCTAAGGGATCAGAAAAATTTGCGAAGGGCCAATCTACTCTTTAAAGAAGCAATCAAACTTGTCCAGGAGGACAAATTAAAAACATGGAATGGAGAAAAGGACCATTTAAAAAAACTATTGGGGGCAAAATAATCAGTCTTCATGCAGGCTTTCTGAAAGTTTAGGCTTAATAACCTTATCCACACGGACGTGTTTTATTAGTCTTTAGATTGCCAGGCAATTAAGAAAAAGGTGCTTTCTTTATGCTCCCCATAAAATAAGGGCCTTGAGCTTGGGGAAAGTTAATATAAATGTACCCAAAAAGTAAAATCCTGCAGGCCAAGGCTCAACCTGCATCTTATTTTAGAGCAAACCATACACAATGGCTGAAATAGCAATAATACCCATGATGGTAGTAAATACATTACTTACAACTTGGGTTCTGTATTTTTGCATGGCCGGAATTTTAGCAATTGCATACATAGGCATGATAAACAACAAGATAGCAATAACTGGTCCGCCCAATGTTTCTATCATTTTCAAGATATTGGGATTGACAGTTGCCACAAACCAGCAGGTTAGAACCATAAAAATTTCAACGACTCGCTGCAGTCTATTTTGGCTTATTGTTTTCCCGGTTGGTTTTAATAAATTTATAATAATGCTACTCAAGCCTTCTTTAGCCCCCAAATAATGGCCTAGAAATGATTTGGAGATGGCAATAAAGGCAATGATCGGTGCAATGCAAGCGATTAGGGGGGTCTTAAAGTGGTTTGCCAGATAAGACAAAATAGAAATATTTTGTTCTTTCGCCAGTAAAAGATCTTGAGGTGAAAGACTAAAAACACAACTAAACACAAAGAACATGACCGAGAAAACCATCAGTAAATGGCTGTAGCGCATTATGACACTACTGCTCCTATCTGCTTCGAGGCCATATCGTTCTTTTTGGTTGACGGCGAAGGAGGAAATAATCGGTGAATGGTTAAAGGAAAATACCATGACTGGAATGACCAACCACAAGGTCATTAATAGCCCGTGACCTCCATTAGCCTGCAATGAATTGCTATTCTGTAAAATAGCATTATTCCAGTTGGGAATTAAATAAATGGATAAAAACAAGAGTATTGTCGCAAAGGGGTAGACCATTAGGGACATGGACTTAACGATGATTTCCTGCCCAAGCCGGACTATGGCCATAAGCGCAAGAATAAGGATGATGGCTAAAAGTGCGCGGGGCGGGGCAGACACACCTAACTGGTTTACAAGAAAACTTTCAGTAGTGTTGGTGATGGCTACACTGTACATGAGTAAAATAGGATAAATTGCAAAAAAATACAAACCGGTGAGGATTCTTCCTGCAAATGTTCCAAAATGCTCTTCCACCACCTCAGTAATGTCATTTTTGCTGGAAGACCCTGACAAAACAAATCGGCAGAGGGCGCGATGTGAGAAATGGGTCATAGGAAAGGCGAGTATTGCCATTATTATTAAAGGCCATATGCCATTCAATCCAGCATCTATTGGGAGAAATAAAGTCCCCGCACCTACGGCAGTACCATAAAGACTTAACATCCAAACAGTATCATGTTTTGTCCAAGCATACTTTTTATTTACGGAGAGAGTGGGAAGTATTACAGTAGATTCATTTGCTGACATTAAAATATCCTTTCCTTTGTATAATACCGTTATGCAATATATGCGCAGTGTACAATATTAACACTGTGAAGTTAATATTTCAACAGAGTCTACATGAATTGATAAACCACCTGTCTCCATGAAGAGTAGCATCAGTAACTAATACTCCAGTTTTGTCCCGTAAAGTCTATCTCCAGCATCACCCAGGCCCGGTATAATATAGCCTTTTTCATTGAGCTGTTGGTCTATTGCAGCTGTAAAAATAGTAATCTCGGGATGCTCTTCGTGAAAAGCTGCAATTCCTTCAGGGGAAGCGAGCAGGCAAAGGAATTTAATGGATTTTGGGCTGATGGCCTTAATTTCTTTAACCGCCGCAATGGCTGAGTTTCCAGTAGCTAACATCGGATCAACCACAATAACATCCCGATCGCGAGTGTGTTCTGGAAGTTTAATATAGTACTCAACCGCTTCCAAAGTTTTAGGATCGCGATACAAGCCGATATGGCCAATTCTTGCGGTAGGTACAAGTTGCAACATGCCATCAACCAAACCATTACCGGCGCGCAAAATGGAAACAAATACCATTTTTTTACCTTTTAAAACCGGCGAGTGCATTGAGGCCAGAGGCGTTTCAATCTCCTCATATTCCATTTCTAAATCACGTGTGATTTCATAAGCGAGCAGCATGCTGATTTCATGCATTAGAGTACGGAATTTAACAGTGCTTGTTTCCTTCTGGCGCATAATGGTTAATTTATGCTGAACCAATGGGTGTTTTACTACTACAACTTGTTGATTATTCATTGTTACTCCAAACTGCAATTTAAGGAAATTGTAGCTTTGAACGCACCAGAATCCTTGAAATTTTGAAAAATTCGAGTTCCCATTGCGAAGGGCTACAAAACGAACAGACTGCATATGCCTTATTTAAAAAACGGTACCATCACTGAGAATCCGAATCGGAGGTACCCCGTCAGGACGTTTTTGTTTGGCAATTCTTCTTCCTGCTTCCCAGGTGCCTCCTTGCAAAATTTTGGCCAAAGGAAAATCTATGGCATTTTTTTGCAGTTTTTTTCTGATGAGGTCGGCTAATTCATCAAGTAGAGCAATAGTTAAGGCACGCCATTCCACAATGATTTCGGCATCAGGGGAGAGGGCTTTTTCCAATACTTGTTTGTTTTTAACATGAAGAACCCCACAGTCAATAAATAACCCTCCATTTCGATATTCGGGCAAACCGGTCAATTCTTCTAAATGAGTAACGGTGATCCCTGCCAGTTCCAAGGGTTCAATTAAGGAATAAGTTAACCATTGCGATAATTTATGAAAGGGAATGAACTCCGATCCGGCTTCACTGGTTTTTAAGGCGTTGTATTGCCACACGTCTCCAAGAGGAATCCCATGAAATACCGCTCTGGCTGGCCAAATCTCATTAAAAGTATCAAGGACTTCCTGAAAAATCTGTGACGCGGTAATCAGGTTAGCTCCCGCTAGCGAACTTATATAGGCGTAAAAGTTACCCAAGCGGTTTTCTTGTCCAAAATGGTCGGCATTTCGTTGAACTAATGTACCGAGCCGATTCAACAGAGCAACCCGACCGGAAAGTCCTTCCAGGGGATTATCGGCAGTTACCTGGAACACCTTGCTTAATTCATCTTCATTAAAAGCGATTAACCGTTCAGCATCTACTCTCAATGGCTCTGAGGGATGGGCACTTAAGAAACCTTGCTCATAAAGCGATAAACTGGCGAGGGCAAGCCCTTCCGAGCGGGCATATTTTATACCGGTTCCCGTTTCTTCATAATGCCAGTTTGGTCCAGCCCCGGCATCAAGTAAAACGCTAATGATTACAAGTTCATAAAGAATTTTTCCCCGTTCCTCTGCAGTTAAATTCCCTCTGCACTCTAACATTCTTTTAATTCTATGAACGCCACCTGCTTCAAAATGGCGCCAGCGGCTATGATAAGGAACGTCAAGATCAGGATAATTCTCTTGAATGACCTCAATAACAAAAGAAGCTGTATCGGTCATTTTTTCGAGATCGAGCGAAAAGTAGTCAGATTTATGGTGTTTGACCCGCTCTAAAACCGCACGTGAGCATCGGCGAATGGTATGCGGATCTTTTAGTCTTGCCAGAACTTGTTTGATTTCTTCTTGTTCATTCCTCATTAAGATCCCGTCCTTTTGTTATTGCCAGCTCATTAATGTCTACAATTCGATCAGGTGAGTAATAACCTGCAGCGCGTTTGGCATTCATTTCAACTTGCGCATCAGGAGGAATGAGTTCATCAGGAATAGTTACCCGTTCTCCGACCTGAATTCCTGATCTAAGTAAGGCATCATATTTCATATTGGACATAGAAACAAAACGATGGATCTTGGTAATGCCAAGCCAATGCAACACATCAGACATGAGTTCCTGGAAGCGCATGTCCTGGACTCCAGCAACACACTCAGTCCTTTCAAAATACTTCAGGGCAGTATCGCCGCCTTTTTGTCTTTTACGGGCGTTATAAACCAGAAATTTAGTTACTTCACCCAAAGCCCTTCCTTCTTTGCGATTATAAATAATTAAACCGGCCCCCCCTTTCTGCGCAGACTCAATAGATAATTCAATTCCATGGACCAAATAGGGTCGACAGGTACAAATGTCGGAGCCAAACACATCAGAGCCATTGCATTCATCATGAATACGGCAGGTCAATTCAATTTTGGGGTCGTGAATGGTCGTGACGTCCCCAAAGAAATAGGCGGTTAAACCTCCTATAGGTGGCAAAAAAACATCAAAGTCAGAACGGGTTACCAACTCGGGGAACATTCCTGCAGTCTGTTCAAACAAAGTGCGGCGTAAAAGAGATTCAGAAATTTTAAAACGTTCGGCAATTCCAGGTAAGTACCATACAGGTTCCAGCGCAGCTTTGGTCACGGCAACGTCGCCTGATTCTTTTAATATTTTGCCATCAGGTTTAAGACGGCCTTTTTGAATAGCGGTATGTAATTCAGGGATATTAATATGGGCTTTGGTAACTGCTATTGTAGGGCGAATATCATACCCGGCTTGAATTTCTTCGGCAAATACACTGGCTACGAGATGGCCCCATGGATCAAGAGAGACAATTTTCCGGGTGTCACTCCATTGTGGATGGGGACCTATAGTTACAGGTGGGGTTGTATCGGTAAGATCGGGTACATGCTCTGGATCTAATACTCCGGCAGCGACAGCGAGTGCTCGATAAACTGAGTAGGAGCCGGAGTGCGTACCCACGGCATTACGATTTTTGATATTAGTAAGTGAAGCAATTACGGGGCCGCGTTCTTTGGGGTTTTCAGCCCCCCATTTGATCTTTAATGGAGCAGCAGTATGTCCAGAGGGATGAGATGATAAAACAATATGTCCTTTGGATTTTTTTTTTGATTCATCTTGTACCATAGTACTAATCCTTTAAGTGATGACAGCATAATAATTTTTATCATAACAGAAGAATTTAACAGGTAGAAAGTACTATTTTCCCTTTTGACCAAGGGAGCGTTGAGTCATTGTACTGGGGGAATATTCTCGCTATCATGATTCGTTTTATCCATGATGCGAAGTAACTGCTTATGTCGAATCAAAGAGGTTTCTGTTTGTTGTTTCCGATTAGTTTTGTGTACGGTGAACAATTATTATTTAGGAAGATGACCTGATGACTACTTTAATTATTTGTCTGTTTATTGCGGTACTGTTACCGTATCTCCTGAAAATTGTGGTTGGCAATTTTATGCTAAAAGAAGGGAAATACGACAATCATTATCCAAGGCTGCAACAGGCAAGATTGCAGGGGATGGGAGCACGAGCTGTTGCTGCTCATCAAAACAGTTTTGAATCATTACTTGTGTTTGCTACTGCGGTATTAACTGCGATTGCGACAAAACACATTGGTGCCGCAATCCAGATTTTAGCGATTATTTATATTGTTTCCCGCCTGATTTATAGTGTCCTTTATTTAATGGATATGGCTACCTTAAGATCAACCATATGGTTCATTGGTTTTATTTGTTGTCTGGTTATATTAGGCTTATGCCTGGTGTAATTTGTGCCGAAGTGTCTGTAGAGTGAAATGCTACACATAGTTAGAAGGGTTTGTTTGATGCACAAAGAAAATGATGCCCCGCAGGTTTCGCTTCATCCTTTATTGGTTTTTGTCGTTTTGATGCTCATGGTATTGATGCAGATGACTACAGACCAGTATGTTCCTTCGTTACCTGCGATTACTAAAATTTTTAACAGTAATGAAGCCTCCATTCAATTAACGTTATCCCTTTTCATGTTGGGCTTAGGTATTTCCCATGTATTTTACGGTCCTTTATCCGATAAAATAGGCCGCAAACCACCCCTCATGTTTGGTGTTGGGCTGAGTATTGCAGGGAGTTTATGCTGTTTTCTTGCCCCCTCAGTTCCTGTTTTAATTATTGGACGCTTTATTCAGGGATTTGGGATTGGATGTTGCGGTTCGGTAGGCCGCTCCCTGGTTCGTGATCTATTTACAGATAGGGTTTTATCCAAGATTGGGTCTTATGTGGGGATAGTCAGTGTTTTTATTATGGTTGCCTCTCCAGTTCTGGGTGGATACATTCAGGAGCAGTATGGTTGGCGAATGAATTTTTTATTTTTATTAGTATTTGGTATTGCGATATGGATTTTTGCTCTGTTCACCCTCCCGGAAACTAATAAAAAACTTAATCCTGACGCGACCCAATTCAAGGTGATGCTTGCGAACTATTTTACTTTGCTAAAGTCTAAAGTTTTTTTAGGGTATGCGTTGTGTGCTTGCCTTGCTTCTGCCGGGTTAATTGGGTATCTCGCCATTTCCCCTTTCCTTTTTCAAGATGGTTTAGGGCTTAGTCCGATAGAATTTGGTCAATTAACTATTTTTATTGCGGGTGCTATTTGTGTAAGCGGGATAATTAATAGTCAACTGGTAATGAGTAAAGGGGTATCCTATATGGTATTTATAGGTATTATACTTATGGTTAGCGGCGGCTTTACCATGTTGGTACTTACCCTTGCCGGTTTCCAGAATGTACTTTCCATTATGATACCCGTTTCCTTATTTAGCATGGGGGTAGGGTTCACATTTATCAATGCATTCGCGGGCGCATTCCATCCATTTCCCCATATGGCGGGAACGGTAGGTGCTTTATACGCTTGCATGCAAGATTTAAGTTCGGCCTTGTCCAGTGGTATTATTGCAATGGGGCAATGGTATGGCCAATTCTCCCTGGCAATAATTTTACTTATTTTGGGGATAAGTGCTCTTGCTTCATGGTATTATTTAGCCTCGAAAGAGCATTAAGAGAGGTTACTATGAAAATCACTGACAGTGAATTAAAGAAAATTATTTCCAAATTATCCGGAGCAAATCCAGAAGACATTCATGAGGATACTGCGCTCATAGAAGACTTGCATTTGGATTCTTTGAAAATTGTCGAATTGTTAGCCATCCTTAGTGAAGAATATAGCTTAACGGTGACTGAAGAAGATGCAATGAATTTTCATACTTATAAAAATTTGTTTGAATTTACCCAAGCATAAAGCATCACTTTTCCTCCCAAGAGTAAAGGTACAGCAAAAATTACAAACTTATTTGGACGCAGCAGCCCCAAACCCAGGATTCAATATAATCCTGCTCCAGGAATCAATGGGCGCTGCTCCCCAATAGTCAGCCCACTTTTCCTTAAAACTTGCTGACAGGGCTTAAAACATGTTCATTATCTAACTGGCTGAAATAGGACATAAGCATGTAAATGGCCAGGGCACTGGTTGCAATTATCCCGCCAAAAAGTTTACAGGAAGAATTCGATTCAGGTTTCTTTTTTGTAAGCAGGGCTACTTTGTACCACTCATGTTCTGAGGAAAGTAATGGTGAAGAAGGTGCAATAATTGCATAGCGTTGAAACATGTCCAACCACTTTGCCCTATGATTTTTTTGATGGAATTCAGCATCTTCTTTTGAGAGCACGTTACTGCTTTTTTGAAGTTCCGACTGCCGTAAAAAGTCACTGTATTTTTTATGTAGTGATTGCAACGCAGAGGCAATTTCTTCTGAACAATAGCGAGTTTCGGCATTATGCCTCAAAATAATACGGGCATGCTGCGGTATATTCCCGGGAAGTTCCATGCCTGGATTCTCCTTGATCTTTTTCGCTATGTCTAAAATATAAAAAGCAATGGCGATACTGTCATATTCACATTGTTTTTGAATTTCAGTTTTTGGTTCAGATAATGTCGAGCAGTCAATGCCTGCTAATTGACCTATGCGCTTGAGTTCGGTTAATTGCTCTTCCACCCGTTCCTTGACTTCGGTATGGATATTATTCTCAGAAAGCAACCATCCCGCATAAGCCCGCACATGTTCTTGTTCGATGTAAAATTTTATCTGATTGAAAAGGGGGGCAAAGCATTGGGTATCGGAAGTAATCGATTTATTTTTTGACTGTTTTTCCAAATCGCTTAAAAGTTGTTCTGCAAATCCTAATAATTCATTTACTTCATCAAATACAAGTTTTGCATTGAGACGCGCATCCGGACCCACGCCAAACTGTGCCAGGGATACATATTTTTTAATCTGAATATCAACCAGCTTACATAAAAATTCAAATAATTCTTTTTGACCCTTCATTATCTTTATCCATTTTAAATTCGGTTAATCAGCTTATCTGATGACTTTACTTGATGCAATTACAAGGTTTAAAAGAATTATTTTAACTTGGGAATCTGCCCGGTGTTTTAAAAGAATATATAATAAAGAGAAGGAGGCAAATTTTGGGAATCCCATGGAAACAAATCGTAGTTTACTCGTAACGACAGAGTCCTTACAGGTCATAGAAAGTATTAATCATTTTCATCAGGAAATCTTGGGTGCAGGTAGGGAACCTCATTTTATTTTAGAAGCAGTCAAAAATAATCCTGAGAATTTGCTTCTTCAAACTTATGCTGCGGCTTTTTATCTTTATGCTCAAACTGATCCAATGACTGTTTTGGCAAAAGAACACTTATTTCAAGCCGAAAAATTTTTGTCTTCAGCAAATTTAAGAGAAAAATTAACCTACGAAGCGATTAAAGCCTGGATGAATCTGGAATATGAGGCTGCTTTGACTATTTTAACGAGTCTGACTGCTTTATATCCTCGGGATACTTTAGCAGCAAAATTTGCGGAATGGCTTTTTTATTGTGCCGGACAAGCTTACAAAAGCCATAACTACTTATGTTTTTGTGAGCGTATGGCCGCACATAACCAGGATGAATCCCATTTTATCGCCATGCATTCTTTCGCAGCGGAGTTGTCGGGCCATGAAGCAGCTGCTCAGCATTTGGCGGAACAGGCGCTTACATTAAACCCGCTTACCCCTTGGGCTCATCATACCCTGGCGCACATTTATCTGAATACAAATAACATTGCAAAAGGAATTGCGGCTTTAGAAACCTTCCGGGAGAGTTGGGACAAAACCTCAACCCTTCTTCGGGGGCACAACTGTTGGCATTTAGCTTTATTTTATCTGGCTTTAAGGCAAGCCGATAAAGTAATGGAATTTTATCCCCTAATTTTTGGCACCACCCCGGAAATAATAACCGAACAAATTGATGCGATTTCCTTATTATGGCGTTTGGATATGGCGGGATTGCCGCAGTTGGAGCAATTTAAAATGCTTGCACCCTATCTGAAGGAAAATCCTTTTACTCAATACATTGGATTTAATACAGTTCATTATATTTATTGCCTTGCACGTTTAGGTCAGGATGATTTGGTGCAAAAAGCCTTGCTGGCAATTGAGGCTTATGCTAAAAAATTGCCGAAAGGTTATAATCAAACGCTTTGGCTTTCAGTGGTATTGCCTTTAAGTAAAGGAATCCATGCTTTTGTAAATAATGATTTCCAGGGAGCTAATGAGTTGATGGCACCTTGTATCTCAAGACGTACTGAGATTGGCGGGAGTGATGCCCAATCGGAAATCCTCGCCCAAACTTATTTTATTTGCTTGGTGCAAACAAGAAAGCAACGGGCAGCAAAAGAATTTTTCAATTTTCATTTAGGCCACTATAAAGGAACGCCGCTGGCCGAGTTTTGGTTTGCTTCAAAGATAATTTTTTAAAATGAATTGAAGACCCGGTTTGCTTGCATTTTGGGCCGCGAGCAGACCGCCTATACAATCATTCAAGCCAGATATCAGGATTTAAATTACCTCTAGAAGCGCGCAAGCAGCAATTCCTCCTCCGCCTGCAGCAACTAACAACACTTTGTCATTCGCTTTAATTGCGGCATGTTCGCGAAGATAATCCAAAGCAATGCCTACACTGGAACCCGATGTGTTCCCTGTTTCTTCTACTGTTTTCACAATACGCTCCTCAGGAATGCCTAATTGTTTGGCCACCGATAAAACTAAATTTTTATTCCCCTGATGAGGAACCAGCCATTGAATATCTGCTGTCGTCAGGTTTAATGCTTTTAGAAATTCTTCAGCGCCATCAACCATTCCATGTACTGCTTTGACAAATAATGCTGTATTTTCCTTTATGGTGATATAAAAAAGGTCTGGGTTGGTACAATGTGCTGCGGGTAATCGTGAGCCTCCTGCAGGAGTGGAAACGGTATCGCTGACCTCTCCATCAGCAAATAGGGCAGAAGCTATATACCGAAATTCAGCATTTTCTTTATCTGTAGATACAACACATGCAGCAGCACCATCCCCGAAAAGAACGCTTGTGGCGAAATTATTTTTATTTAAAAACTTGGAACGAATTTCACTGGCTATCAATAAGACGGAGCCCATACTTGCCTGAGTAATTGCAGCACTCGTATGTAGTCCTACCACAAAACCTGCGCAGGCTGCCCCGATGTCAAAAGCACCTGTGTTTTG
>NZ_CM001373.1:2244775-2363491 GCF_000236165.1 Fluoribacter dumoffii NY 23 | reverse complement strand
CCGCGTATGTATTCGCGCCAGCCCAGAATCTGACGTATGAATCCTTCTACCGAATTGAGAGGTGCTTGTTGTTTCAGGTAAGCCTGCTCTGCCATATGACATAATTCTTTCGGTAATAACAATCCTGCATTGAGATAAAACGACAGTTTTGAATGATATAAAGTTGTTTCATTAGTTAGCATTGCATCTTGATAGTCACCAAAAGAAACGAGACAATTTTCAATAAAATAATTTGCTTCGCTCAGTGCTTGTTGACGGGTGACTGCTAAGGTAAAGGGGCGCAAGTGTCCAAAATGCCTGGAAAAATGTGTTGCTACCAAACTTATAACCTCAGCAGTAATCCTATCTTCTGGGTACTCCAAACGCTCAGGAAATGCGTGAATGTGTTTTGCATGATTACGATTTTGTGCATCATAATTCCAAGAACCCCCGATAGGCTTTCCATGGTTATCAATCAAAATACGATGCTTTTGACGCATCATCCGATAAAAAAACTCCATGCGTAGTTGTTTTTTGCCTTCAGCCCAGTGTTTGAATTCATTGGTTGTGCATAAAAAGCGGTTATCCTCATAAATAGTTAGGGGAACAGTCAATTTTTTTTTCAATTCTTCAAACATCTTCAGAACCCGCCATTCCCCAGGCTCAGTAAGAATGATTGCTGATGGTTTGATCTCTTCAACCGCTCGAATCAACTCTTTGGTCAGACTTCCCTGATTGTGTGGATTGTCAAACTTGATATAGCGGACGCAATATCCTTTCTCCCTTAATGTCTGGGCAAAATGGCGCATGGCGGAAAATAAAAAAGCAATTTTTTTAGGATGATGACTGACATAAGTAGCTTCCTCTTTAACTTCACACATCAATACGACGTCATCATGCCTATTGATTTCGCTAAGCGCAGACAAAGTTTCACTCAATTGATCGCCTAAAATAATGCAGAGTTTTGTCATAAGGTGTTTTGTATTAGTTAATCTAAATTTTCAACTTCGGACGCACGTGGCTCAAGCCCCCATCGACTGCAAGAACTTGTCCTGTTATCCAGCTGTTCTCAGGATTGAGTAAAAATATAATTGCCTGGGCTATATCTTCAGGGGTTCCTATACGTCCAAGAGGATGCATCATTTTTGATGCGTTACAAGCTAATGTGTTATTTAATAACGAAGCAGTTAGTGGACTATTCACCATACCTGGAGCTACAACATTAACTCTTAGATTATTGGGGGCATAAGTAGCTGCCGCAGATTGAGCGATACCGATTACCCCTGCCTTGGCTGCTGCAATTGCTTCATGATTGGGTAGCCCAACTAATGCTGCTGCTGATGAAATCAATACTACCGATCCGCCATTTCTCATCATTAAACCAGCAGCACGAACTGTTGCGAATGCGGTGGTTAATGAGGCATTAATGCTGGTTTGAAACTCTTCAAATGTAGTCGTGTGAGCACTCTTCAAAAGTAATGAGCCTGCACAGTTGACAACTCCGTCAAGGCGGTCTATTTTACGAAAAACCTCAGTGACTGCATTGAAATCACTGGCATCAAGTAAAAAATCTGGATTAATCTTGTGGTTATCTCTTGCAGTTGTAAATACCTTATCGCCACGATGAGTCAACAAAGTGGTAACCGATTGCCCAATCGCACTACTTGCAGCAATAATCAAATAGCTAGCCATCGTAAATAGTCACTAAAAAGAGAATTAGATTCACTATGCTTGATATAGTTTAAAAGTTCAATATCATTTGATAGATACTCTCTCGCGTTACAATGGATAGATTTTCATTCAAGGCAGGAGTTCACGCAATTTACTTTTGTTTTGAGGTTTAGATTATTTACTGCTAAAACAAATACAAAAATGACGCCTTTATATTTGCTAATTTATTTTACATATACGATAATTTACTACTAGAACTTTAATGCAGCCATGCTGCATTTTAAAATGCAGAAATATATTTCATAAAGAAATTACTCTTTTTAATTTGATTTTCTTGGCTTCATTAACTGGTGGGTTGTTCATGTCTGGAGTAATGAAATGCTTGTGGAAATTTTGTCACGTATCCAGTTTGGTTTTAGTATTGGATTTCATATTTTATTTCCAACATTAAATTTAGGGTTGGCAGTTTTTTTAGTCATCATGGAATTTCTTTGGCTAAAAACAAAAAATCCGATTTATCTTGAAATATGTAAACTTTGGACCAAGATTTTTGCTCTTACTTTTGGAATGGGGGTCGTTTCAGGTATTGTACTTGCATACCAAATTGGAACGAATTTTGGTCCATTTATCACCCAATTTGGCAATGTTCTAGGGGCATTATTTGCCTATGAAACGCTAACTGCCTTTTTTCTTGAGGCCGGCTTTTTGGGAGTGATGCTCTTTGGTTGGAAGAGAGTGCCGCCACTAGTGCATTTCATTGCAACCCTGCTAGTTACCATTGGAACGACCATTTCTGCTTTCTGGATTATGTCTGCTAATTCGTGGATGCAAACACCCAGTGGATATGAGGTGGTTGCAGGGAAGTACGTAGTTGCCAGCTGGTGGGCTGTAGTCATGAACCCATCGTTTATACCTCGTTTTATCCATATGATTTTAGCCTCATATGTGACAACTTGTTTTGTCATCATGGGGGTCGCTTCTTATTATTTGCTTCGCAAAAAAGCAGAGAAAGCAGCCAAGAAAACTATGTCCTTTGCACTCTGGGCTGCTCTGATTCTCGTCCCTGTCCAAATTGGAGTGGGGGATGTGGTAGGGCTCATGGTTAAAGATCACCAACCGCTTAAAACAGCAGCCATGGAGGGACTTTGGCATACTCAAAAAGGTGCACCTTTGGTATTATTTGCCTGGCCCTCTCAGGCACAACAACAAAATAACTATGCTATTGAAATCCCAAAACTTGCAAGTTTTATCAACACTCATGACTGGGATGGGAAAATGATTGGTTTAGATTCGGTGCCACCTGACCAACAACCCAGAGTTGCTCCTGTATTTTTCTCATTTAGAATTATGGTAGGCATCGGTCTGCTAATGTTCGCTACAGCAATTGCCGGATTATTCCTTCGTTACAAAAACAAAATTTATGAGGCAAAATGGTTTCATTATTGGTGTTTTTTACTGACGCCGCTCGGATTTATAGCCAGTATTTCGGGATGGCTCACTGCCGAAATTGGAAGACAGCCTTGGGTGGTATATGGATTATTAAAAACTCATGATGCTGTCTCTGCTATCGGCGCTGAAGATGTCATCATCTCCTTCATACTGCTTGTGCTTGCTTACGGAGTTGTCTTTGGGTTTTATCTGTATTATTTATTCAAACTCATTCGCTTAGGACCTGAAGTCACTGAGAAAGAACAATTTGAACACCATGCATTTCAATACATGACTGATTTAAATGTGGAGAAAAAATAATGCTTCCACTCATTTTTGCTTTATTACTTGCTTTCATTGTTATTATGTATGTGATTTTAGATGGGTTTGACTTGGGAATTGGAATTTTATTTCCTTTTACCGGCAGTGAACGCGAAAGAGATAAGATGATGAATTCAATTGCTCCAGTATGGGATGGCAATGAAACCTGGCTTGTTTTTGGCGGCGCTATATTATATGGCGGATTCCCTCAGGTTTATGGGGCTCTTTTGCCTGTTCTTTATATTCCGATCATGTTCATGTTGATTGCCTTGATTTTTCGAGGCGTTAGTTTTGAGTTTCGATTTAAAGCGGATAAGTCGAAGCCTGTATGGAACTGGCTGTTTGCAATCGGTTCTGTTGCCGCAGCGTTTTTTCAGGGAGTCATCTTGGGATGTTTTGTTCAAGGATTCTCATTGAATCCTCAGACAATGGCAATAAGTCAGGCCAGTTGGTTAACTCCTTTTAGCTTATTTACCGGAATTGCTCTAGTAAGCGGGTATGGACTTCTTGGCGCAACATGGATGATTATCAAAAGCAGGGGCAAACTTCAACTCAAAATGGTTCATTATGCCCGTGGGTTACTAATTGCTGTAAGTTTCTTTTTAATTTTTGTAAGTATTTGGACTCCATTGCACAGCGCTGAGGTTTTTAATCGCTGGTATCAATTTCCCAATTTTTTATTCTTAAGTCCACTCCCTTTAATTACTGCATGGGTTATTTACCTTAACTGGAGAAATTTATCATTAAATTCTAATAATGAACGCAAGCCTTTTATCTACAGTATCATCATTTTTTTGTGTTCTTATATCGGTATTGCAATTAGTGTATATCCTTATTTGATTCCCCATCAGATTACGATTTGGGAAGCGGCAGCCCCATCTTCGACACTCACATTTATATTAGTAGGTGTGGCCATTATGTTACCGATATTGCTGGGATATACCTTATATGCTTATTCTCTTTTCAGAGGTAAGACAGAAGAGCATTACCATTAGATAAGCGTCGAGTGCGTTAGCAAAATAGCAGCTATAATTTAAGGTAAACAGTTTCATGAGGAATTGAATCATGGCAAATCAAACCCGCGAAGGTTTACTTAATCTGGCTAAGAGTGGCTCCAAATCAATCGCTTTGATTTACTCACCAATCGAGTTGCATGAATATATAGTTGAAATTCTTGCTAAAGATTCCGATGAGTTTATTCATAAAGGAAAAGAACTAAGGCATTTCCACTCTATAGACGAGGCGATATCTCAAGCAGCAGAATATGGGGCAGAGGAATTTTTTCTATGCGCTGATAATACTTACGATGAATGTGGCTCTGAAATCGGGGCGCAAGCTTTTGATTATATTCCACTTCACTCAAAGTATAAGCGCACTAAAAATAATTAGCTGTTAATAAACGAATAGTGATATAAGTTAAGAGCCGGGATTAGTACAGAATTAGGGATTAATTTGATGAAGTCTTTAGGATGTTTGATACGCAGTTGGATTGTAAGCGAAAATAATTATAATCCGCACGAGCCATTAGGAAATAAAATTGATTGGATGCGAGCGACTCCTTTTGTTTTGGTTAACCTGAGTTGTCTATTGGTTTTTTATGTACGTTTCAGTTGGATTGCCGTCAGTACTGCGGTAATTCTCTATTTTTTTCGCTTGTTCACAATCGGTGCTTTTTACCACCGTTATTTCTCACACAAAACTTTCAAAACAAATCGTTTTTGGCAATTTATCTTTGCAGCCCTTGCCGGGACTTCTGCTCAGCGCGGTCCTTTATGGTGGGCTGCTCATCACAGACAGCACCATATGGTGTCTGACATGCCAGAAGATGCACACTCCCCAATACAACATGGTTTTTGGTGGAGTCATGTAGGCTGGTTTCTTACTAAAAAACATTACCACTACAATCCGGAACGAGTTAGGGATTTGGAGCAATATCCTGAACTGGTTTTTCTTGAGCGTTATGATGTATTAATGCCGGCATTGTTGTTTTTAGTTCTTTTCATTATCGGATGGATGCTGCAATCTTATGCGCCTCAATGGGATACCGGAATTGGTGAAATGCTCATTTGGGGCTTTAGTATTTCCTTAGTGGCATTATTTAACACCACTGTCATTATCAATTCTCTGTGCCACGTGTATGGAACAAGACGTTATGAAACGTCGGACAATAGCAAAAATAATCTTTTCTTCGCCCTGATTACGCTTGGTGAAGGTTGGCATAATAATCACCATCATTATCCCGCATCAGCACGCCAGGGTTTTCGATGGTGGGAAATCGACGTTACTTATTACTTAATCAAACTTTTAGAACTAATGGGTATTGTCTGGGATGTAAAACCGGTACCTAAATCTGTATTAGAGCAGAACTTGACCCAAAAGTAACAGTTGATATTAAGGGAGAGCTAAGATGAAACCTATAGGCCTTTTTTTCTTGACGATGCTTTGTGTTTTTATATTGGATATGATTTGGTTAGGCTTCATTGCCAAAAATATTTATGCAGAACACATCGGCATGTTGTTACGCAAATCGGGTGAGGGGATGGCGCCTATTTGGTGGGCGGCAGCAGTTGTTTATGTTTGCATTGCCTTAGGCATTCTTTATTTTGTTCTACCCGGCGCGCAAGGTAATTACCTACAGGCATTAGCTGGGGGAGTAATACTTGGTCTTGTGACCTATGGGATTTATGATTTTACTAATTACTCAATCCTTGCAAACTGGCCTTGGAAAATAACCCTAATTGATTTTATTTGGGGAATGGTACTATGTGGTTTGAGTAGTCTATTTGCGGCTTTCATTCAGAATCGATTTTTTTCTTGAACCAAGGGAAAAACATTGAGGTTTGTTTTTGATAAGCGATGTATTTTTGTCCTCTCGATTGGATAGAGCCTCTTTCGGTCAAGGGACCAGTCATACGGGTGAAAATAATATAAAGCATTAAAGGCGAAATCAAACTTAGATACCCCATTTTTGACTGTATCGCAAATAAGGCGAACCCCATCCAACTCAACCAATCACAAAAATAATTGGGGTGACGAGAATAATTCCATAAACCTTCGTTACACACTTCTCCTTTGTGTCGTATTTTGAAATGTTGCAGCTGCAAATCTGCCAAAGTCTCTCCTATGATTCCTGCTAAAATAATGCAAAATGCAATGCTATCTAACAAAGTAATATGAGTCAGTCCTGACTTGCTAATTAGAAAAAATACACTTGAAATGATTAGAATGAGTAGCCCCTGGAGCTGGAAATTGATAAAAAAACCAAGAGAGGGGCTTATTTTCCAATTTGTACTGAGTTCGATATAACGTTTGTCAACATGTCCTTTTCTTATGCGTGTGTACCACAGATAAAACGCAAGACGTAGAGCCCATACTATGAGAAGGGAGGCAATAATCAAAGTACGCGTGCTTAAAGGAGTGAAACTTAAGTAAATTAAGCCCGAAACCATTAATCCTAAGGACCATGAAACGTCTACAACAGAGGGGTTTTTTAGAATACGATATAAGCTCCACATGAAACTCATTTGTAAAATAAGATATACTACTACAATGCCGATCGCATACATTATTTATTTATCCTTTACCCGTTGATAACAGTAGACGCAAAATGGCAATAAACAAGACCATATCAATCCAATCAAAATAGAAGTTATATCGCTGCCGTAAGGAAAAAAAGCAGCACCTAAACTTTCTCCAATGCGAAACGCCAAGGCAAAACCTAAAAATGACAAAAACCCCAGTAAAAGTAAGTGCTCAAACAGGCTAATTAAGGTGGCATATAAAACGACCGTAAAGCTTATCCATATAGTTATCATCCAAGGAGAAGTAAAATACGGGGAAAAGGGGTTTGCTGAATAAATTACAATTCCTTTATAAACAAGAATACTATCGATTAGGGTACTGATAGAGACGACAATTGCTAATAAAAGCCATAGTCCTTGTAGGGGTCTTTCCGTTTGATGTTGCCAATACAATTGCAATAAAACACAAGCAACAACGGTAAGAGAACTTATCCACGCATAGCCGCGAGCAGCAAGCATGATGCATGCAAACCAGGCTACATAGTAAGAAACTGTATGAATCAGGTAATGTAATGTCTTCATCGTCTCTTGCGCCACAAAGCATGAATATCGCTAATATAATTGGTCTGAAATCCTGCAGCACAATAAAAAAAATAGAATTCCCACATTCGAATAAAAGACTCGGAAAATCCTTGTGCTAGAATTTCTTGTTTGTTCGCTAAAAGTTTTTTATGCCAATCTTTCAAAGTAGAAACATAATGTTGCCCTATATCTTCAAATGACATTAATTGCATGGTAGTTTTACTGGCAATTGATTTATTTATGGAAAAAACCGAAGGTAAGCAGCCACCAGGGAAAATGTATTTTTTAATAAAATCCACCTCATTTTTTGCTGCTTCATAGGCTTGATCATTAATGACTATTGCTTGCAGGAAAAATAAACCATCAGGTTTAAGAAGCTGATTGCATTGCTGAAAAAAAGTATCAAAATATTTATGTCCAACAGCCTCAATCATCTCGATTGAAACGACTTTATCATATTGTCCCGCAAGCTTTCTGTAGTCTTCTTTTAATAATTCAATTTGATTATTTAAGCCTAATTGACTGATTTTTTCTTTGACATAGTGGTATTGTTTTTCTGAAATGGTTGTTGTGGTTACCTTGCAGCCATACTCTTGGGCTGCATAACAAGCAAAACCTCCCCATCCAGTTCCTATTTCCAATATATGATCACCGGATTTTAGTTGCAATGCATTACAAATAGCTTGAATTTTTTTCATGGACGCTTCCTCCAAACTGATATTGGATGGCTTATAAAGAGCGCATGAATACATCATTGAGGGGTCGAGAATTAATTTAAAGAACTCATTACCCAAGTCATAATGGGCTAAAATATTCTCTTTGGCTCGATGAATTGAATTAATTTTTAATTTATAGTTTATCGTTCTTATCAAACTGGATAAACGGGCGATGGGACTTTCAATATTATTGAATAGGGAGTCATTTTTAATAAAGAGCGTGATTAATTTTTGTAGATCGTCTGTATCCCAATCCCCATCGATATAACTTTTTCCCGCCCCAATAGACCCCCCCATGAGGATTGCTCTATAAGCACTGGAATTATTTATATTAATGGCAGCAATTAAATCATTTTTTTCTTGTTCCTGACCAAATGAATAGCTGCTTTCTTGATCAGTAACTTGGATTCTCCCATGTGTGATGCCATTTAGTAAATTAAAAAAGACTTTTTTGCAAAATCTTTCACTCACAGAGGATAAGTAATTATTTTGATCCATTTTATGTCCTTTTATTTGAGCCTGGATGTGCATGAAATGGAACACCCTTGATCCATAATTTTAATGCTTGCCAATAAATTGCAGTCGCAATTTTATAGGTCATTAACGGATACTTCCAGACTACCTTCTTAAATGACGAAGTATTCTGAGCCTCCAAAATTAATGTCGCATCAAAATCCTTTTTTCCCTCACTAAAATTCTCCATATGAACAACTATTTTTTGTTTATTTAATTTTAAATTCAGTTGATAAGTATAATTCATGGACATGAAGGGGGATACATGCAGTTCTTTATGAAATTGATAAGAATAGACATCATTTTTAGGTTTGGCTGAATGTTTAAGAATATAATTATGACGTTCCCCCCAGGGTGTATTGGTAACCTCCAAAATTAAATAGTCCACATTTTGATTCGCTTCATCGAAGATAAAATAAATACTGATGGGGTTAAAGCAATATCCTAGACAACTCAATTGGGTTAATAAATAGATTTTTCCCTTAGGCCAAGTTCCATACCGGCTCATTACCAACTGGCGGGCATATTCGTCCAGGGGTAGAGTCGATTCATTAAGATAATATTTTCGTCTAAATGAAAACCAATTAAACTGTTCTATGGATACGTGTTGGATGTCTTTGAAGGTATCGCTAATCCTCGATACGTCAAAACAGAACATGAATAAGTGATATGAAAATTGATGCCGCTTTGGGTAGAAACGACGATGTCTCACTTGTCCAGTAAAAATAAGATGTTCAATCATCTATTTTCCTATTAGTTTGCAGGTGTGGATTGCACTATTCACCCCATCTTCATGGAAACCATAACCCCAATAGCTGCCTACAAAGTAGGTGCTATTGACTCCATTAATCAAATTCATTTGTTTCTGTGCTTTTAATGCATTTACAGTCAAACAGGGGTGCGCATATTTAAATGCTTGGATTATTTGATTTTCAGCAATTCCGCCTGCAAGATTAACCGATACGAAAAAATCATGTTTTGAATGAATTGATTGTAATCGATTCATATAATAAGTGAGTGTGGGAGCCGTACTTTCATTATCGAGGTAATTCCAACTTGCCCAGGCTCTTGTCCTTTTGGGCATGACACTTCGGTCCCTATGAAGTATTACTTCATTCTCAGTATATTTGATTAAGGACAAGACGTTGATTTCTTCTGGTGTCGGTTTCTCAAGCATCATCAAAGCTTGATCGCTATGAGTTGCACAAATGACTGCATCAAATACATGTTCTGTGGAATTTGTTAGTATGGTGATCTTATTATTTTCTCTTTTAATCTTTTCGACCTTAGCGTTTAAGTAAATTTGATCCTTAAACTTTTGAATCATCGGATCGATGTAGTTTTTTGATCCTCCTTTAATCACGTACCACAGAGGACGATTAAATACATCCAGAAGCCCATGATTCTCATAAAACTTTAAAATAAAGACAGCAGAGCAATTCAGCGTATCCTCTTTATTTTTAGACCAAATCGCAGCGAGCATGGGAATAAGATAGGACTCCCTAAACTGTTTCGAATATTTATTTTCTGTTAAGAAGTCATTGATTGTTATTTCGAGATCGTGATTTCTAGTCAAGAATTTTTTTGCATCGTGGTTAAATGAAAGAATGTCCTTAATCAGGCGGTAAAAGTCAAATTTAAATAGGTTTCTGCGCTCTGAAAACAGTGTATTTAAATTATGACCACTGTATTCAAGTCCCATATAATCAGAGCGATAGCTAAAACTCATTTCACTAGGTTGAATTTCAACGTTTAATTCTTCGAGCAACTTACAGAAATTGGGGTATGTTTTTTTATTAAAAACGATAAAACCGGTGTCAATCTCGTATAAATTTCCTTCCATAACAACTGGTATTGTATGGGTATGACCACCAAGATAGTCATTGGCTTCAAATAATGACACATCGTGGTCTTTGCTCAAAAGATAGCAACTCACTAAACCGGATATTCCCGAGCCAATTACAGCAATCCTTTTTTTCAAGAAAGTGTCCTTTTCTATAATCATCGGCAAACAGATTAAAAGTTACCATAATTAATGGAGGGGGGCTATTCAAGTCAACAAAGATTTTGGCTATTTTTCAAGTGGGATATCAGGTACCATAGTGACGTAGTTTGTATCGTGCAAATTCATGCGAGGTAAGAGTTAATACAATGAGTTAAGAACAGGGATGATTGAAGGTAGGGAATGCGTTTTTTCATAAATTTATTGATTACAATTACATTGAACCTTATATTGCATGAAGCAATCGCCTATGCATCCTCTTTGACTTTTCATCAAGCTTTTGACATTGCATGCCGTAATAATCCAGAGCTTCAGGCAGAAATGGATAAAGCGCAAGCCATGCGTGGATATTTTATTCAGAGTGGTCTTTATCCCAATCCACAATTGACATTAACGGCGGAGAATTTTGGCGGCTCTGGTAGTTATTCCAGTTATGAAGCGGCAGAAACCACGGTTTCAATGACTCAGCCTATTCCTTTAGGTGGACGTCTTCAATACTTGAAAAAAGCAACTTATGCGGACTATTTAGCTTCTTTAGCACAGATAAATGTTCAGAAGGCAACCTTATATATGTCGGTGGGAATTGCTTATGTTGACGCGCTTTATGCCGGGCAATGGCATCAAGTAACACAAAAATTAACTCGCTTGCATCAAAATATTGTATCGGCAATTGATCGTCGCGTGAAGGCAGGTGCGGGAGCTGAGTTAGATTTGCGTTTGGCACAAATTCGATTAGGAGATGCACGAATTCAAGAAAAGAAAGCAGGACGCGAAGTATTAATGCAACGTGCAAAACTGGCACGCTTACTTGGTGAGGGATTAACAGTGGATAAACCCTTGGTAGATAAAGGACTGCCGGGCATTACATTAAAGTGGTCTTATTTAAGAAAAAAACTACCACAAAGTCCCAGATTGATGCAAATGCAATTACAACTCCAGGCAAAAAGAGCAACTATTACTGCAGTTAAAAAATCAGTTTGGCCTGATTTAAATATTCAGCTGGGTGGCCGTCACTTTTCTGATGACGGGAGTAATGCTGCAGTGATTTCTGCTTTTGCAGAAGTTCCTGTTTCAAATCGCAATCAAGGGAAAATAATGACTGCGGAAGCCCAATACACGCAAACCGCTCATGAATATCAGGGAGCACGCCTTGATGTCCGTCAGAATGTATACAATATCTTTTTGCAGGCTCAGCAAAATCGCTATGAAGCACAATTAGTAACGAAGACTTTGCTGCCTTTAGCACGCAAATCAATAAAGTTGGCCCAAGATGGTTATCAAATGGGTCGATATACTTACGTTGAGTTATCCAATGCATTAAACAATTTATTCGAAGAAGAGCGCCACTACCAACAAGCTCATGCTGAATATCATAAAAACCTCATTCAACTTACAGGTCTTTTGGGGCTTAAATCCGGTAAGGAGATTCAATGAAACACAAAAAGTTTTTCCCTTTCTTTTTGTTTTTAATTATTTTTTTAATAAGCATTTGTTCTTTTTTTGTATGGACAAATGAAGAAAATCAAAAAGAAACTTTGGAAAAAGGCCCCCATGGTGGACGTTTATTAAAAGATGAAACTATAGCGCTCGAACTTTTTATTTTTGAACGTGCAATGCCCCCACATTTTCGTGCTTATCTGTATAAAGCTGGCGCTCTTACTGCTCCTGAAAAATTTTATTTGACAGTTGAGCTGACGCGATTTAATGGAAAAAAAGAGACGATTACTTTTAATCGGGCTGACGATTTTTTACAAAGTGAGCAAGTAATACACGCACCTCATTCTTTTGATGTGGCGATTCAACTTGAATTTCAAGGAAAGCAATTTAAATGGAGTTACTCAAGTTATGAAGGTCGGGTCAAAATTGCTCCCGCAGTTCTTAAAGCAGCAAATATTCAGACTGCGGTGGCTCAAAGTCAAACCATCAAGTCTCGGTTGAAAGTATTCGGTAAAATTACTCCTAATCAAGATACATTAGCGCCCATCTATGCACGTTACCCAGGGATAATTAAGGCGATGACCAAAAATTTGGGTGATGAGGTGACTCAAGGTGAGGTATTAATGACTGTTGAGAGTAATGAGAGTTTGCAAAATTACACCATTACAGCCCCTATTAACGGGACCATAGTGCAAAAAAATGCAACCAGCGGAGGCCTGGCCCAAAACACGAAACCGATATATGAAGTAGCCAATTTAGCTACAGTATGGGCTGATTTTACTTTATATCGCAAAGATGCTCCTCTAGTGAAAAATGGTATGGAAGTTTTCGTGACTGGAGACGAAGGAAAACCAAAGTCCAGAAGTACGATTTCTTATATTTCACCTTTAGGCATTGAAGACAGCCAGACCAATTTGGCACGCGCAGTTCTTGCGAATGATCAACGAATTTGGTTACCTGGGATGTACGTGAATGGAATGATTATTATTAACGAAAAAAAAGTACCTGTTGCTGTTCTTCTCTCGGCGATACAACAGATGGAAGGGCACGACGTACTCTTTGTACAGCAGGGTAACTTTTTTGAAGCAACTCCAATTATCCTAGGACAAAAAGATAATAAATGGGTAGAAGTGATTTCAGGTCTTGATGCGGGCCAGCACTATGTAAGTAAAAATAGCTTTTTTATGAAAACGGAGCTTGGTAAAAATGAAGCAAGCCACGGGGATTAAGGATAAACATGCTTGAAACTACGATTCGTTTTTCTTTAAAGCATCGTTGGTTTGTTCTCTTATTCACATTGGTAATTGCAATTTGGGGTATCTACAACTTTCAACGCTTGCCTATTGATGCAGTGCCCGATATTACTAACGTCCAAGTACAAATTAATACTGAGGCCTCAGGTTACTCTCCATTTGAAGTAGAACAACGCATTACATTTCCAATTGAAGTAGCAATGAGCGGCTTGCCAAACCTCGATTATACGCGTTCTTTATCTCGTTATGGTTTATCACAAGTCACGGTTGTATTTAAAGACGGCACAAATATTTACTTTGCCAGGCAACTTATTAATGAACGTTTACAAGAAATCAAGGATAAACTGCCTCCTGCAGTTGAAACTACATTAGGACCAATCTCTACTGGTCTTGGTGAAATTTTTATGTATACAGTGACTAATAAACCTAATGTACCAGCAAGTGAACGTTATAATTCAACAGAGCTTCGTACCATTCAAGATTGGATTATCAAACCTCAATTACGTAATGTGGAAGGAGTTGCTGAGGTTAATACTATAGGTGGCTTTGAGAAACAATTTCATATTACTCCAGACCCCATGAAACTTGTTCGTTATCGTTTAAGTTTAATTGATGTCGTTGATGCTCTAAAACGAAATAATGCCAATGTGGGCGCAGGCTATATTGAAATGAATGGCGAACAAAATTTAATTCGAGTACCAGGTCAGGTACATAATATTCCTGATATTGAAAATATTGTTATTGCGAGTTATGAAGGAACTCCTATTCACATCCGGGATGTGGCGGATGTTGGCCTAGGTAAGGAATTGCGTACAGGGGCAGCCACTGAAAATGGAAAGGAAGTGGTTTTAGGGACTGTATTTATGTTGATGGGTGAAAACAGCCGTACTGTTTCGGTACGCGTTGCCGCCAAAATGAAAGAAATCAATAAGTCACTTCCTGATGGGGTTGAAGCCGTTACGGTTTATAACCGAACTTTGTTGGTGAATGCCACAATCAATACGGTTAAGAAAAATTTATTGGAGGGCGCGCTATTAGTATGTGTTATTTTATTTTTATTTTTAGGTAACATTCGGGCAGCACTCATAACAGCCATGGTAATTCCTTTATCGATGTTATTGACAATAACCGGCATGGTTACCAATCGAATCAGTGCCAATTTGATGAGCCTGGGCGCACTTGATTTTGGTTTGATTGTTGATGGCGCGGTCATTATTGTTGAGAACTGCATGAAACACCTGGGTGAACAGCAATATCTAAATAAGCGCATCCTAAATTTGCAAGAGCGGTTAAAAGTTATTTTCTATGCCACAACCGAGGTGATCAGACCGAGTATCTTTGGCGTGTTTATTATCACTGTAGTGTATTTACCCATTCTTACCTTAACTGGTGTAGAGGGCAAAATGTTTTTGCCTATGGCAGAAACCGTAATTATCGCACTTTTAGCCTCCATGCTTTTTGCATTAACTTTTGTGCCTGCTTCGGTGGCAATTTTCTTGCGTGGATCCATTAAAGATAAAGAAAATGCTTTAATGCACTTTCTTTCAGTAGGTTACAGCAAGATATTACGAATTTGTTTTCACGCGCGAAAGCGGATTATAGGGGCTGCTTTGGCGTTGGTACTGATTAGTCTTCCTATTGCTTTTCATTTAGGTGGTGAATTTATTCCAAACCTCGATGAAGGCGATATTGCGATGCAAATCATGCGTATTCCAGGCACCAGTTTGTCGCAATCCATTCTCATGCAGGATATGGTTGAAGAAAGAATAAGACAATTTCCCGAAGTCAAAGCTGTTTTTGCAAAAATAGGTACAGCAGAAGTGGCAACCGATCCCATGCCGCCAAATGCTGCAGATACATTTATTATTTTAAAACCGCGTAAAGAGTGGCCAAGTCCTGGCAAAAACAAACAAGAATTAGTACAAGAAATTGTAAGAGCGGTACAACAAATCCCTGGAAATAATTATGAGTTTACCCAGCCTATTCAAATGCGTTTTAATGAATTAATTTCAGGGGTGCGAAGTGATGTTGCTGTAAAAATATTCGGTGACGATATGGATGTGTTGTTAAAAACAGCAGAAGCCATTAGTGCCCAGCTAAATAAAGTACCCGGTGCTGCGGATGTTAAAATAGAGCAAGTTAGCGGTTTGCCTCTTTTAACGGTTGCAATCGATCGTAAGACACTAGCCCGCTATGGCTTACAGATAAGTACCGTACAAGATGTATTAGTTACTGCTACTGGTGGTCAGAAAGGTGGGGAGGTGTTTGAAGGGGATAAGCGATTTGATATTGTGGTTCGATTGCCTGAGTTGCTACGTACTGCCCCTGATGTATTGCGACAAGTCTTTGTACCACTTCCTATTTCCAAAGATGGCGAACACCATTTTATTCCCTTAAGCGAGATTGCCAAAATGGTTCGGAGTGAGGGGCCGAATCAAATAAGCCGTGAAACTGGAAAGCGTCGTGTGGTCGTCACAGCGAATGTTCGAAATAGTGATCTGAGTACTTTTGTTAGCGATGCAAAAGCACGTATTGAGAATAATGTCAAAATACCAAGCGGTTATTGGATTGCCTGGGGGGGGCAGTTCGAACAGTTACAATCTGCTTCTCAACGACTGCAAATAGTGGTTCCCATCACCTTGGCTGGAATTTTTTTGTTACTCTTTATGAGTTTTGGCAATGTACGAAATGCGCTATTAGTTTTTACAGGAATTCCTCTTGCTTTAACAGGAGGCGTATTCGCTTTATGGATTAGGGGAATTCCTCTGTCGATTTCTGCTGGAGTTGGATTTATCGCTTTATCTGGTGTGGCGGTACTGAATGGTCTTGTGATGATTACCTTTATCAATAAATTGCGGGAACAGAAAAAATTCTATTTAAAAGACGCTGTCTTGCAGGGGTCGCTAGCACGACTAAGACCAGTACTCATGACTGCATTAGTTGCCTCATTAGGGTTTGTACCGATGGCGCTTGCTACAGGCACCGGCTCGGAAGTACAAAGACCGCTAGCAACAGTCGTGATAGGGGGTATCATTTCTTCTACATTTTTAACTTTACTGGTGTTGCCTGGTTTGTATTATGTGTTTCATGAGGGCCGCAGGAAGAACCTTCCTGAAAAAAAACATAGAAAATAACCACTTGGTCTTGAGAGAATGTAAGGTCACTATTTGATTCCAACCTCTGATTTCTAGATATTATCCAACTGCTATTTAAGCCTGCCCAGAGTTTAGTTTATGATGCTTCATATGATAATTTCAAACAGGATCCCAAATAAGCAGAGCATTTTAATAAACTCTCAAGCCATTGGCGAAGATTAAGCAATTCCCCTTATTTATGTTAAGCTCATGTGCAGTGCTTTGGGAGTTGCGTAAAAAAGTGTGAATCAGTTCTAAAAATTTCTATTTACCACATAACGAGCTATCGCTTCTAATTTATTCACTGGAATACCCGTTTTGTTTAAATGTTTTAAGGCTTTATTGAAAATTTCGTTTTCTTTTTGCTTCGCTTTTCTCATCCCAATCAGGGTTGGATAAGTAGGTTTGTTTCTTTCCTGATCCGAACCTTGATGTTTACCTAAAGTCTGGGTATCCGACTCAATTCCAATAATGTCATCATGGATTTGAAATGCTAATCCGATATAATCTCCAAATTTTTGTAAATTATTTAAAATATTTTTATCATGACAATTGGCAGCGAGGGCGCCCAGTAAAATACTCGCGGTAAGTAAATATCCGGTTTTTAGTTTATAAGTATTTTCTAATTCATTTAAACTTACATCCTTATCTTTCATCTCAATATCAAGCTCTTCCCCTCCAGCCATCCCTAAAGACCCAATTGCTCGCGCCAGGAGGCGAATCATTTCTATTTCAATCTCAACTGCAATTTTATTTTTATCCAAACTGGCAATAGTTTCAAAAGCCAGGGTCTGTAACGCGTCACCAGCTAATATAGCAGTAGCCTCAGAAAATGCTTTATGGCATGAAGGTTTACCCCGACGTAGATCATCATTATCTAATGCAGGTAAATCATCATGTATCAAAGAAAAAGCATGGATCATTTCAATAGCAGAACCAATGTGATCTAGCACATCAAAATCAGCCCCTAGTGCTTCTCCTGTAGCATATACTAAAGCTGCACGTATCCGCTTTCCTCCATTTAATACTGCATATCTCATCGCTTTATGCAGTTCAGCAGGTTGTTTATTCTCTGCTGGCAATAAACAGGTTCCATTACTTAGGAAATGATTAATTCGTGTTTGATATTCCTTAAGATAAATTTCTGCATTCATAATGTTGTTCCACCTTGTCAACCATTTTGTTGTTACCACACAAAGAGCAGCTGAAAAGCCAATCTTATTCGCCTAAAGACTGGAGCGATTCCCGAAAACTCCCTAAGTGTTTTGTCTTATTTCCTTAAGGATTTCGAGTGCATCAGTCTCGTTAACACAATGAGTTTGCTCTAATTTTCCTATCAGAATTTGACTTAAAAGAGGTATCTCTTCTTTTTGCGCACCTACAGACAAAACCAAATTTTTTATATGTAATTTCATATGGCCATTAACAATACCATCAGAAACGAGGGCATTTAATGCAGCAAAATTTTGTATCAACCCTACAGCGGCAACTACTCGGGCAAGTTCATCTGCCCGAGTGATCCCAAGTATACCGAGACAAATTTTAGCAATCGGATGAATTTGCGTTACTCCTCCTACCGTTCCCAGTTGAATTGGAGCTTCAAGCCGCCCATATAGATTTCCTTCACGCATTTCCCATTTCGTGATGGAACTGTATTGTCCATTCCTGGCTGCATAGGCATGGACTCCAGCCTCAACCGCTCGCCAATCATTACCTGTAGCAATTAATACCGCATCAATGCCATTCATAACCCCTTTGTTATTTGTTGCAGCTCGATAAGGGTCTATTTGAGCAAATAACGAGGCCTCTTCAATACGTTTTCCCAAGATTGGATCAATGTCATAAATTACTGCATTAGCAGCAGTGATTTTTTGATCAGACAAATTGGATAAGATACACATGGTTACTTCTTCATGTGTGTGCGCCTCGATTAGCTCTCGCAAAAACTCACAGGCTTGATTAATTCTATTGGCTCCCATTGCATCACTTGGATCAATTAATACATGTAAAATACCCATAATTTTTTTATCGGGCCGTTCTATAGTTCGAACAATAATGTCTGATGCCCCTCCGCCACGCTTAATTAAGGAACTGAGAACTGTTTGATTTACCTGGTGGAGAAAAAACTCTTTCTGTTCATTAATTTTTTTCTCAAAACGAACTGGATCACGAAGACATGCAAATTGAATTTGACCTATAGCATGTTTCCCTAAAATTTCGGTACTCAAATCCCCATGAAGGTTAATAAACTTAGCTGCCTTGCTGAGACCTGCGATAACGGAGTGTTCTTCAATCACCATTGGAATAATAAAATGTTTTTTATCGATACAAAAATTAACGGCAACTCCTAATGGAATCCCAAACCAACCAATTGGATTTTCGATTAATGTTTCGAGCAGCTCTTCTTTAATCGTTCCTCCATGCTGCAATTCAACGACACACTGGGGATCCAAAAAACCCGTTTCAACTAGCCTTTCAAGTTTCTCTTTTTTAGTTAACTTGGAAAAACCTTCCCATACTTTTTTACTATTTAAACCAATATTGTTCATCTACAATAACTCGATACGTTAAAAAAATTTCCATTTGAGCCCATCCCCAAGTTCCTGTCCCAAGTAAATAACCCGTAAATTCTTTTTGGTACACCATTCCATAAAAGATCCTTTACTTTCAGATTCTAATAAAACAAAAATAATATCGGCACATAGGGCACCACAGCCTTTTGCAGCTAAAACATAAGGTTGGGATTCTATTTGACGCAAAATCATCTGCGTTTCGTGAAGAACTAATTGTTTTTTTTCCAAACTTTCTCTATATCTTCTGATACTTTTAGCAAATAACCCGGCGTCTTTTTTTTCGAGACTACTCAGACCCTCTTCAACGATATTATCCAACCCACTGACATCAAGCTTGTCCAGGCTTTTTAAATGATTGTGTGTAGTAATCTTATTGTTTGTGTGAATCAGGCAATAATCCAATGAAGTAAATGGCCATTCCATGGTGTTGATAGTTTGTTTTTCTGGATGAAATAAACAAAGCCCGCCTTTTAACTGAGCAATGATATCGGCACCACTTGGCGCAAAACCTTCACCATTCCACGCACTATGAGAATATGCTTCAAGAGCATGGAACAACTCCTCATCCGTCCCGTTTTTCAAATGCATTTTAAGGGCGTAAACCAGGGCAAATTGCGCACTTGAAGCACCTAATCCTCCTATCCCCTTATAGGGGTCAAAAAACTCAAGACTAAAATTCTTATAAAAATTAAGGTGCCGATTTATAAAATTTCCTGCAGGGCTTTCATAATTGATAGGTTCAGACAAAAAACTAGGTGCATCTTTCCCAGCAGAAACATTAAGGACAAAGGAAGGATAGGAAGTGAGCAGAATCGCCATCCCACCTCTAAGGACCAGATACTCTCCCAAAATGAACGTTTTTGCAGGTACCGATAACTGACAATTCATTATCGTCATCCTTTTATTAGGGATTCGACGAAGTGGGACTCTTTTTTATCACGACGACGCATTTGCATGTAGGTTTCTGCATTAATTTCTTTTCTGTTTTCCAAATCCTTGTTCACATCCTCACGCCATTTACCCTCTGCTGCCAGGTTACCTGCCCTCAGTACAAGCAATTCTGCCCCACAGCCTGAACCGTAGGAGAAAGCAGTGATTTGATCGCCAGCATGTAAGCCGCATAAGGTTTTCGCAACAGAAACCCATAAACTCGCCGTATAAGAATTACCTGTTAAAGAATTCCACTCCATGGTGGGATTAACTTTCTCCAGGAAGAGCTGTTCACATTGTTCAGGATCTATTCCTGATGATAGGCATATGTCTGCAAAAGCCTTTTTCACCATTTTAGGGAAGGGTACATGAAAACAAAGTGCCTTATAGACATCAAACAAATTGGCAAACTCAATGTTTTTATCAATACACAATGCCTTAAAGCAGGTACGTGCGGCTTTTTTATAACATTCAAGACTAAAATCCCCATTGACTAAAGGAAATGGTTCATTCTCCGGCCTCCAAAAATCAAATACTGGCTTGCTGAAAGGGTATGATACAGAATCTATTGCAGCAATATCGGGAGTATCAATGATAAATGCTACAGCACCAGCTCCTTGCGTGGGTTCTCCTGGATCACCCACTTTATAGAGAGATATATCAGCAGCAATCACCAATGCTGCTTTTTTGGGGGCAATATTGGCAAGTTTCCACTCTAAAGCTTGTCTAATAGCTAATGTACCTCCGTAACAGGCATGTTTGACTTCATAGGATCGAACGGCACCGTGAATGCCTAATTTCTCTGCTACAAATGCACTCAAAGGCCTACTCATGTCTGGTGCACTTTCAGTGCCTACTGCTAACAAACCGATATCATCCAGTGTGCCACCCCATCGAGAAAGGGCACGTTTTGCTGCCTCTACAGCCAATTCGACTACGCTTATATTTTCAGGACAAAGTGAAATTTTTCTGCAACCCAGCCCGATAGTATATTTATCGGGGTCTACATTTCTTAGTTTTGCCAGATTTTCTACAGAAAGAAAAATTGATGGAAAATGAAGCCCTATTGAAGAGAAACCAACTTTATTCACCTTGCTACTCCTTACAAATGACTTGAGGGTATAAATTTAGATATTTACGCGATACAACTTGAATGGCAGATCTACTGTAGGCTCTTGTTTCCATAAACTTAGAACGTATCCTCCATAACCTGCCTCTATGATCTTGCACGCTAAAGCATATTTTTTGAGAATATCTATATGATTCTTAACTCGCTCTGATATGAGTCCCCATTCAAAATAACATTCATTCGCGAGATTAAGTGCATCCGCTAGCAAGAATAATCTGTACTTTTGATTACTTTCCAAAGCATGTCTGGTTTCAATAGAGGAAGTTATCATTTTTTCGTCAACAAGAGCGGCTTTAGAGGGTTCCAATAATCTCATTTCATTAATTTTTTGCATGCAATCGTCACTTATCGTGGTTTCTTTGGTACTTGATATATAAAGATGAGGGTGCCATGTGGGGTTTAATTTTTTAATTTCCCGTGAATAGGAGTACATGATGAGGCTGGGTGACATTACTCCTGCAATATCGGCGCCATTGCTGCTTGCCCTGAGTGAGCTCTCGAGTTTTAATGTAAAATCAAACAAATTACTTCTTTGCATGAGGCCATAATAAACAAGCCACTCAGCCACGGCATAATAAAGAGCAGCAAAAAAACCCAAGCCATTACATGGAGGGATGTTGCAATTTAATTCAAAATATCCTGTTAACAAGGAGCATTCCTTACCGAGCAATTCCAAAGCCCGGCTTATCACAGACCATAGAATTATCTGGGTGGAATTAAATCCCTCTCCGGTAATTGTTCGGATTGTTTTGATTTCATTAGGATAATATTTTAGAACTAATTTATAGCGCTCAAATGGACTGATAATTGCATATCCTTTCTGGTTATTAATAAACTCTCCGCTTAATATGCATTTGGCAGGAATACAGACTTTAAAACCCAACATAGACATCATCAAGAAAATTAACGTATATATAAATTTAGCACACAATAACTCAATGTGTAGTATTTTTATACATTGCGGGATATTCTTTGTGATTTCGAAAGTTTAAATAATTGCGAATTAATTCCACGCATACAGCCCATAAAACTTAAAATTTATCAGCTATACTTTTTTTTATGCTATGAATAAAAAATGAGATGGTAGAGACGGCAATGACTTTCAAAATTAACGTACCAGCAAAATGTATTTTAGCTGGGGAACACCTTATTCTCGAACGTGGTTATGCAATTGTTGCTCCATTTCATCAGTATAATTTAACCCTGGGTTATGAGTCTGGTAAAAGAAAAACGATGGATCTTATATCTGCTGAAGCTAATGATTCTTTTGGCATTATATTATGGCCGGCGATTTATAAAGCATATGAACTATTACAAAAAGATCCTCATAAAATTACAGGTGTTTTTGATATTAAATCAACCATCACTCCTTGTGGAGGTCTAGGTTTTTCCGCTGCGCTATGCGTTGCCATTACAGAGTGGATTATCTATCAAGGGTTATTACCTCGTTCTGAATTATTTGAGTTTGCAGTAGAGTTGGAAAATATGTTTCATAAACAAAGTAGTGGTGTAGATATTGCCGGCGTAACGGCTAAGAACATAATAAAATATTTTCCCAATCGTGAACTATGTGAGATGAACCCAGCCTGGGAACCTCTTTTTTATATTTCTTCCTCCAATGAAAGCAGTATTACTGGAGCATGTGTTAAAAAAGTCCAGGAGTTAAAAAAAGAAAATCCCAAAAAATCAGAAATTATTTATGAAAAAATGTTACAAGCCGTTCTCTTAATTCAAAGTGCATTAGAAGAAAAAAATGATGAGAGTCTGCATATTTTGGCTCAAGGGCTAGCAGCTGGAAACGAATGCTTTTATGAATGGGGCTTAGTATCTCCCCAACTACATAATCACATTCAGCAATTAAAAGAGTATGCATTAGCCTGTAAAGTAGTGGGCTCAGGTTTTGGTGGTCATGTTTTAAGTTTATGGAAAGAGCCTCCTCCTTCTGATTTCCCTATCCAATTACATCCTCTGATACTAAATTCAACTAAAAAAGAAGAGCTGGCATCGTAGAGATCGAGGGGTGTAGGCAGTTTTTATTTATGTTTATTGGTCAGTCATGATGAAGTGCTTTAAAAGCATATTTTGGAGGTTTTATGAAATCCATGAGTAGCAATTTCCCCATAACCAATTTTACTACAACACTAATTAGACTAATAAAATCTCGTATAGTAGTTATCTATCGTCCCATTTTTGCTTTATTAACTTATCTGGCTTCTGCTGGACCTGATTATAAGATATCGACCAGTATTTTAGTTGTACTAACAGTTTATCTTGCGGGATTTGGGACATATCTCTACAATGATTTGAATGATTTTGAAGAAGACAGTATGAATAATGAGGTGACAAGTTTTACCTATGATGTCACTTTATATCGTACCATATTGGTTGTTTCTATTTTTTGCCTATGCAGCGCATTACTCTTAGGAATTTATCTTAGTATCTACAATCTCTTCATTGGATTGTTTAGTTTATTATTAGCGTTCACTTACTCACATCCGAAAATTCACCTCAAGACTTATTTCTTAATCAAAACAATAGCTACTGCTGTAGCTTCCGTATTAGCAGCCCTTGTAGGTGTTGCTGCATCGAATCACTTCTCATGGGAAATTTGGCCTTTCTTGGCCTTGGCATTCCTCATTTCATGGGCAATTTCACCATTGAATGATGTGCGGGATATCAAGGGAGATAAAGTGAGTGGACGAAAAACCATTCCTATTGTACTAGGAGTTAAGTTAACTTTTCTCATTACTTGCAGCGCGGTTCTACTCTCTTTACTCATTGCGACTCTTGGTGTCTACAGCATTACTCAAACTGTAAATTACAGTTCTATTATTTTAGCGTTTATAGCTGGTTTTTATTCGTTGTATTTGCAACTGTGTTTGTTTAATAATCAAACAGATAAGCCTCTGATGAAAAAGCTTCTTAGTCATCTTCAGATTTCTATGATTAGTATGCAAGTTGCAGCATTAATTGCCTTTATATGGAGTTAGTTAATTTGAAAAAACGATGGATTTCTTGCATCCGTTTTGACCATGATTTGGATAAAAATTATGTCATATAATTCATTAGAAGAGCAAAACACCCATGTTATTTTAGTCGACCCACAAGATAACTGCATAGGAATAATGGATAAACTGTCTGCCCATCGAGAAGGGAAACTCCATAGGGCTTATTCTATATTGGTATTTCGCAAAAATAGAGACACTATCGAGCTCCTTATCCAGCAGCGTGCCAATATCAAATATCATGGAGGAGGGCTGTGGACTAATACATGTTGCAGTCATCCGCAACCTGACAATGATTTACTTGAGGATGCAAAGAAGAGATTATTTGTAGAAATGGGTATCAAAGTAACCTTGATTGAAGTTGGAGTATTCCAGTATTTTGCCGAATTGAATAATAATATGTTTGAGCATGAGATAGACCATGTTTTAATTGGCTATTGGGTTGAGCAGAGCGTTCATCCTAATCCCCTTGAAGTTGATAATTATTGCTGGATAAACATTCATAAACTACAGGAAAAGCTTTCAGAATGCCCTCAAGTATTCACTCCCTGGCTACCTCAAGTTTTGAATATTGCGTTAGCAAGCAAACCGTTTATTCATTATTTTGGTCAATTGAAGAGATTATCATGAAGATGAAATACCCCTCTCATTTAGCCATTATTATGGATGGAAATCGGCGTTGGGCCAAAAATCGGTTTTTACCCGCGATTACAGGATATATTATTGGAGCTAAAACAGCATGGAAAATTCTGTGTACCTGTATGGAGTTAAACATCCAATATCTTACTTTATTTTCCTTTAGTACCGAAAATTGGCAAAGAACTCAAAACAAACAATCATCTCATCTTCTTAAATTTATAATTTCCTATCTATCCCATCATGTAGAACGTTTTCATAGTAAAGGTATCAAAATACGTATTATTGGTTCTAAAGAAAGACTAAATGAAAACTTATTAAGAATGCTGGATGAGGTTGAGAAAAAAACAGCACAAAATTCACGTTTAACATTATTTATTGCTCTGGATTATGGTGGGAAATGGGACATTCTCAATGCGGCCAAACAAATTGTTCGGCAAGTGACAGAGAAACGATTAGATATCGAGAATCTTGATGAAAAAGATTTTGCCAAATTTTTGGCGACTCAAGAAGCCCCTGATCCCGAGTTGGTCATTAGAACAGGAGGGGAAATCAGGCTTAGCAATTTTTTATTATGGCAAATTGCCTATTCAGAAATTTATTATACTCCTGTATTGTGGCCAGAATTTAATGAGCAGGAATTGTTAAAAGCATTTGCCGCATTTACTGAACGCCAACAAAATTTTGGAAAATAAGAGCCTGTCGAAAAAGTGTCGCCAATCCCAGAGTTTTTGTGCCAACAGCCATTTTTAGAGACTGCCCAACTTGGATTTTGTTGCCTGTTTTTCCAGATATTCCATAGCATTAACTCATCTAGTGAAGAAAGATGCTTGTCCTTGCTCTTTGCATATTAGGGTATCGTTGTTTCAACTGAAGTAACTTTTTTATCTCTAAAATACACTTTATACATAAAATCTCCAGGAGTATGATAAGTCCATACTTCTGTAAGAAAAGGAACGGAAGCATATCGTACGCCTGAGGAATCGAATAAGTCTTGGGTGGTGCTAAGTATTTTTTTTTCCTGAGGGTCCCCACACTTACTTAAAACAGTAGATTCTGAATCTCCCTCATCAATTAATGCTTCGCTGCATTGAACTGCCCAACTGTAATTCATATTTATCATAAATAATACTAATAGAAATAATTTTTTCATATTTTAAAATAATAACTGTTTCTAAACAGTATAGCTCTACATAGTTCAAAAAACATGACAACAGAAATTCAGTATGGTAAAAAATCGGCTCTATCCAAATAAGGGGGCATTTTAATTAAGCTAGTTTAGACTACCCCTTTGATTTAAAAATTCAAAAGGAAGATTAAAATGTTTTCGTTAAGTCCATCAAATTTTTACTGATCCTTGAATGAATCATACACAACGATCCGAATTTGGAGCCAGAGACGATTTTAAATGGCGCGCTTAGAGGGACTCGAACCCCGACACCTTGGTGCGAATCCTGATGCTCTATTCTTAAATTTTTTTAAAAATCAATATGTTGTGAGCCGTCAAATTCACCAGAGACCGGCTAAAGCTGCCTATTACAACTTAGGCTGCAGTTGATGCGCGTTTTGGTCACAATGTTTTTTTGTAGTCCCAAAGTACTCTAATATTTTATTTAAGTAATTCATCCCTAAGGTGCTTGGAATTAATTTATTTTTCGCACATTAACTTTGCGTCCTTTTAATTTTCCACTTTGAAAATATTGGTATGCTTGATCTGCTTTACTGTTGTGAATGGCAACATAGGAGTACATGTCGGTGATGTTAATTTTGCCAATTGTGTTGCCTTCTAATCCTGCATCTTTGGTTAATGCCCCAAGGATGTCACCGGGACGAATTTTATCTTTTTTACCGGAAGCAAGACAAAGTGTCACCATTTCTGGCATTAACGGAGTAGTGCGGTGATTTTTTAGTTCATCAATGTTTCCCCAATGAATAGGTTGCGGAAGATTGTTTTCAATGATGCAAATTCGTTGTGCATCTGCTGGCGTTGTAATATTTAAGGCAATGCCTTTACTTCCTGCTCGTCCAGTTCGACCAATACGGTGAATATGGACGTCGTTATCAAAAGCAAGATCAAAATTAATCACTGCAGAAAGTTCCTTTATATCAAGTCCCCGTGCAGCAACATCAGTGGCGACTAGAATAGAGCAACTTCGGTTGGCAAAACGCAAAACAGCAAGATTACGAGTGACTTGGTCCATATCTCCATTTAGAGCAAGGGCACAGAAGCCTTCCTGGATAAGCTGGTCTGTTACTTCCATTGTTTGTTGTTTGGTATTACAGAAGATTAACGTTGATACAGGTCGATAGTGCAGCAGTAATGATTTTAATAAGGGATATTTCTGAGCTTGTTTTGAGACTTCATAAAAATGTTGTTCGATATCAATTTCTTCAGGAGGAGTTTCTACATGAACTTCTTTGGGGTCTTTCATAAATTGCTTTGAAAGCTGTTTGATTTCCTCGGAGTAGGTCGCAGAAAAAAGAAGCGTTTGTCTTTGTTTGGGGCAAAGCGAAATAATGTTTTTAATGTCATCAATAAAACCCATATCCAGCATTCTGTCAGCTTCATCTAAAACCAAAGTTTTTACCTGAGATAACTCTAAAGAAGCGTTTTTTAAATGCTTAAGAACTCTCCCTGGTGTTCCTACGATGATATGAGCACCATGCCGTAATGAATCAATCTGAGGTTTCATGGGTATACCTCCTGATAAATTAATAATTTTGACATTGGAGATCAAACAGGCCAATCGGCGGATAACTTGACTTACTTGCTCTGCTAGTTCACGAGTTGGACAAAGAACTAACCCTTGAATTGCAAAAAAAGAAACCTTTAAATTATTTAATAAAGACAAAGCAAAAGCAGCTGTCTTTCCACTCCCTGTTTTTGCTTGCGCGATAATATCTTCATTTCGAAGAATTAGGGGCAGGCTGTGCATTTGAATGGAGGTCATATTTTCATAATTTGAAGAAGTAAGGCTCGTTATTAATTCTTGGCGAAGAGGGAGTTGGGTGAATGATAGGTGTTGAGCGGTGTGTTTTGTTTGAGTCATGAAGCGGCTTCCCCTATTGGTGCTAAATTGCCATTGATACATATAAGGTGTGGTCTCACCTGATGTCGTATTTTTGTTACAGTTCAATAATTCTCTATTTTTCGTTCAATAAATGCTGCAGCTCGTTCTTTATAGGTAAAATGGATTGATAAGGGTAAAACGTATAGGATAATTTGTCTGCTGGGCAAAGCTTTAATATATTAAAAACCAGTATAAATTATCGATGACATCTCCTCAGGAGGTGTATTTCTCTTGAGCCATGGTTACCTTTAATAGACGTCCTTCCCGCATTTCCCATTCATATCTAAAGAGGATTGAGATTTTTTTGGGGAGCTAAAGATTATAAAACTAAACCTTTGATGTCGCCAGTAAAGCGATCTTTGAAGAAGCTCGTCTACCTTACTCTATTTTGAAAATTCTGCTTTTAATGTCTCTTCAGTAATTTCAAAGATTAAATTGCCTGCATAAATTTTATGTTGCCTTACTGTTATTTCCTTCAAGTAACCCCTACACCTACAAAGAGATGTAGGGGGTAAATAAAATTAACTAATTAAATTAAAGAACTATTATATTTTGTGCCTGAAGACCTTTTGCTCCTTGCGTCACAACGAATTGTACTCGCTGACCTTCTGTGAGCGTTTTGAAGCCAGAACTTAAAATTTCTTTAAAGTGAGCAAATACATCTGGCCCGGAATCTTGCTCAATAAAACCAAACCCCTTTGCTTCGTTAAACCATTTAACGATTCCATTTACTGTTTTAGACATAAGTAATCCTTATATTTATTATAATGCCTAGATAGGCGAATTTAGCCGGAAACCGGTCAAGAATTAAAAACTACAGAACGAGGGATTAAATGAATAAAACGACGATTTGGAGAGTATAAAATAGACATTTCTAGCTGAGATTAGGTTACTACTCTTTAAGGTTAAAAGTCAATCTTATTTGGAGCATGTACAGTTGCTTAGAACCTAAACCCATCCTATATATGCTAAAGGACTGTATAAACATTTTATTTTCTTGGCTCTACTCTAACAAAGGGAAGGGGGCATTTTAAATTGGCGCGCTCGGAGGGACTCGAACCCCCGACACCTTGGTTCGAAGCCTTATGCTCTAGTTTTAAATTCGTTATAAATCAATGCCTTGTGAAGCGTCAAATTCACTAAAAACGGCCTAAAACTGCCTAGAACAGCAGAGCACCGTCACAGTTGAGACACGTTTTGGTCACAGTAAAATTTTGTTCACTTTGACTCATTAACTAACATTCGAGAGTACAATGACACTTGTCACGAATTATCTGTAAAGTAATGCGGCGCCACTTTTTAGTCTAAGTTTCTTTAACTTTTTGTAAGATTTCGAACCCATGATTTGTAATATGGTATCTTTGTTTTGAGCTACTAGGCTTCTCTGGAATAGTCCTTTCGATTATCCCTTTTTCGAGTAATGGGGAGACAAAACGCCTTCTAAATTTAGTTCTATCCTTCCAACCCATATATTCCAACATTGCCTGAAATGATCTTTTTTCTTTGCAAAATTCAATAAGCTGGATCATCTCATCGTCAAGATCCAACTCTCTGATAACTGAGTGCTGACTAGGTGCCAACTGGGTGCCAGGTTCAGCACCCAGTTCCACAACTTCTAGGTGAGGGTAGAATGTTACTCGTAAAGCAGATCCAAACTCTTCCCACTCTGGTAATGGATAACCACCTTGCTCACAAGCATCCTGAATACGTTTATATCCACTGCCCCATTCCTCAATTAACTCCAATTGACCAAGTGTTTTCGCAATAACGGGGTTGCGTATACGACTAACACCGGCTTTAAATTGTTCAATACTCATTCCTGGCATCATAATGCCTGGATTTTGAATTTCAAGGCGATCATCATAGATAGCTATGAATATCCGACTACCGGTCACTTCATAATTGGCATGTGCTATTGCATTGGTCAGAGCTTCACGGATCCCTTCTACAGGATATTCAGGGATATCTCGCCGTCGCATGTCACCGAATTTTCCGGCCATTTTTGTATTGCGCCGAATAAATTTTGGAACCTCATCAATAGCAGCTAAGATACCACCTTCTATGTTGAGACGATCAATGAATTCAGATCGTGAAGTCCCTTTAAAGCGAGCACATCGAACTTCAGCGTAAGGAAAATAAGTTTCGCGAATTTCTGGCAAACCAAATAAAATCACACCACCATTGGTTGCAACGGTACGTCTACCCTTTTTTGTCAAAATACCTAAACTCATCAGTTTAGAAGTATCAATCGCTCTACCACGACTAGCATATATAGATTTAACAAGTGCCTTGTCTAAATCAGTTTCTGTTACATCATCACACGGAGCTTTATCAAATGAAGAATAATTATTTGAGCGTTTAATCTCTGCAATGACTTCGGGTCCAGCAAGGCGATTTGAGTTACCCACCCTAATGTAAACACCTTTTTCTTCCCCCTTGTCACTTAGGTAATAGGGGCCTGGTGCATGTTCAATTTGTACTGAGATAACTGATTTGTTGTTAATATCAGTGACTGTAATTTCAGGGATCAATTGTGGTTTAATTCGATTCGAAATTGAATTGGATAACTGCTCTTGTATTTTTCCGATATCGGAGACACCTACGATTGTTCCATTATCCTCGACACCGATCAAGATAATACCACCAGCCGTATTGGCAAATGCACTAACTGATTTTAAAATAGAATCAAGCTTATCAGTGTTTCGCTTGTATTCAAGCGTGTTACCTTCTCCAAGTTGACTGAGTTTAATAATATCCATTAATTCAAAGTGCCTTATTTATTATTCATTTGTTGTCATCTGCTGTTTTTCCAGTGCCTAACTTGTAAAAATCCCAATAACGGCCTTAATATGTAGCTGAATATGATGTTTGGTGCCCTATTTAAATCTTATTAGGACGGACTCAGTTTGGACGATCAGTCGTATAAATTTTACTTCAAAAAATGCACCAAACACGTTAACACAATTCCAATCAAGATTGCTATTGATGAGATCAATGTAAACTGACTAAATTTCCGCGCCTGTTGCGTCAAATAACGAGCTTCCGCCAGTGAATCCGATATCATTTTTTTCACGGCATGAACCGATTCTCTGGTAGATTCTTGCAGCAATCTTGCCATAGCCTCTTTACTGCTAGCCAATGCAGCATTGAGAACTTTCTCAGCTTTTTCCCTGGCATCATCTTTCCATTGAGAGGAAATGTTCTCCATTTCCTCTTTAAACCGAGCCAGCATTTCTTGTTGGGACTTTCGGGTTTCCTCAAGCAGTCTTTCATTCATGGTTTGAAGGATGAGGACTGGATCATCTTTACTTAAAATCACACCATGCCTGACGGCAATCTCTTTTATTGTTTCATCAATAGCTTCTGACATTAAATCACCATGGCGTTATCAATCTGACTAAATAACTGATCACGAATTAGTTTTAACCGTTGCCTAGTCATAATACTTCGCTTAGGGGAATTTATTGCTTCATTAAATGTAATTTTTTGTTGAAGCATCTCAGTTAAATCTCGCCCAAAAGTTTCTTCCTTTAAGTCAGGGATATTAATTAGTGCTGTAACCCGATCTGTATTATCTTTATATACTTTCATTTGTTCAAATGTCTTTCCTTCATGCTCAATTCTTCCCCAGTACGGGTTTAGCCATACAACGAAACGAATATCTTCTGGTAATTGATTCACTAAGTGAATAAACCCTGTGATGGTATCGAATAAAGCCTGGCCACCGGTGATGACAGAATGAACAATAAGTTCATGTCCCAAGGCTTGTAATAATGCTGGCACCTGGTTGCTGATGATATAATGTGAAAGAGGCACAAAAGAACTGGCGCCATTATCAATGATAATATCTTTCTCTGTTGCAGCAATTTTTTCAATCAAAGCATCAAAATGACGGGGGTTAATCTCATCACCCTCCATAATATCAAGACGCTCAACATTGAGCGCTTTGAAACCATGAAATGTGGCATTAATGGGATCCGTGTCTATACAAAGTGCTGCTTGTTCTTTATGGAGTTTATACTGAGCTGTGGTTGCTGAAACAAAGGATTTACCGACACCGCCTTTGCCTTGCATCGTAATATGTATTTTGGCCATTACAAGAGTTCCTCCAAGTTAGGTATGGGATTATAAGTAAAGCCTTTGATTTCATTAGTGGCATTACTTTTCTTCTTATTATCTTCCTTGGTTTTCTCCTGCGGCTCATTCGTTAAATCATCACGAATGAACTGTGCTACATATAAGCGAAAGGTTTTGTATGTGAATGAAATTTTTCCTTCCTCAGTTAACGTCTCCCAAATTGCTTTCATTGCCCAGCCATCAGATAACGCTTCAATGATGTCTTCCTTTAGAGCAAGAAAGGCCACCTTATTTTTGGTGTTATTAGCGCCATTTTTTTTTGCTTGGCTTTTTGCAATTCTTTCACTGAGTGAACTATTCATCTCATCCCATCGGTTTTTTGATTAATCTTTATCAATACATCTTATTAGAAATTTTCCTCATTCACAACAAAAATGTTTTTTCAAAATGTTCTTTATTGTTTCTTTGTATGCCATTTATTTCCTATAAATGTTTTTTTTACTTCTCATATATGTTCTTTTATGTTTTCAGCTACCTTTTTAGGTTCTTTTGAGTTCTTTTTCTTCTCATGAGTTAAAAAAACCTTGATGAGAAGAAAAAGAACCTGTTATGATCCCTATAAGAAACACCATAACTCTGGGCAAGATAGGTGAAGTTAGCTAACCAGCAAGCTGGCCACCAAACTTCACGAGCCTTATTTGCACCTTCGGTGCTCAACGGGTATCTTGCTTTTTGAGGTCAAAAAGTAAAAAATTAATCAGTACCTAAAGGATTGCATAACCACTTATTAAGAGGTCAGCAACCTTATGGATGAATTGAATAAAAACCCTACCAGAAAACACGGACGCCATCTTCGTGTGCCCGTTCTTCCTGATGAAGAAATTGCAATAAAAACCAATGCCGCCAGAGCAGGGCTTTCCATCGCAGAATACTTACGTCGGGTTGGACTGGGCTATCAAATCCAAAGTTCAATAGACAAAGATTATGTGATTCAGCTGTCCAAAATTAATGCCGACATGGGAAGGCTTGGAGGGCTTTTTAAGCTGTGGCTTACCCAGGATAGACGTGTGGCACATTTTGACTACAGAAAAATTAAGGCATTGTTGGATCGCATTCAGACAACGCAGGATGCAATGTTTGAGGTGGTGAAAAAATTATGATTATTCGCCACATTCCCATGAAGTCAGCAAGACTGAGTAGTTTTTCAAGTCTGGTAAAATATATAACTGATGAACAAAACAAGCAGGAACGAGTGGGTCAGGTGAGGATATCAAACTGTTACAGTGTTGATCCCACATGGGCTACTCATGAAGTATTGGCAACACAGGCGCGAAACCAAAGAGCCAAAGGCGATAAGACATACCATTTTCTAATATCATTTGCCCCAGGGGAAAACCCATCTGAAGAGATATTGAAGGCTATAGAAGACAGGGTTGTATCGTCAATTGGATTTAAAGAACATCAAAGAATCAGTTCCATTCATCACGATACGGACAACCTTCATATTCACGTTGCCATTAATAAAATTCATCCTAAAACCTTTAATATGATTGAACCGTACAGAGCTTATAGGGCATTTGCCGAAGTTGCATCCAAGCTTGAAATTGAGTATGGACTTGAAATAACCAATCATCAAGCCCGAAAAGGAAGATCCGAAAACCTCGCCGACGATATGGAGCAGCACTCAGGCATTGAAAGTCTGATTAACTGGCTGAAGCGAAATTGTAGAGTGCAAATTGATTCAGCCAACAGTTGGAATGAGATCCATAAATTTCTTGCACAACATGGCTTGGAGATTTGTATTAGAGCCAATGGATTAGTATTTTGTAATGAAAGAGGACTTACGGTTAAGGCAAGCTCCATCTCTCGGAATTTTTCTAAAAAGAACCTGGAATCAAAACTAGGTGAATTTAAGCCATCTCCATTCAATGCTGAAATTTCCAAGCAAAATATTTATCGTTATGAACCGCTGGACAAGAAAGTGATCCTATCAGAAATCTATGCACGTTATCGTTATGAAAAAGAACATTGCAAAACACTACTTTCAGAAACGCTCAGACATCTGCGTGAAGCTAAAGTCAGACTGATTGATAAAGCCAAGAAGCGCGGTCGAATCAAGCGTACAGCTTTGAAGTTAATGAACACTTCGAGAACTCAAAAAAAATATCTTTACAAGCAAATCAGTAAAACCCTTCTGAATGACATTGAAAAAATACGCCAAAATTACGCTAAAGAGCGAAGGCATATGATTGATTTGCACCAAAACAAAACCTGGGCTGATTGGTTACAACAAAAAGCTCAGCAAGGTGACAAAGAAGCTATAGCAGCCTTGCGTTATCGAAACCGAAAAAATCTAAGTAATTATACCTTATCTGGAAGATCGTTCGATATTTCTTTAACTGATATTGAGCGAATTGACTCCATTACCAAAGAAGGAACAGCAATTTATAAGCTGGATAAGGCAGTTATTAGAAATGACGGTAAGGAAATCAAAATTTCTAAAGGTGGTTCTATTGCCACACTGAAAAAAGCCATTGAAATGGCAAAGCAGCAATACGGTAACTGTATCCAAGTCAAAGGCTCGCCACTTTTTAAAAAGATCATTCTTCAAATAACAGTGCAGAACAAAATCTCAATAACCTTCGCTGACCCAGATATGGAAGCCCAGCGAAAAAAAATGATTTCAGAACAGGAGAAACACCATGAACAATCAAGACGATACGGGTTTAATGATGGAAGAAGAACTGCAAGAAGCGATGAAATTGCTGGAACAACCCTTGGAAAAAAAAGAAAGCAAAGAGGCATCCTTTCCAGAACGAAGCCCAACGCTTTCAGCATTAGACAAGGCCCGCCAGCCGAAGGTCAAAACAGCTTGCGAGACCTGCCCCAACTCGATATGGTTCAGTTCACCGGAAGAAGTAAAATGCTATTGCAGGATAATGCACATGATCAGCTGGAGCGGCAAAGACTCCAACTTGATAACCATGTGCGACGGAAAGTTTCTGGACTAAAACAGAAAGGTAAAAATCACAAGCAATAAAAAGTGTGAGCTTTTTAGTTGATTTTGTTCGTTGGCGCAGTGCAGTTTTCATCGCAGCGTTTGTTCGCGGCTGAAAAAATATCCCAGAGCGATACGGCCACCATTAACGCCAATGCTAAGTAAGTGACATAGGTGCTCCAGCCGTATTGGAACCAGGGATACAGAGACAACAGCAGCAGAGTCGGGCCAGCTATACCCAACAGACTCCGGTGCCATTGCCGATGACTAAACCAGCCCAGACCGTTTGCAGCTAGGGCAATCCAGGCGAACAGCGGCAGCAGAGTATTGACGAACATGCCTTCCCACTGGCTGAGTACGCCCAAGCCGAGGGCCGCACCCAAGCTAGCGATGGCAGGAAAACACATGGCACAGCTCATGGCGGATACAAGTGCTCCCAGTGATCCGGCTTTGTCGCCAATACGGGCGAATAAGCGAATTAGTGTTTTCAAATTAAGCCTCCATTTGGTACGCATAGAAATTCAGATTGTTTGAGATGGGCACATAATATCTACCGGGCTCAGCGCCTTTTTCCGAATCAATCTTTTCCATTATTTCTACCCTTTTTGTTTGAGTGAAACAAAAATTGAGCACAGTTCATCTGGTTGGCGTGTTTCACAGTCACTGACCAGTGCTTTTAAAGCTTTTTCCAGTCGCTTGAGTTCTTGAATCTTTTCAGCAATATGCGCCAGGTTTTGCTGTGCCTTGGATCTCACTTCACCACAGGATTGTTTGGATGAGTGATGAATGGACAATAATTCCTGAATTTCTTTGAGGGCAAATCCCATGGTCTTGGCACGCTGGATAAAACGCAACTTATCAACTGCCTCCACGGGATATTGGCGGTACCCATTGGCGGCACGAGGGGGTTCTTCAATCAAACCATATCGTTCATAAAGCCTAATGGTGTCATGAGAAACACCCGCCAGACTCGCTACTTGTCCAATCGTCAGTGCCAAAGCCATTCAATCTCACCTCGGTTCAATTTAATGATCACAGCACGCATCTGGTGAACCACTTTCTTCCATAAAGGCTTTATAGGCTTTTAAAGCCCACATTTCACCGACACAGCCGCCCATGGTAGAGACAACAGCCAATACTTCCCCAAGTTCAGCTTCCGTCGCACCCAGTGATTTGGCTTGCAGTACATAATATTCTAAACAAGGCTCACACCTGGCATTAATGCCGCAAATGGTCGCTATCAATGTCTTGGTTTTAGCAGGTAAAATACCATCTTTAAAAATAACCTCCTGGCGCATTTGCTGAATTTTCGTCGTCGTGCCCAAACTTACTTTTGAAAATGCACCTATTAAACCTAATGCCGGATCAATGTTTTTCAATTGCTTGCTGTCCACTCTTATCCTCCTTCACTATGAGCTCTACATATAAGTCTAAACCATGGACTATAGTCCAATGTCAAGTGACGTTCATGCAATATTTGAAGAATGTTAGAATTGTTAAAGGATAAGCATGAATAAAATGTCATTATTTTACCCCGTTCATAAGGGTTTCTCTGTTTTATCAGATAAGATGAAATACATAATGCTGCTTTAGCCTGACGTCATGATAGAGTACACTTCAATCTGGCATAGCAGAACAAAGTAGAAATATGCAAAAGATTTAGTATGATATCTGAACTGGCTCATCATTATTTAATGCTGTTTTTACTATGCGAATTTGACTATTTTCCAATATCTTAACTGTAAAAAATAGACTTCTTTCGAAACTGGCATCAAGTCAGCTCTATGTTATAAGTTGCAGCAATTAAGTTAAATATTAATCCAAATCTTTTTTCGTCTTCAAGACCTTTTATATTTCCATACTTCATCATAGCTCCTTGATTAGGAGCTTTTTATCAGCAACTTTTGCCAAAGGCTAGTTTCGAAAGAACTCTATTGTATTTTTACTGGGATTCCGAACGAAGCAAAAAGTGTTTTCCCATCGATTTGTACTTGGGTAAACAGTTTAATAAATCCCGCTTTATTGGGCTCAATATGAAATTGTAATTCGGGTCCTCCTCGTTCAGCCTTATTTTGGGGTTCTTTCCCCATAGGATGAACGTGGGTAACGGTTTTAAAGTCTTCATTAAAACCAACGATGTGAGCATAGGCACCCATAATTGGTTCTAACGTATGAACTGGGTTTCCCTTGGCATCAACAATATCTATTTTACCCATGGCTGGTTGCCCCACTTGTAATGGTGTTTTATCAAAAGATAATTTGAACTGATAGCCATCAACAGTGCTTTCAAATAAAGGCTGGTGATCAATATGACCTCCTAATCCCTTAATGTTTTTAGGAGATGGAAAATCAGCAATAATATATTCCTGAATTTTTGTATTCGCAGGCAATAGATCGGCCCATGCACGATAAGAAGCATTTTTGAGGATAGGCTGCCACTCAAATTGGTAAACACCGGGTGTCGTTGTTTCAACTGGATGAACATGGCTGTAGTCCATGAGATTGTCATCAATAATCAATAAATGAATCTTTTGTGTATGTGCCTCAACAAGATCGTTTAGGGTAACTGGGTTATTATTTGTTGTTTTAGATAACTTGAGGAAGACTAGTTTCTTATCCTTTTTTTCAATTATCCTCTGAATTGATAATCGCATGGTAGCACTTTGCTGTGACTTCGATGAATTTTTTGAGGGATTTTTCATCGCATGATGATGTGAATTTCCAGCAATAGCAATTCCATAATATGAATTACTTAATAGCAAACCAATGAGGGTAATGATAAATTTTTTCACAATAATTTTGGCTCCAAGGACACTCAACCGTTCTGTATCATTATATCGTAGATAAACACTAACTACATAGGTTTCCATTAACCGCTTTATATGATTGCTGTTTTTTTTAGAGTTTATACAACATCTCTTTCAATTGCTTAAATCAGTTTAGCGAATTAAAGTATAAGAAAAATTAGATATGCTTAAGACAATTCACTTTATTTTAAGTTATTATTAGGTAATCTATTTATCGATGGAACTATCATGAGTGATATGGAGATCTTGGAGTATTTTCCTGAAGCAAGAGCCGAAGAGGAAAAAGAAAAAGCTCTCTGTTTTCACCCAAAAAATAGTAATCATGAACAAAATAATCTAGTCTATCTTTTGGATTGGGAAGAAGAGTTTGATGTTATCCGTTCAATCAATTAGAGCTATTTATTTTGACTGGTGATTGAATGACAGTCTATATTTTAATTATTTCCTTTTAAAATCATGGATAAAAATCATCATAAAACAAAGTCATTGGTTTATTTTAGCCTGCTGTTTATTACTTGCTGTTTGTACAAACAGTGGAGCTGCCAACGATAGTACAAAGAATTAAAATATTCATGTCGCGCAAGGCCATGGAGGTGGCAGTGGTCGTTAACATCAGAAGCTTTAGACTGAATTGTAAGGGTTTGTCGTGAGTATTGATTCTCTTATAATACCAACTTAGGCGTTTGAATTTTTAGGGAAATTAGACTCACATGTATAATAGGTGAGCAGATTCAAAGGATGGACGCAATGACGCAGATTTGGCATGACAAGAAGCCCCAAGAAGTGGCCAAAGTACTTAAAACTGATTTATCAGTTGGTTTAACTGAGGAAGAAGCACAACGACGCTTAGAAGAGTCTGGCGCTAATGTATTGGTCAAACAGAAAAAAACTTCTTTTTTGAAAATTCTTTTCCAACAAGTAAACAGTTTAGTCACCTGGGTTCTTTTAGGCGCTGTAGTCATTTCATTTTTACTGGGTGAAACAGTAGATGCCATTGCCATTTTTGCCATTGTGGTTTTGAATGCCATTATCGGCTTTATTATCGAATTTCGAGCTGATCGTGCTATTTTAGCGTTGCAAAAATTGGCTTCCCCTAAAGCCAGGGTAATTCGAGATGGTCATGCCAAGATGATCACTACTTCCGATATCGTGCCAGGCGATACACTTCTTTTTGAAGGAGGAGATTTAGTTGCAGCTGATGCTCGTCTTTTTGAGCTGTCTTCCTTAAAGACGGAGGAAGCCCCTTTAACTGGTGAATCATTGCCTATTGAAAAAAATCTCAATTTTTGTAGTGTTGAAACGCCACTCGCTGAGCGCAAAAACATGGTCTTCATGGGCACATCCGTGGCGAATGGTACAGGTCGAGCCATTGTAGTCGCAACCGGAATGAGTACCGAAATGGGACGTATTGCGACCATGTTGAATGAGGCTTCTCGTGATGAATCCCCATTACAAAAAAGGCTTAATCAAGTGGGTTCCCGGCTATTATGGCTTTGTTTTTCCATTGTCCTACTGATTTTTATTCTCGGTTGGTTACGTCGTATTCCATTTTTTGAATTGTTTATGAGCTCCGTTAGTCTGGCTGTAGCGGCTATTCCTGAGGGTTTACCTGCGGTAGTCACTGTTGCTTTAGCCTTAGGTGTTCAACGCATGGTACGACGTGCCGTCTTGGTAAGGCGTATGTCAGCTGTGGAAACTCTGGGTTGTCTCCAAGTCATTTGTACGGATAAAACAGGGACATTAACAGTGGGTGAGATGACAGCCCGTAAACTCATTACCGCAGAGGAAGTGTACAGTATCATAGGTGAAGGATATCACTTGGATGGTCATTTTATTTCCCAAGGTCAAGAGATCGATGTCGCCAAAGATAATTTGTTACAGACGGTTTTGAACGCCGCTTCGGCCTGTAACAATGCAGAAATTCGTTTGCAACAAGGACAACTATCCACTGTTGGGGACCCAACAGAAATTGCACTATTAGTAGCGGCTGCCAAAGGAGATATTTGGCGTGATAATCTGGAGTCTACTTTTCCTCGCATACGAGAATTGCCTTTCGATTCAGAACGAAAACGTATGACGATAATCCGTAGGCAAGCAGAGCAACTGACTGCGTTTGTCAAAGGGGCACCTGAAGTGATTTTCGAACGCTGTACCCATATTTTGACTCGAGAGGGCATCAAAAAATTAACCCCTAAAGAACGTGCCCGTATGCAACAATCCTGTCAATTGATGGCCAGTGAAGCATTGCGAATCTTGGCCTTTGCACAACGGCAATGCGATTCTTCATTATTGGAGGCTGCTGATGAAGACATTGAAAATAATCTTGTTTTACTAGGACTCATAGGACTCCAGGATCCGCCGCATGCTGATGCAAAAGCATCGGTTAAGCGTTGTAAAATGGCAGGCATTAAACCAGTCATGATCACAGGCGATCACCCCGATACCGCCAAAGCAATTGCTCGTGAATTAGAGATACTGAATCCAGGCGATCGCCTGATGACAGGTAATGAACTGGATAAGATGTCTGATGATGACTTTATGGCGTGTGTGAAACAGATTGCTGTTTATGCTCGCGTTACTGCTGAACATAAATTAAAAATCGTTCGTGCCTGGAAAAAACATCACATGGTGGTTGCAATGACTGGTGATGGTGTAAACGATGCACCGGCACTAAAAGAAGCTTCGGTTGGTATCGCAATGGGGATCACAGGCACTGAAGTGACTAAAGAATCTGCCGATATTATTCTCATGGATAATAACTTTACCTCCATTGTCGATGGGATTGAAGAAGGGCGGACGATTTATGACAATATTGCCAAAACACTCGCTTATTTATTAGCGGGAAATATGGGTGAACTGCTGGTTGTTTTTAGTGTTCTTTTAATCGGCTGGCCCTTACCACTATTGCCAATCCAATTGTTATGGATAAATTTAGTGACGGATGGTTTGCCGGCATTGGCTTTGGCAACCGATCCGGCTGAGCCTGGAATTCTTAAACGTCCGCCAAGATCATCACAACAATCTCTGATGAATTTTTCATTTTTCAAGCAGGTATCTTTTATAGGCTGTTTAACGGCACTGGTCACCTTTGGTGTATTTGCTTACGAATATTTAGTCAATGCGGATTTGATACAGGCTCAGGACGCTGCTTTTTCTGTTTTAGTGACTGCAGAATTATTAAGAGCCTTTGGGGCTCGTAGTCAAACCAAGACCATATGGCAAGTAGGACTGTTTTCAAACATGCGCTTGTTTTTTATTGTCAGTATTAGTTTTGCGTTGCAGATCTTCATTCATCATGTCCCATTTTTGCAACGTCTTTTTGGAATTAGTCCAGTGACTTTATCTGAATGCTTGCTTTGGATAGTCTTAGGAACCATCCCTTTACTGATTTTGGAATTGAAGAAAATGATTACATTAAGGAATTCACCTCATGAGGCGTTTTAATTTTAAAAAAGGCTTCTGGGTCATCCTGATTACCAGCTTGATCAATTACCCTGTTTTCTCTTTAAGCCATGCTGCGCCAATACTGGCTTTAGAGAAACTGATTGAAGAAGCTAAGGGAAATAACCCACAAATTAAGGCGGCTCAAGCGCGCTGGATCGCTGCCAATCGTGTTGCACCCCAAGCCCGTTCACTCCCTGATCCTAAAGTCAGTGTTGGTTCCCCGATGAATATTGATCCCATGCGGCTACAAATGATTGGTGCAAGTCAGGAAATTCCATTTCCAGGGAAGCTGGCAGTTCGTGGGAAAATAGCGGTGGAAAAGGCGAAGCGAGCAGCCGCTGAGTACCAGGCAACGTGCCTGGTTGTTATTGCCCAATTAAAGCGTATCTATTACAACCTTTATTCGGTTAATAAATCAATTGAAATCCTGCAAAAAACCCTACTGCTTCTGCAAGAGCTTGAAAAAAGTGCTCAAGTGAATTACAGCGTGGGAAAAGTTCCGCAACAAGATATTTTTCGGGCACAGACCGAAATCGCTCGCCTGGATATGCGTTTGGTTATCTTAAAACAAGAGCGGGAATCGCTTGAGGCGGATATTAACCGTCTTTTAAATCGACCCTTGGATATTGCAATTCATACCCCATCGCAGTTATCTGTAACCCATCATCGTCATAATTTGGCATTTCTCAATAACCTCATCAAACAGCGCTCTCCACAATTAAAAGCACGCGAACGAAGCGTTGAGCAACGACGCCAAACGGTTAAATTAAGTAAAATGAATTATTTTCCTGATGTTGAAATTGAAGGAGGAAAATTACATAACACAGTAACGAATAATGACGGATATATGGTCAACTTGAAAGCCACTATTCCTTTGTATTTTATGGAGAAGCAAAATAATGGCTTGCGAGAATCCCTTTCTCGTTACAATGCTGAAGTAGAAGATTTGCACACCACCTATCAAGCGCTTCTTTTCCAGGTCAAAAACGCTTTTTTGGTGGAACAGCGTTCTGCAAAGTTAATTGAATTGATCCAAGGCTCCATCATTCCTTTGGCCACACTAACGTTTAATTCATCACAAGCCAATTATGGAGTTGGTAAAGTGGATTTTTTAACCTTGCTTAATAACCTGCTGACGTTACAAGAAAATGAAATTGAATTGCATAATGAGTTGGCAAATCACGAAAAAGCCATCACGCAGATAGAAGAAATTACAGGGAAGCTCACATGAAGTCTAGAAAGCCAATCGTCTTATTTATTGTGTTATTGATCGCCGTTCAAATAGGTATTGCGCAATCAACAACAAGTACTCATGACAAGATGGATATGAAAAAATCCACCTCGGACAATTTAATCATGATAGACCCAGTTCGCTTACAAGCAATAGGCATTACATCGGAGCCGGTAAAAAGCCAATGGATTGAAAAAACGATTCGTACGGTGGGTTATGTTGAAGCAGATGAACGGTTGGTTGCCCATATTCATGTGCGTTTTGATGGTTGGATAGAAAAATTATTCGTCAATTTCACCGGAGAGAAAGTCAAAAAAAATCAAGCTTTATTTACTGTTTATAGTCCTGATCTGGTTTCTACTCAACAAGAATATTTATTGGCTTTACAAGCCAAAAAAATTCTTGGTAAAAACAAAAACACTTCAATTATATCAGGCTCACAGGCGTCTTTTGAGGCAGCCAAACAAAGACTTTTGCTGTGGGGAATTTCTGAGAAGGAAATCGAGCATTTGACAAAAAGCGGTAAAATTACCAATACGATGACCATTAATTCTCCAATTAATGGAACGGTTACTCATAAAATGGCATTAGTCGGCATGCGAATCAAACCAGAAGATGAACTGTATACCATAGCCGATTTATCTCGTTTGTGGATTTTAGGCGACATTTATGAGTATGAATTACCTTATATTAAACTCGATCAAACAGCAGATGTCACCTTGTCGTATTTGCCTAATCAATTGTTTAAAGCCAAACTTGATTTTATTTATCCAACGGTCGATATGAAAACTCGTACCGCCAAGGTTCGTTTTGTGGTGGATAATGCCAAGGATCAATTAAAACCGGGGATGTACGCCAATATTGACTTAAAAATTCCTTTAGGCAAGCGACTTGTAGTGTCCAAAAATGCTGTTTTGATAACGGGTGAGCGTGCCGTGGTGTTTATTTATCATGGTGATGGAAAAATTGAGTGGCGCAATGTGACATTGGGTGTGCGTGCTGGTGATTTGATCGAGGTGGTACAAGGCATCAAAGAGGGAGATAACATTATTACCTCTGCTAACTTCCTCATTGATTCTGAAAGTCAGTTAAAGGCTGCGATGGGTGGTATGCAGCATTAATACGATAAAGGGATTTACATGGTTGAGAAAATAATTGAATTCTGCGCAAACAATCGATTTATCGTGTTGCTATTTGTCGTGGGGTTCTCCTTGGGCGGTTGGTGGGGTTTAAAAAATACTCGCATGGATGCTTTGCCTGATATTTCAGATACGCAAGTGATTGTGTATACCACATGGATGGGCAGAGCACCGGATCTGGTGGAAGATCAAGTCACTTACCCCATTGTAACGGCATTGTTATCCGCACCAAACGTTGTAGCAGTTCGCGGTTTTTCTGATTTTGGTTTTTCTTACGTTTATATCATTTTTAAGGACGGAACCGATATTTATTGGGCGCGCTCACGTGTCTTAGAATACATGAGCCAATTGAGTGGAAAACTGCCTGAAGGCGTGACCCCTCAATTAGGTCCTGATGCAACGCCGGTTGGTTGGATTTATCAATACGCCTTAGTGGATGAAAGCGGGAAGCATAATCTGGCCGATTTACGCACTTTTCAAGATTGGTATTTAAGTTATTGGTTAAGAGCTATACCTGGTGTATCAGAGGTCGCCACCGTGGGTGGTTTTGTTAAGCAGTATCAAATTAATTTAGATCCCGTCAAAGTACTTTCCTATAAACTTTCTGTACCCCAAATTATTGAAAAAATTCGTATGAGCAATAATGATACTGGTGGGCGTGTCATTGAATTTTCAGGGACAGAGTACATGGTTCGTGGACGAGGCTATATCACGTCGACAGATGATATTGAAAAAATAGCCATTGGTACGAATGCCAATGGGACGCCGATTTTATTACGAGATGTGGCAACCGTGCAGCTTGGCTCGGACATGCGTCGTGGTGTGGTCGATTTAAATGGTCAAGGCGAAACCGTTGGTGGCATCGTCATCATGCGTTTTGGGGAAGACGTTTTGGAAGTGATTGGCAGAATCAAGGATAAGCTCAAAGAATTGGCTACTGCCATTCCAGAAGGAATAAAAATGGTCAATGTGTATGACCGCAGTAATCTGATTCGAGAAGCCATTTCAACGGCCAACTGGAATTTGATTGAAGAACTTGTGGTGGTTGGGTTATTAATCATTGTTTTCTTGGGGCATTTTCGTTCCGCTTTGATTCCGATTATTACTTTGCCGCTTGCTATTTTGATTTCGTTTATTCCCATTTATTTTTTCAATATCGGCCTTAATATCATGTCCATTGGCGGCATCATTGTGGCGGTTGGGGATATGGTGGATGCGGCCATTATCATGGTCGATAACGCACACAAACGGTTAGCCGATTGGGAAGCAAAAGGAAGTCCCGGCGATCGCAACAAAGTGTTGATTGATTCAGCGAAAGAAGTAGGCCCTGCCATTTTTGCATCATTAGTGGTTATTGCCATATCGTTTATGCCGGTTTTTACCCTGGAGGCCCAAGAAGGACGGTTATTCTCACCCTTGGCCTATACAAAAAATTTAGCCATTTTTATGAGTGCTTTGCTGGCCATTACTTTAATCCCCATGTTATTACCTATTTTGGTGCGTGGGCGTATCATCCCCGAGCAAAAACATCCCATTACCCGCGTGATGCAAAAAATGTACGCACCAGTTTTGAAATTAGCACTGCATTACCGTGGTGTTGTAGTAGCGATTGCTGTGGTAGCGGCATTAGCCACGGTTCCCCTCTATAAACTCATTGGCTCAGAATTCATGCCGCCTCTGTATGAAGGTACGATTTTATATATGCCTGTTACTTTACCTGGCATATCGGTCACACAAGCCACAGAACTGCTCCAGGAAATGGATAAAAAATTAAAATCATTCCCGGAAGTGGCTTATGTGTTTGGAAAAACGGGACGGGCTAATACGTCAACCGATCCTTCTCCTTTTAGCATGATGGAAGTGATTGTTGAACTTAAGCCTAAGAAATTTTGGCGCAAAAGCGTGACCTATGAAAGCCTGGTCGCTGAGATGGACAAAGCCTTGCAATTTCCCGGTGTGAGCAATGCCTGGACTATGCCCATTAAAGCGCGTAATGACATGCTCACCACAGGAATTCGAACCGCTGTAGGGATTAAAGTTTTTGGTCCTGACATTAAAAAAATTGAAGCCATTGGCAAAGAAATCGAAATGGTAGCCAAAGAAGTACCGGGGACAAGTACGGTGTATGCGGAACGGGTGGCTGGAGGGTATTTTCTTGATTTTGACATTCATCGTGACGAGCTTGCGCGGTATGGTTTAACCATTATGGATGTCAATCGTATCATCGAATCAGCCGTGGGTGGTGAAAACATAGCGACCACAATTGAAGGCCGTGAACGTTATCCTGTTAATGTGCGTTATTTGCGAGAATTACGCGATGATCCGGATAAGATCAATCGTATTTTAGTGAAAACACCCAGTGGTGCTGAAATACCTATTGCTCAATTGGTGACTTTAACCTTTCGTTCAGGTCCTGCCATGGTTCGCGATGAGAATGCGATGTTAGCAGGTTATGTGTTCATTGATATTAGCGGACGAGACATTGGAAGCTACGTGGAAGAGTTAAAGCAAGTGGTCAAGGCAAAAGTCACATTACCCCCGGGCTACACGCTTGCCTGGTCAGGTCAATACGAATTCATGCAACGCGTGTATGAACGACTTAAAATTTTTGTACCACTCACCTTAGCCATTATTTTTATTTTGTTTTACTTTACCTTCCGCACCATCACTGAGACATTGATGGTGATGCTAGGTGTCCCCTTTGCTCTACTTGGCGGATTTTTGCTGCTCCTTCTATTAGGGTACAACATGAGTATCGCGGTCTGGGTTGGGATGATTGCACTTGCTGGAGTGGCTGCTGAAACGAGTGCGGTGATGCTCGCTTACCTTGATTCTGATTACAACGAGCAAAAAGAAAAAGGATTACTCAAAACCTTGCCGGACTTGATTCAAACGGTGCAGCAATGCGCCGTATCGCGTATTCGCCCTATGGCGATGGCAGGGCTTGCGAATATACTGGGTTTGTTACCGGTGATGTGGGCGACAGGTATTGGTGCTGATGTGATGAAACGCCTCGCGGCTCCCATGGTGGGTGGGATTTTTTCAGCACTATTGCTGACTTTGATTGTGATTCCCGTGGTTTATGTGATGTGGCGCTGGCAAGTGGATTTGAAAAAACAAGGAAGTCTAATGGAGGCAAGATGAAATTAACGTTCTTAGGGGCAACCCAAACCGTTACTGGTTCAAAATACCTTTTGACCATCGATTCTAAAAAAATTCTCATCGATTGTGGTCTTTTTCAAGGGTATAAAGAATTACGATTACGTAACTGGGCTTCATTGCCTATTGACCCGCGCGATATTGATGCTGTGATTATCACTCATGCGCATATTGACCACACCGGTTATTTGCCCCTATTAGTAAAAAATGGATTTCAAGGAAAAATCTATGCAACACCCGGCACAAAAGCATTGTGTGCTATTTTATTACCGGATAGTGGTCATCTTCAGGAAGAAGAAGCACGATTAGCCAATAAATACGGTTTCTCGAAACATAAGCCAGCGCTTCCTCTTTATACCGAAAAAGACGCGAGAACGGCATTAAAACATTTTGAAACCGTTGATTTTAATGCGCCGCACCAATTATTTAATGGATTTAGCTTCGAATTTCATCGTGCAGGACACATCGTGGGTGCCGCGATGATCAAAATAAAAACAAGTAAGTGTTCCCTTTTGTTTAGCGGGGATGTTGGTCGACCTTATGATCCGGTCATGAAGGCACCAACCCCCATTCAAGAAGCGGATTATCTGATCATGGAATCCACTTATGGCGACCGATTGCATGATGCAACTGATCCGTTGCCGCAAATGGGGCAAGTGATTAATACAACCATCAAACGAGGGGGTTCTGTCGTCATTCCAGCCTTTGCCGTAGGGCGTGCGCAAAGTCTTCTTTATTTTATTTATCAACTGAAACAAAAAGGAGAGATTCACAAAGACGTTCCAGTGTTTTTAGACAGCCCAATGGCCATCAATGCGACCCATTTGCTCTGCACTTATAAAGAGGATCATCGTTTAAATGAGGAACAATGCCATGGCTTATGTAACGCAGCTACTTATATCAATACCCCTGAGGAGTCAAAAGAACTCGATCGTCATAAAATGCCTCAAATCATTATAGCCGCCAGTGGGATGGCCCAAGGTGGTCGTATTGTGCATCATTTGAAAGCCTTTGCCCCTGATCCTAAGAGCACCCTTCTTTTTACCGGCTTTCAAGCAGGAGGCACTCGTGGTGCCAGGATTGTCAATGGGGAACGTGAGGTCAAAATTCATGGTAGTATGATTCCTATACACGCCAAGGTCGTTGTCATGAGCAGTACTTCTGCGCATGCCGATTATCAGGAGCTGTTAGGTTGGCTAAAGCACTTTATTCGGCCACCCAAAAAAGTCTTTATCACTCATGGTGAACCTCACAGTGCACAATCGCTCAAAGACAAGATTGAACAGCAATTTGGTTTCACCTGCATGATTCCTTCTTACCAGCATGTGGAGGAGTTGTCGTGACAAAAGAAGTGGGTCATGCCTTGCGTTTAAAATATTTAGGCATCAAGACGTATCATGAAGCCATTATTTACATGCGAGAGGATTGTCATGTGTGTCATGCAGAAGGCTTTGAAGTGCAGACACGTATTCAAGTGACCCTTGGCAAACGCTCCATTATCGCAACGCTTAATGTCGTTACCTCAGAGCTGCTTAAGCCCGGGGAAGCCAGCTTGTCACACTATGCCTGGGATTCTTTAAATGCTAAAGAAGGGGATGAAATCCAATTATCCCATCCTAAACCTCTGGAATCATTAAGTTATGTGCATACGAAGATTTATGGTAAGGAACTCTCTTTTAAACAAATCAAAGCCATCGTGGATGACGTTTTAAGTGGTCGTCTTTCTGATTTGCAAATTTCTGCTTTTTTAGCGGCCAGTGCCGCAGAACGTTTAAGCAATACTGAAATCATGAAACTTACAAAAGCCATGATTGACAGCGGCGATCGCTTATCCTGGTCATCTCCTTTGATTGTAGACAAGCATTGTGTTGGTGGTTTGCCAGGAAATCGCACCACCCTTGTTGTGGTTCCCATTGTAGCTGCTTTTGGGTTAACTATCCCAAAAACCTCTTCACGGGCAATTACTTCTCCAGCAGGTACTGCAGATACAATGGAAACTTTAGCACCGGTGTCACTGAGCCCAAAGGCTATGTGTCACGTGGTTGAAAAGGAAAACGGTTGTATCGTTTGGGGAGGTGCTGTGAGCTTAAGCCCTGCCGATGATGTGCTTATTCGGGTGGAGCGTGCTCTTGAGTTAGATAGTGAAGGTCAATTGGTCGCCTCAATCCTTTCTAAAAAAATTGCTACAGGAGCAACCCATGCCGTTATTGATATTCCAGTGGGACCTACCGCAAAAGTCAGGAATAAGTCCAGGGCTTTACTTCTTAAGCAATCCCTTGAAGAAGTAGGAAAACAGTTAGGCCTTGTGGTCCATACTTTAATTACTGATGGCGCACAACCGATAGGAAATGGTATTGGCCCTTCCCTGGAAGCACGCGATGTGTTGGCGGTATTACAAGGATTGCTTCATGCCCCAAAGGATTTGCGCGAAAAATCATTAACTCTTGCAGGAGCAGTACTGGAATTTTCATCAACAGTACAACCTGGCTCAGGTCAATCGATAGCCAAACAATTATTAGATAGCGGCGAAGCGTTTAAAAAATTTCAGGCGATTTGTGAGGCACAAGGAGGCATGCGGGAATTGACGGCGGCACGTTTTACTCACCCTATTGGTGCTGAGAAAGCAGGTAAAGTATCTCTCATTGACAATCGAATGCTCGCAAAAATTGCCAAACTTGCAGGGGCCCCTAAGTCTAAATCAGCAGGGGTTGATTTGCATGTTCATATTGGCGACCAAGTTGAAAAAGGACAGCCTTTGTTCACCATCCATTCAGAGTCTTCAGGAGAGATGACTTATGCTCGCGATTTTATTCGCGATAAACAAAATACCATTGTTCTGGGAGAGAAGCCTTGAAGCCCATTTTATTTTCATTATTTGATGCTTCAGAAATCAGTAGACACTTAAAAAAAGCGCTTCAAGTGGAGGTGGGTGATGCCACGTTGCATCGTTTTCCAGACACGGAGTGGTACGTAAAAATTAATTCGGAAGTTAAAAATCACAGCCTCATTGTAGTGGATAGCTTAAACCGACCCGATGAAAAAATACTGCCTTTGTTGTTTTTTGCTAAAACAGCCAAAGAATTAGGAGCTAAAAAAATTGGTTTGATTGCCCCTTATCTTCCGTATTTACGTCAAGATAAACGTTTTCATCAGGGGGAAGGGATTACCTCGCGTTATTTTGCTGAGTTATTATCCACCTCATTTGATTGGCTCATGACCATCGATCCCCATTTGCATCGTTATAACTCTTTAGATGAAGTCTACTCCATTCCTACTTTTGTCTTACATGCTACTTCAAATATAGCGAGATGGATTAAGGCTCATGTTATTAAACCAGTGCTTATAGGCCCTGATATGGAAAGTGAGCAATGGGTTGCCGACATTGCAGAAAAGGGCGATTTTCCCTATGTGATTTTGGAAAAAAAGAGACGGGGTGATAAAGAGGTGGCTATTTCAGTACCCAATATTCCGAAGCTTCACTCCTCTACCCCAGTATTAGTCGATGACATCATCTCCACGGCCAGAACCATGGTGGAAACGGTGAAGCATTTGCAAGATTTAGGGGTTAAGTCAGTGACTTGCATTGGTGTGCATGCGCTTTTTGCAGAAGATGCCTATTCCCTATTATCGGAAATGGAAGGTATGCAAATCATTACTTGTAACACGGTAAATCATATAACCAATGCCATTGATGTGAGTGATTTGGTTGTGGATGAGTTAGTAAAACACAAGTTGGTAAAGGCTTTAAAAGGATAAGTGGACCAACATTTATTTTCAAGGAGTATCAGATGTCAATTTTTAAAATAACTATGGCGTTTATTGTTTTTATTGGGTTAGTTGGGGCAACACTCTTTTTGAGCTCCTGTGATGGGTTGAGAAAGCATGGTTCACAGGAGGTTGATGGAGGCTATGGGGGGCACGGTGCTGGTGGCCACGGTGGCCATGGCGGTGGGCATTGAAACGTGTTCTCTGCTTAAGTGAAACTACTAATACGAATAGGTGATCAATGAAACACGACCATCATCAACAAAAGCATACAAATACTGGAAAAGAGGACGCTTGTTGTCATCAGGAACATAGAGTACAGAAGTCACGCGATGCTTCCTCCAAAACAGAGGGTGCAATCATCTATACTTGCCCCATGCATCCTGAAGTACGTCAGACTAATCCCGGGATTTGCCCTCTTTGTGGTATGGCCTTAGAGCCGGAAACAGTGACCGCCGAAAGTGAAATAAATCCTGAATACCTTGATATGAGGCGCCGATTTTGGATGGCAGTGATTCTTACTTTACCTGTTGTGGTATTGGAGATGGGCGGACATTTGTTGAAAAACATTATATCTGCCGGTGTTTCAAACTGGATTCAACTGCTATTTGCTACACCTGTTGTGTTATGGTGTGGTTGGCCATTTTTTCAGCGTGGCTGGCAAACTCTTAAAACACGTCACTTGAATATGTTTACTCTAATAGCTATGGGTATTGGGGTAGCATGGGTTTATAGTGTGGTGGCAGTACTACTGCCTGGGGTATTCCCTATAGCTTTTCGAAGTCAAGAAGGGGTGGTCGCTGTGTATTTTGAAGCGGCAGCTGTCATTACTACCCTTGTCTTATTAGGACAAGTGCTGGAATTAAAAGCAAGAGAGCAGACAGGCAGTGCTATCCGTGCTTTATTGAAATTAGCACCTGACAGTGCGCATCGTATAAAAGAAGATGAGAGTGAAGAGGAAGTATCTCTGGATAAGATTAATGTTGGCGATTTGCTGCGCGTTCGCCCTGGTGAAAAGATACCGGTAGATGGTGAGGTACGGGAAGGCCGAAGTTTTGTAGATGAATCTATGGTGACTGGAGAACCTATTCCGGTTACTAAAGAAGCAGGTGCTAAAGTTATTGGTGCGACAATTAACCAGACGGGTAGTTTTGTTATGAAAGCACTTCACGTTGGTAGTGACACCATGCTTTCACGTATTGTTCAGATGGTGAGTGATGCTCAACGAAGCCGCGCCCCTATTCAACGGTTAGCAGATACTGTATCTGGATGGTTTGTGCCTGCCGTGATTTTAATTGCCATGCTTTCTTTTATTTTGTGGGCATTGTTGGGGCCGCAACCATCATTTAGCTATGGCTTAATTGCTGCTGTATCTGTATTAATCATCGCTTGTCCCTGTGCCCTAGGCTTGGCAACTCCGATGTCTATCATGGTAGGAGTAGGGAAAGGTGCTCAGAGTGGTGTATTGATTAAAAACGCGGAAGCGCTTGAGCGAATGGAAAAGGTGAACACGCTTGTTGTAGATAAAACAGGAACACTCACTGAAGGGCACCCCAAATTGACGCAGATTGTAACTGATCAAGGCTTAAATGAGGAAGAGGCATTAGCGCTAGCGGCATCACTTGAACATCAAAGCGAACATCCGCTTGCCAAAGCCATCGTGAGGGCTGCAAAGGAAAAACAGTTGGCTCTTGAACCAGTCCAAAATTTTGACGCCCCAACTGGGAAAGGAGTAGTAGGTAAAGTAAATGGTCATCGTGTTGCCATTGGTAATATCAAATTAATGCAAGAGCATGGGAACGATAATACTTCTCTTTTTACAAAAGCAGATGAGCTCCGTGGCAAAGGTGCCTCTGTGATGTTTATGGCTATCGATGATAAAACAGTAGCCCTTTTGGTAGTGGAAGATCCAATTAAATCAACAACCCCTGAAACCATCCACTTACTTCAACAAAGTGGCATTGAAATTTACATGCTGACAGGGGATAGTAAAAAAACAGCAGAAGCTGTGGCAGGTACACTTGGCATAAAAAAGGTAGTGGCTGAAATCATGCCTGAGGATAAAAGCCGTATTATAAGTGAATTAAAGGATAAAGGACTCACTGTTGCAATGGCAGGAGATGGGGTGAATGACGCACCGGCACTGGCACGAGCTGATATTGGTATTGCCATGGGAACAGGGACTGATGTGGCTATTGAGAGTGCTGGTATTACATTATTGCATGGTGATTTGCGTGGTATTGCCAAGGCTCGTCGTTTATCAGAAGGGACTATGAGTAATATACGCCAGAATCTCTTCTTTGCTTTTATTTATAACATATTGGGTGTCCCTTTGGCTGCGGGAATCTTGTATCCATTCACAGGATTACTATTAAGCCCAATCATCGCCGCACTTGCTATGGCGCTTTCTTCTGTTTCAGTTATTGTTAATGCCCTTCGATTACGAGGATTAAAACTATGAAATAGGCGATACCTAATGGCATATTTTGCAATTATGATAATGGGAGTTATTCGAGTTTGTTTGAGTACGACATATAGTCTTAGTAGTGGTTATACTGTTTGGTCGCTAGATGGATAATATCCAGCAGAAATTTTTAATCTTTCGCTGGTATGCTCAAAAATCAAGGCGATTTATTTTCACGGTTATTTTTATGAGTTTCACCAAGAATTTCAAGGGCTTCTTTTATGACATACAAGGAGATGGCAATTCCTACAACTAGATCTGGATATCTAGTTTTTGTTAATGCGATTAAACTCCCTGATAAGATGACACCAAGATTGGCAACAACATCAGCTCGAGTAAAAATCCATGTAGCACGTAAATGGATTTCACCATCGCGAAATCGACGAAGCAAATACAAAACAATGCCGTTGACCACTAAGGAAAGACAAGCAATAGTGATTATGATGGTACTGATTGGAGAGCTACCCCAAATGACTCTTCGCCCAACATCAAACAGCACACCAATGCCCAATATTAATAATACGCTTCCACTGAGTGCCGCAGTGGTTGTTTTAAACCGCATGCCACGACCTACCGCCAGAAGACCTAATGCATAAGCCGATGCGTCAGCAAGCATGTCGAGTGAATCTGCAATCAGTCCTGTTGACTCAGCGATAATCCCAGCAATTAAACCTACCACAAACATGATGAAATTTAAGGCCAGCGCAATGAACAGTACTTTTTTGTCAGTAACCGTAGTAGCTTGTTGACATTTACAACTCATAACATTTCCTCTGAAAAAAACTGTATTATTTATATAGATTTAAGGAAGATATGTGTAGCTATCATAACAACTCTTGTTCTATTTTTTTTGCTTCAATTGATTAAATGCAGTCACAAATGCTTCATTGAGTCCAGTTTTTTATCGTTGCCTTTAATGCTAATATTATTTCATCAACGTCGATTTTTTCAATGAATCATTAATTTTTCCTGTCAAATAAAGAGATAAGTTCCCCAGCCAAATTAAAAATAATTAATAGCTTTAGCAAAAAGAAAAAATCAAATCTATACTAAAAATAATTGGTTAAACTATTTTTTAAGGCAAAATCATGGTGTTCCCAGTTGTGATGATCGTGCTTGGTATTGTCTTTCTCATCAGTGGTGCTTATTTAGTCAATAGATTACTTCAACAAACAAGTCATTATCGTATGCAATGGTTAGGTTATCTTGCTTTTATCGGCGCTTTTATTCTTAGTTATTCGGCCAGCATTTTTTACGGTCTATTGGTCGATCCGCACTGTCTTAACTATTTTTATGCCAGTGTGTTTTTATTAGGTGCTACCTATGTCTATTTGTCTTGCCGTCTTATGACCAAGACCATTCAAAAAATGGAGTTGATGGATGATTTTAAAAATCGCTATGAAATATTACGGCATCATGCAACCTATGATTCACTGACTGGCTGCAATAATCGGGAGTATCTTTTTGAGATTTTAAACACACGGTTTCAACAAATCAAGATGAATGCAGGCTCTGTTATTGTTCTTTTTATTGATATGGACCGATTTAAGACTGTCAATGATCGCTATGGTCATGAGGTAGGTGACACCACGTTACAAATGTTTGGTGGACTCCTAAGGCAGCGCTTACGAAGGGATGATTTAGTAGCTCGTTATGGTGGAGACGAATTTATTGTTTTGATGGAGAACACCTCCATGGATGAGGCAAAAAAGATTGCTGAAAATCTTATCACGGTGACTAGAAAATCATTCAAAGAAGGTACTCTATCTGAGCTTAATCTGGGTTGCTCCATTGGTATTACCCAGATGAATCACCACTCGGCTTCAGTAAATACCGTGATTAAAGAAGCTGATTTGGCCTGTTATGCAGCGAAGCAAAGAAAAATCAATGGTTCAGTGTGTGTCTATAGCCCAATGCTGGCAACAAAAAATAATGCGATACACTTTAGTAGAAATCAAATTACCCAATAAGAAGTAAAAAGTTAACAAAAACCAGTCTCTCAATAACGGTTCATTGACTCTAAAGAGTCCCTTTTTTCTTCTTGATGTCATGCCTTGTTTAATCACATTGGATAAGAGATACTGAAAGGATAGAATAACAAAAAAGGTATTGATTAATGACACATTTTCTAAAGAAACGCACTCTCCTATTAATGGTTCCGGCAGTCCTTGTTGGTTGTTCTTATAATGCTAAGTTAACTCCTGAAGGCGAAAAAGTAACCATTGTACAGTCAGGAAAGCCTACAAAGAATTGCACTTTTTTAGGTGAGGTCAGAGCCTACGATCGCAATGGGATGAGTCAATCTTATCAATCCCATGAGCATTTGATTAAGGATGAACTCAATATCCTAAGAAACAAAGCAGCGCTTTTAGGAGCGAATACACTTAGGATTACCAAACATCAGCAAACTTACGAAGGCAATCCCAAAAATGATTTTGTGGCGGATCATGGGATGGTGGGCCGTGCCTATCGCTGTAAGACGAATTAATAATCATTTTGAGTCTTCCTGGTCATGAAACATTATCGTGCTTGGCAGTGTTCTTGTTGGATAGTGCTCCTCCTGTTGTGTTCCTATTCGGCAATAGCAGGAAAGACATTGACCCTTCAGGGAATAACCCAAATTGCTCTGGCGAATAACAAGGATTTAAAAGCGGCTCGTTATAATGTAGCTATTGCAAAGGCCCGATTGATCCAAGCCGGTCTTTGGCCCAATCCAAGCGTTAATCTCTCAAATAACGACGATCGCTTATTTAATGATGAAGGAGAGTATTCGCGCAGTGCTGGTTTTAGTCAAGCATTCCCTATTTCTGGACGTATTGCAAAACAAAAGACAGTCGCACGCCTCGATGTCATGAAAGCCATCGCCGAAATTAGGGAGGCCGAGCGTCAACTCAGTGCCAAAGTGGCGAATGCATTTTATGCCGCGGTGATTACGGAGCGTCGCCTGCAACAATTGAATTATTTATTAAGAATCAACAAAGAATTAGTGAACGTCATCCATAATCGTTATCATGCCGCTGAAATTTCAAAGTTGGATGAGAATGCAGCGCGCATTGAGTATCTGCGCATTGTTCAAGAAAAGCATTTATTACATAGCCTTCGCATTAGTCAAATGGCCACACTGAACCAATTGATGGGCCGAGATGCGAATTCTCCTTTATCTCTTAAGGCTGACCTAAATACAGGGCAAAATTTTCCTGAATTACCTGCGCTAAAAACGTTAGCACTTAATAATCGTCCTGACCGCCAATCCATTGCTCTATCAATTAACCGCGCCATTGCCGATCGCCACTTGGCAAAAGCGGAGCGCTTTGCTGATTGGACAGTAGGGCTTGGTGTCCAACAAGATAAAATTGTGGTGGAAGAGGGACCACCCCAACCAGCCGATCGCACTTTGGGCGTTACGCTTTCTGTTCCACTTCCTCTTTTAAATCAGAATCAGGGACGAATTTTAGAGGCAAGTCGCACGGGAACTCAGGCGATGATGGCGTTACGCGCCTTGAATTTAAGCATTGAAACAGAAATAGCGAGTAACTATGCCCAATTGAAAGCACTTAGGATGAGCCTTAGAGAAACGCAAAGCGTATCTCTTAAAATAGGCGTTGAAAGCGTGAAACTGGCGCGTGACTCTTATGAAAATGGACAAATTTCGCTTTTGAATGTGTTGCAAGTGCAAAAACAACAAAATGATTTGCAAATGACTTATCTCACGACTTTAGAAAAGTATTTACAAGTGTATGTGGCTTTATGTACGGCCATTGGCCCTGGCCACACACAAGGATTTTGTCCTTACTTAGCTTATCAAAGGAATGGTTATGATGATGGCATTACAACAGCGAATTAGAGCAATTTTACTCGCCAGTGTTTTTCTTGGTCTCCTCATCCATGCTCAGGGAGTGTTTGCCCATGGAGAAGAAATCGAAGTGAGTGAAGGAGGAGCCAAAGGTCCTGTGCATTTGACACCCCAACAAACCAAAATGCTCGAAATCAAAGTCGCAAAAGCAACCAATCGTCCCATGGCGCAAATGCTTGGTTTGAATGGCCAAATTCAACTCTTACCCGATGCGCAGGCGGATGTCAGTATTCGGATTAGTGGGAGCGTGACGGCCATTGATGTGAATTTAGGCGATGGTGTCAAGACAGGACAACGCTTGGCTACCGTGCAATCACGATTAGTGGGTAATCCCCCGCCGAGTGTGGCGGTCATAGCCCCCATTGCAGGCATCATTGATGCCAGGAATATCAATTTAGGTCAAGCTGTTGAACCGAATACGGTTCTTTTTCACATCAGCAACCGCGATAAACTGTTAGTCATTGCCCAGGTTTATGAAGAAGATTTAGGCAAGGTTAAGGTAGGACAGGAAGTCAATATTCATGCGTTGAGTTACCCAAAGCTGGTTTTTCCAGGCAAAGTCACTTTAATTGAACCCAATCTTGACCCGTTAACTCGCACAGTGAACCTGCGAATTACTTTGAATAATGAGAAAGAACTACTCAAACCGGGCATGTTTGTTCGTGCCAATGTCATTTTAGCTCATAATGAAGCGGCACTTGCGGTGCCTAATACCGCCCTTTTACAGGCGGATAATGAGCAATTCGTTTTTGTGCAAAATGGGGATGAGTATGAACGAGTGGACGTTAAAGTAGGTGCAGTAGACGATGACTACTCAGAGATTACAGACGGCTTGGTGCCTGGCGACCTCGTTGTGACTCAAGGCAATCGCGAACTTTATACACTATGGCTCACTGGGGGCAGTAAACCGCAGTCAGGCCAAGAGGAGCATCATTAAATGTTTACGCGATTAATTGCCTGGTCTTTACATAATCGCCCTTTGATTTTGGCGTTAACGATTATCCTTTGCTTACTGGGTGGCTATACCTTAAAACAAATGCCCGTGGATGTTTTTCCTGAATTTGCTCCACCACAAGTGGTGGTACAAACCCAAGCGCCTGGTATGGCCACCCAAGATGTGGAAACTTTGGTGACCTATCCCTTAGAAAGTGCCATCAATGGAACGCCAGGTGTGGCCAGTGTCCGTTCAAAAACCTCCGTCGGATTATCGACGATTACTGTGGTATTTGATGATAAAACGGATATCTATCGCAATCGCCAATTGGTTAATGAACGGATTCAACAAGTAATAAACCGTCTTCCTCCAGGTGTCTCGTCACCAGTGATGTTGCCGGTCACCTCGGCAGTGGGGTGGCTACTTAAATATGCGCTTATTAGTCGAACTGCAAGCCCTGAAACATTACGTACACTTTCAGACTGGACCATCCGTCCGCGCCTTTTGGCTCTTGGTGGCGTCGCTTCCGTGGTGTCTCTAGGTGGGGAAGTGAAGCAATATCAGGTCCAGCTTGAACCTAAGCGTATGCTGGCCTATGGCATCACGGTTGAAGAAGTGCGCCAAGCGTTAGCGACAGGAAATCAAAACGTGCCTGGTGCTTTTGTTCATCAGGCAGGTACTGAATTCGTTGTGAGCACCATTGGGCGTATTAAGACGCTGGAAGACATTAAAAAAACACTCATTGTGGTTCGTAATGGAGTACCCATCACCATTAACAACGTAGCCACTGTCGCTTTTGGTGGTGAAATCAAACGAGGGGATGGGGCTTATAATGCAGAAAACGCGGTCATTGGTACCGTTTCTAAAATCTTCGGTGCCGATACGGTAACCACGACTCAGAAAGTGGAACACGCTTTAGCCGATATCAAAAAATCTTTGCCAGCGGGTGTTGAGTTAATCACCGATGTGTTTCGTCAAGCCAATTTCATTGAATCAGCCATTCACAATTTGACCAAAGCCCTTATTGAAGGGGGCATCATTGTGATTGCTATATTGTTTCTCTTTTTAATGAACTGGCGAGCTTCCTTCATTACCTTTCTCTCCATGCCGGTTTCTTTTATTGTGGGTATTCTAGTACTTCACTATTTTGGTTTTGGCATTAACTCTATGACGTTAGGAGGGATGGCAATTGCTATTGGTGAGGTAGTGGACGATGGTATTATCACAGTTGAAAATGTAGTACATCGACTAAGACTGAATCGGTTGGCCAAAAAACCTCTACCCGCCATTGAAATTGTTTTTGATGCGGTTTTGGAAATTAGAAGTTCAGTGGTCTATGCGACCATTATTATTAGCTTGGTGTTTTTGCCTATTTTCTTTTTGTCAGGTATTCCTGAGCGAATTTTTAGCCCTTTAGCGATTGCTTATATCGCCTCAGTATTAGGTTCTCTTGTGGTCTCTATTACTATGGTGCCAGCCCTTTGTTATCTTCTTTTAGTACGAAAAACGGAAAAACAGCAGGATACTAAAGTAGTGATGCATGCTTTATCTCAAGAGGAACGTTATCATTTGACGGAAGAAGAAGCGGCCCAACACGCTCAAGCGGAAACTCGTTTTGTGATTTGGTTAAAAAAACATTTTTTAACTGGGTTAAATTGGTCTCTGGCCCATTGTAAAACAGTCGTGGCCATGGCAATCGGTGCCTTTCTTTTCGCCTTGGCCTTGCTTCCTTTTTTTGGGACTTCGTTCTTACCTGAATTTCATGAGGGTAATTTTATTATTGTGATGAGCACGTTGCCTGGAACTTCATTGGATGAGTCCATGCGATTAGGCAATCAAGTCAGTAAAACTTTGCTGAAGTACCCGCAAGTCATCTCCATTGCCCAACGGGCAGGACGCAGTGAATTGGATGAAGACGCATTACCACCTAATGTTAGTGAGTTTGATGTGCGCTTGAATTTTGACAAAAACAAAACCATGTCTCCGGATGAGTTGTTGCAACGCATTCGCGCGGATCTAGCAAATATCCCAGGAGCACTGTTTAATGTAGGGCAATTTATCGCTCATCGCATGGATGAGGTGCTATCAGGCGTCAGAGCGCAAGTGGCGGTAAAGCTCTTTGGCGATAATCTTGCTACCCTTAACGAACTGGGTCAGTCGGTCGAAGCGATTTTGAAAACCATTCCAGGAATAGTGGATGTTAACAAAGAGCAGCAAATCAATGTGCCTCAGTTAATCATTACCATTGACCGAGAGAAAGCGGCTCGTTATGGGGTTAATGTAGGGCAAATTTCTGAGGACGTGCAAGTTCTTCTCAATGGAATGACGGTATCGAGTATTCTCGAAGGCCAGCGAACGTTCGATTTGTATTTGCGTATGAATGAAACAGGGCGAGACAGCATTAAAGCCATTCAAAACATGCTCATTGATGCTCATGGAGTGGCAAATCAGGAAACCAAAATTCCTTTGCGTGCTGTGGCTGATATTCGCTTAGAGCCTCAGCCTTTTGCGATTAATCGCGAAAACGTGCAGCGCGTCTTAGTGATTGCCTTTAATGTGCAAGAGAGGGATTTAGGTAGTGTGATTCAAGAAGTGCAACAACGGGTTAAGGAAAAGGTTACCCTACCGAGCGGTTATTTTATTCAATATGGTGGTCAATTTGAAAGTCAACAACAAGCCTCACGCGTAATTATTGTGTTTGGTGGGCTTGCTATTTTCATTATGTTGATTCTGCTTCACAAAGCCTTTGGCACGTTCCGTGAAGCACTGCTCGTGATGTTCAACTTGCCACTGGCTTTGATTGGTGGCGTGATTTCTTTGTATCTTGCCAGTGGTGACATGAGTGTCGCGGCCATGATTGGTTTTATCACCTTATTTGGAATTGCGGCACGTAATGGGATTATTTTAGTGAGTCACTACAATCAATTACGTGCCCAAGGACAATCGCGGGAACAGGTGGTTATTCAAGGGACTCTTGACCGCCTGGTTCCTGTGCTCATGACGGCAGCAACAGCTGCGCTTGGCTTAATTCCTCTGTTGTGGGGATCTCCTGCTGGAAAGGAGCTTGAGCGACCTTTGGCGCAAGTGTTATTGGGAGGATTATTGACCTCCACCTTTTTAAATATGTTGGTTGTGCCCACAGTGTATAATGCTATGGAAGGATGGCGGGAAAAGCGAAGATTGAATAAAACTGAGCAAGGAGAAAAAAAATGAAGCGCACTACTTCGAAACAAAGAAAGCATGTATGGTTAGGTTTCTTAACCAGTCTTTTGATTTTTTGTGGGTATTCCCATGTGTTTGCTAGCGCGACTGAAGAGCCGACTGAATCCATTCCTAAAACCATTCCAGCCATTTGGGAGGCAATAGATAAGCATGCGGCCTCCATCAATCAAGTGTTGGCTGGTGATGATTTAAATTCCATACACCAACATGCGTTTGCCATTCGTGATTTAGTCAAAGCCTTACCCGCTTTAAGCGAGGATTTATCAGAGGAACAGAAAAAAACATTGCAACAAAATTTGAGCTATGTCAGTCAATTGGCTACTCGTCTTGATAAAACAGGAGATAGCAATGATAAAGAAGGAACACAAGCAAACTGGCAAAAACTACAAAAAGTGTTGACGCAGCTGCGTGCTTTGTATCCTTCAGATGCCCCTAATTAATCAAGGAATGAGTCATGGTGTAGGGTGTTGTTCGTGGTTTATTGTCGATTACTGTCGCCTTAAGTAAGGAGACTGCAGACGCAAATGGCCATATCAGGGGCACAGACATCATGACTTACAAAGCGAATAGTGGATTTTCAGCTCCTATTAAGCAAGGTCAGATTTTTATGCATTAATTGGGTTTTAAATCCAAGGTAATGACATCGTCCGCTTCCCCACTTTTGGGAATGATAGTCACTGTGCCTTTTGTAAAAGAGCCAACCTGATAGTTTTCTTCTTCTAGGGTCACGGGGTTTCCTTTTTGATCCCGTGCCGAGGATAAATCCGCAACTTTGGCTAACTCTTCAAGAGTAATCGAGGAGCCGCGATACATGTGTTTCGTTTGGTTTTTAGTGTCTGTGGCTTCAGTGGTTTCATGACCCATGATGACAAAGGATATGGCGAGCATGGTTAATAAATACAATAGGAAATTTATCTTTTTCATGAGATTTTTCTTAATCGAATGATTTAGTGCCATAATAGATTATCTACTGCGCAACAACAAACGGTTAAGACTTGATTTTTTTATTAGTTAATTCCCTTTAATTACTTCCTTGAGCAGTCGTTGTCTTCATTGGGTCTTGTCAATATCAGTCATCCGATGGAGAGAAAATTTTTGTAAAAATCTTATCCCTAGTCCACAATAGATAAAGAGATTGAGATTTAGGATGGTGGTGACGCATGGACAAGGACAACACGGACTCGCCTTATCAAATTGGGCATGATTTTTTTTCTTACCAACTGGATTGTTGGCAACGTTCTATTTTGTTTTGGGATACCTTACGTGAACGTGCCAATAACATGATGGAGCACGAACAACAAGGGTTGCCCCCACTGCTTAATTTTAAATACGAATTAGTCCTGGATGGGAAATTATTGGAGCCTAAAACCAATTATGCCTTAGTTAAAATTCTTGAGGTTGGCGATGTGTGTTTTGAAGCGTGTTTTGATCCGCAGGCTCATCCGGTTATTATTATCGATCCCCGATCAGGCCATGGGCCAGGGATTGGTGGTTTTAAACGGGACTCTGAAGTAGGCATTGCACTTCATAGTGGCCATCCCGTGTACTTTGTTATTTTTTATCCTAACCCTGTTCCGCATCAAACGCTGGCCGACGTCTTGGCCACCCTGCGGTCCTTTGTCAAAAAAGTCCAAACTTGGCATGAAGGCAAATCGCCTATTCTTTATGGTAATTGTCAAGCGGGTTGGATGCTGGCTTTATTGGCTTCTGATTGTGTGGGATCGGTTGGCTTGACGGTCATGAATGGCTCACCGGTTTCTTATTGGTCCAACAGCGAAGACGAAGCCAATCCCATGCAATTATTAGGGGGACTCTTGGGTGGTGCCTGGAGTGCTCGCTTTCTATCGGATTTAAAAGAAGGGGTATTGGATGGGGCCTGGTTGGTCTCTAATTTTGAGTTACTCAATCCCACCACAGCGATTTGGGATAAGTATTATGGTTTATTTGATGAAATCGATGGGGAGCGGGAGCGATTTTTAGAGTTTGAACGCTGGTGGAATGGCTTTTACCAATTTAGTCAAGAAGAGATAATGGCCACGGTGATTAATCTTTTTATTGGCAATCAATTGGAGCGTGGTGAAATGCCAATTCATAAAGGATGCGTTTACGATTTGAAACGCATTCGCAGTCCCATTGTTCTTTTTGCTTCCCAAGGCGATCAAATTACCCCACCGAGGCAGGCTTTGCATTGGATAAGAACGATTTATCCTACGACACAAGCCTTGAAGGAAGCAAAACAGAGAGTGGTCTATCTTCTTCACCCCTCCGTTGGGCATTTAGGGATTTTTGTCTCAGCCAAAGTCGTTCGTTTGCACCATCGTGCCATTTTAGAGCATGGTGATGCCATTGAACAATTACAGCCAGGGCTTTATGAAATGATGATTATTAACCCAACGGGTGATCCCGATTGCAGTAAAGAGCAATACCATGTGCGTTTTGAAGAGCGTGACCTCACACAACTGTGCACAACGAGCGCCACGCAACCGTTTGACAAGGTTCGCCAAACATCCGAAGCCAATGACTCAATTTATCAAAAAACAATGCAATCTTTTGTGCAAGGCTTAAGTAATCCTTTCTTATCCTGGTGGCTTGAGAAAACTCATCCCATGCGCTTAAGTCACTATGTGTTTTCTGAAAAACTGAATCCGCTGATGAAAGCAATCGAACTGTTAGGCCCACCCATTCAAGCCAATCGCCGCAGAACCACAGAGAACAATTGTTTTAAAAAAATAGAGCATGGTTTTGCACAGATGATGAGGGATTCGTTGGAATCCGCCCGAATCATGCGTAATGACGTGATGGCAAATTGGTTTGAAGCGCTCTATAAGGATCCCGATTAACAGGCAAGGAAGTTAATTCATGGAGCGTATGACATCAAACTCTTCGTCAAGGTCCACCTCACTCTCTAATTTCTTGGTTTTATGACACTTTTTCTCATCAAAAAGAGGGATAGTTTCTCTAGCTTGTTCTTCGTATTCATTCGCTGCAAAACAATCCTTAGCGTTCATAACCATTCCTTCAAAATGATTGTTTTTGTCCTTGCCAACGACTAAAAACAACCCGCTTTATTGTTGCTATTTCCATCTCTGACCTTTAGCATAACGGATAACAATTCAATTGACAAAATAAGAAATTAACAGGGGTTAACCTAATAGCCATTTGGCTATTTTTTTATAAGAAGAAACGAGGGAATGGGATGGTTCCCTAAACTGGAATAAGGAACGCATCGACCATGATAGAAATTATCCCCAATTGGCATCCCATTTTTGTTCATTTTACCGTGGCCTTATTCACTGTTTCGGTGATTCTTTATACTGTAAGCTATTTAGCCTCATATACTCATTGGGACACCAAGCCCTTGATTGTCGAATTGGACATAGTGGCTCGTTGGTGTTTATGGCTGGCCGCATTGAGCACGATGACCACGGTGTCCGCCGGGTTTTATGCCTTTTATACGGTGAAACATGGTGTTATGGTACATGCCGTCAAAGTGATTCACCGCAACTGGGCACTAGCTAGTACGAGTGTCCTTTTACTTATGGCTTTCTGGGTGATTTGGCGTTATATTAGACACCAAAAACCGACGCTTCCCTTCTTAATGGCATTGTTCCTTGCCCAAGTGCTATTGCTCACGACGGCTTGGTATGGAGCGGAATTAGTCTACCGGTATGGGTATGGTGTTCTGACTGCCAAAGCAGAAAAGACAATATCACCGCATTAATACGATTTTTATGGAAGGATACAAACATGGTACAAAAGGACTTGCGCTGCTCAATCAGGAACTCTTTCTTTATTTTTTCCTTTTTACTGCTTGGTTCTTCTGCTCTGTTTGCCCAGCATGAGCAACATGGTGTTTCAACTCCAACACAGACTTCTCCTAAGACTACACAGTCTCAACCCAAATCTGTGAAAAACAAAACAGAACAACAGCCTACTAAAAAACAACCTGTTAAAACAGTGACTCCTCTCACCATGACCGGTGGCGCAAAGCATACAGTTAATTTGGTGGTTGCTTATAAAACGGTGAATTTTGCAGGCAAACCCAGGCGCGCCATTGCCGTCAATGGGCAAATTCCAGCCCCTACGTTACATTTTAAAGAAGGGGATGAGGTGACTATTAATGTGTATAACCATTTGGATGAGGGAACGTCCATTCATTGGCATGGTCTTCTTGTTCCTTGGCAAATGGACGGGGTGGACGGGGTGAGTCAAAAACCAATTCCCCCAAGAGGCGTGTTCCATTATCGCTTTAAGCTTTACCAAAGGGGAACCTATTGGTATCACGCCCATGCCAAGGTTCAAGAACAAGAAGGGTTGTATGGGACTTTTATTATTGACCCACCCAATCCTCCAAACTACCACTACACCAAAGATTATGTGGTGGTGTTATCCGATTGGAGCAACACGCCTGCTGAACAAGTGCTTGCGAATTTAAAAAAAGACGGCGATTATTACGGTCCTCGATTTCCCCTCCAACCCTCACTCATGAAGTTTCTTCATGATTATCGCAAAGCCTCACTCGAAGAGCGTAAAAAATTAATCGCCGATTATAAAATGATGCAACAAATGCGTATGAGTATCTATGACTTAAGTGACGTGGCTTACGATGCGTATTTATTAAATGGCCAGCCCAAATCTCATCCTTGGACCGCTCCTGTAAAGGTAGGGGATATCGTGCGGCTACGCTTCATTGGTGCAGGAGCAAGCACCATCTATCGCGTTAAAATTCCTGATGCCAAAGTGGAGATGGTGCACATTCAAGGAAATGATGTGAGGCCTTATCCCATAGAGGATTTTTGGATTGCACCGGGTGAAACCTATGATATCCTGGTTAAAATTCAAAAAAGCAAGCCTTACGTAATTTATGCTGAGTCGATTGACACGCTGGGTAAAGCCTATGGGGCCTTGGTGACTTCCCCTAATCAAGTCGTCAACACTCAGCAAGTGACTCCTTTCCCTGAGCCACTTCCTGTCACAAGAGAGATGATGGCCAACATGATGATGTCTATGAATGGCGGGGCGACGGATGGAAACCAACTGCACGGCGTGATGAATAAAAATAAATCATCAACGGCAATGAAACCCTCCATGACCATGCCTTCGCACTCTCAAACAATGGGTTCGCAAAGCGCTAAGCACTCCATGTCCTCCATGACTGTCCAAAAGAAAATGGACAATGCATCCAATCATTCCGCCCACACCTCATCCTCAATGAAATCCAAATCTTCATCGACCTTGATGAACAAGAGCATGGATATGTCGGGCATGAATCATGGCGCAATGAGTCAGAGTAAAACGTCTAACTCTGCTCAAATGAAATCTGACTCCTCTTCGACCTCGATGAATAAGAGCATGGCCATGCCGGGCATGAATCATAGCGCAATGGGCCAGAGTAAGACGTCTGACTCTGCTCAAATGAAATCTGACTCCTCGTCGACCTCAATGAACAAGAGTATGGCTATGCCGGGCATGAATCATGGCGCAATGAGTCAGAGTAAGACGTCTAACTCTGCTAATGACATGTCTATGAATAGGAACATGAAGACTGATAGGCCTATGGAGCATGGCATGTCGATGAATGATTCCATGAATATGCAGATGCCTATTGAGCCGACCATCATAGGCGATAAGATAGAGCCGCCTGATTCGGCAAAGGCCACCACCTTGGGAACCAAATACCAAGAGTTAAAAGCAGCAGTGAAAACCAATAATCCGAATAAAGCGGTCGATGGGATTATTAAAATGGAATTGTTTGGTTACATGGACCGTTATATTTGGTTTATTAATGGTCTACCAGAATACAGGGCTAAACCGATTTTGATTGAACCAGGAAAGCGTTATCGGATTATTTTTACCAACAATTCGATGATGCGTCACCCCATGCATATTCACGGTCATTGGTTTATTTTACGCAATGGTCATGGGGCTTATGATCCCTTATTGCATACCATTGAGGTAGCTCCAGGAGCTACTGCCGTTGCCGATTTTGATACCGAGGCCAGCGGCCAATGGTTTTTCCATTGCCATCATCTTTTGCACATGACGGCGGGTATGGCTCGGGTATTTCAATACACCACCATCATCGAGATTGCCAATGGCACTTTAAAACCAGAGGATTATGCCTATCAACAAGCCTACATCAATCGACCTATCGTAAGAGAAGACGAGGTCATGCCACTGGATGCTTCACTCATCAAACACCCCGCAGGGCATCATCAAGGCTTTTATCGAGCAAGCTATATTGAACTCGGTGAAGATCCCTTTCATAATGCTCAGGAAATGACGTTTAGAGGTCTCTATGGCACCGATTACAATAAACTCCAGCTGTATACTGAGGATGCTGAAATTTATAAAGGAACCGTTGAAAACGCCGACATCGATGTGTTCTATTGGCATTTGATCAGTCAGTTTTGGGCCATTAAGGGTGGGGTCAATTATTTTTATCGCCCGGGAGGTCCTTATTGGCAACCCGGTATTGGTATTGAAGGGTTGATGCCTTGGTATATTGATACCAACATTAGAACCTATTACCGTGATGGCAGTGTGAAGTTTGACATTCAGTTAGCGCGGGCTACCCAGTTGACCAATAACTTCTTCTTCCTCACAGGAATGCGCAGCATTTTGGCCACTCATACCGTAGTCAAAAATGAGATTGGCAATGGCTTAAACCAAATGCGTTATATCCTTAGACCTTATTATCGTCTTAAGCCAGGGCTTAATATTTATACAGAGTACGAACATGATGTAGAGTATGGGGCTCTTAAGCGGATTCTTCGAAGCCAGGGAGAGGCTACCACTCAAGATACAATCACGTTAGGAGTCGCTGTTCTTTTTTAAAAAGCCGAACATACATTGGAATTATTTTATGAATTCATAGGAATAAATAGTCACCTTCATGATATTAATCCATCAATGAGGAACATTATCACCTATCAATGACCTTGTTGCTTTCTCTTCTCAAGAAAATCCTTCCTCATGCCTTTAGGATGGTGACAATTTATCTGACAATACTGGGTTAAATTACCCCCAAGTTCTGTAATTTAACCGAGGATCCTGGATTTTTTAATAATTTATCTGCAGGTCATCATTTTCAAATAATGGAGTTTGCTTAATTTCTAAATTTCTTTGTTGTAATTGGTCAATTTTCACATAGGGACAATAATATGCATTAGCTATTACGGAATGGATATTAATAGTTGTTAAGTTTTTTGATCCCCTTACATATCTCTTATGAAATTCCCTTGGTGTATGGGTTACAAGAACGATAACATTTGCTCCTAACTTCGCGCCTTCATTTTTTAAAAAATTATTATCATCTTTTTCTAGATCTTTTAAAGAGGAGCGGATATCCATAACTTCATGTACATTTGGGTTTTTAATAATCCCTAAGAAACGGCAAGTCCCTGTAGGATAGGAAAAATACAAGTTAACATTTTTCGCATCTGCATTTACTTGACGTAATCCTCCACAGCCCGAATTCAAAAGAAGAATCATAAAGCTAATTATTAAATAAACAATTTTCATATCTATAATTCCTTTTATTTTAGCGTGCTTTTATCATACCCATATAAGACTATTACTTACTTTGATTACGAATAAAAGTATTAATTGTAAAAATATAAAATTAATGTCGCTTTCAATTGAGTAAAATAAATTCGCCATTTTGCATAGTGATGGCTAAGGTGCGTACCTGATTTGCGAACTAAAGTCCCTTGTCACTTGCCATCATATTTTCGGCTACTTCTTCCTCTTGTTTTTGATAGGTGGTAATAATCTGCTTAAAATAATTAATCCGCTGTTGCAATAAATTGCTTAAGGTATTTAAATGGCTTAATTGATTTTTATTATCTCGAACAAGATATTTAAGTGCTTCAATTTTTTCTGTGGCTAGTTATACTTTATTTCAGAAATGATTGCTCAAGAAGATATTCCCGCTATTTCAATAGATGAAGAAGGAATAATAACTCAAATTAATGAGCGATTTCAAAACGTATACGTTAGGCAAGCCTCTATTTACCATTATCCCAGAAGAATTTTATACAGCCCATGATATTGGTTTTTCCAGGTTCATAAAGACGGAAAAACCTACACTGCTCGGTAAACCCTTAGCCTTTTCTATTCGGCATGCTGCTGATGGAACGCTGTCTGCTGAACACACCATTTATGCTGAGAAAAAAGAAGGTAAATGGGTATTTGGTGCGCTAATTCGACCTATGGAATCTGCAAAATGAGCGAACTAAATAACCAGCAAATAAGTCACCTACGTAGCACAATTACAAAAATGGAGCATTCTATTAATGCTATTGATGAGGCTGTGATTTGGGCTAATAAAAAAAGCAATATTTGGAAATGCGGCTCTAGCTCGCATTTGTCCCGTTTCTGCCTCATTTTCCAAATATTTGGCACAAAAAACCTTCTTAACAAAAGGTTAATGCCCTTACTCACACATCAAGATTTGGGAATGAGTTCCCATACTCCTAATGCCCACCGCCGTGACCACCTTGTCCGCCGTGATGCCAATTTTGATGCCAATTATGGTGGTATCCCTTGTGGTATTGAATCCAATGCCATCTATGCCCATTCCAATGCCACCAGCCGTGTCCACCATGAGGTGTCCAGTGAGGCGCGTGATGGGGATTGGCAGCCAATATCATCGAACCTAAGTGAGAATCATTTTTAATTGATGTGTCATAGGCAGCTACCACTGTTGAGCCTATCAATGCCGTGACGGCAACAAACAGCTTCAACAGGTTAGGAGTCCACATATGTGCTCCTTATAAAGGATGTGATTGCGTTATACTAAATCACTCTAAGTTAGTCCAATAGTTATCACTATAAGTATAGTCTAAGGCAATTCTTAATTGATCAATTATGAATCAATTTGTTATCGAATCACTTGCGAATTGATACGTTACTGGCGCAATCCATCTCTATGGATGGACTATACTATTAAAGATTAATGAGTCAAAGGAGTGCACATCATGTCACCTGCATTTGGGCATCCCCCAAAGCCACCCAAGCCGCAAAAAGAGAAGCACTTTTGGAGTTCTCCTTCTGGCTTGACTGCCATCCTCATTATTGGGATTATTGGCTATTATTTGATTATCGAGCATGGTGCGCACATAGCGAGCTTTCTGGGGGCTTCACCTTTTGTGCTGTTAGTCTTGCTCTGTCCATTGATGCATCTTTTCATGCACGGGAGACACGGTGGACATGGAAAGGGCCATCACCACAAATCGGAGGATGAGAACAACAATTCTTCTGAGAATAAGGATTAATCGAAATGGAACATTCTTCTTATGCCTATGGTTTGTGGCTGTTGGTCCTTGTCAATTCGGCCATTTTTATTTTGTTTGCTTACAGTTTTACCACAACGTTTAAGGCGGGGAGAAATTGGCGCACTTTTGGGGCTTTCTCTGCTTTTGTGGTGGCCTATTTTACTGAAATGTATGGTTTTCCTTTAACCATTTATTTACTGTCAGGATGGCTTTCTAAATATTACCCTGGGATTGATTTGTACGGCCATGACAGCGGGCATTTACTCCATACCCTGCTTGGTTTGAAAGGAGATCCCCATTTTGATGTCTTTCATATCTTAAGTTTTGTCTTCATTATCGGTGGTCTTTGGGTGATTGCATCAGCCTGGGGAACTCTGTATCGCGCTCAAAAGAACCATCAACTCGCAACAAGTGGATTGTATGCCAAAATTCGCCATCCGCAATACGATGGGTTTATTCTGGTGATGATTGGTTTTTTACTACAATGGCCAACCATTCTGACCTTAGTGATGTTTCCTATCCTAATCATCATGTATGTGAAACTGGCGCATAAAGAAGAAGAGGAGACTCTTAAAGAGTTTGGAGAGGAGTATCGGCACTACGCACAGAAAACTCCTGCCTTTATCCCTAAACTTTTTTAAATCTAAGCCTATAAGGAGAATTATCCTATTTGAATCTCAAGTCTCTTCTGCTCAAGTCATGGCTCCTAATTCCTGCGCATTCTAAGATTTAAATTTTAAACTACAATTAAGTTCAATCGTTTCAGAATTTTCGGTGGTAGTGATGGATTGTAACTCTGAATCTGGTTTTTTCGATTTTTGCACCCACGGAGCATTAAAAAATTGAGAAAATTCCGGGGTAGATTTAATTTTATAAGTAAGGGTTACTTCTGTTGGTGATACCTTGTTTTTACTTTTTTCTATGCCTGCTTTAGAAAGTTTATTTTGATGTGCCTGTATTTCAACACGTGTTTTTTCTAGAGAAAGAAACCTATGGCCACTGGCAATTATTTTTGCTAATTCTTTCTCTGGAATTAATGTCATAAATTTACTGCACAGTTCCTCTTCCTCTTCTTGTGATGGTTGTTTCTCATGGTGTTTCCGGGAGTAAAGGCTGTAATCCGTTGCCATTAAATCTAATATTTCTTTTGTCGAACTGCTCACTTTAGCTCCAAATAATTAAATAATTTAGATAGATTATCCCGTATTGAGTTAGTTATATCAACCTGAATAATTAATAATCATTACTTGATCTAGCTCCGTTCTTTTTTTGCGTATTAGGGTTTTAGCCGAGCAAGCTGAAAATTACTAAAACCTAATAGGATTTGAGTGGAATACGATAAAAGTCGCATGCTTCTCCTCTTGAGAAGCTACTCCCTGCCATGAAATGCATTAGCGCCTGGGCCTAAACATTCCCTCAATGATGCTTATAAAATCCAACGCCTCTAATATCAGTCCACAAGGTGGTTTGGTGACAAAGGAAACATTGATCAACACGAGCATGTGGCTTGCCAGCAACCACTTTTGAGATCATATGAAAATGCCCCATATAATGGCTTGGTGGGGCTTGATGGCATTGAGCACAATCCCTTGAACGAGGAGATGGGTGTGTAAATTCAGGAATGCTCCAATGAGCCGTTTCATGACAAGCAGAACAATCATCGCCAAATAACTTAAAGTGCTTGTCCTTGTTTTGATGACACGAGGCACAGCGTAAAGTCTGTTCTTGAGGTGATAAGTGGGGGTTGACCAGTAATGTGGATTTATTGGATTCATTCTGCTCTAAAAAGCGCGTAACCTGCTCAATAATCAACCGTTCTTCCTCATCATTCGCATTGGAAAAGGAATGGAGTTGCTGCAGCCCTAATGAAACCAAAGCATTATGATCCATCTGAGTTATGCGTGCCTTGCTGCCTTGATGCTCTCTATGACACTCGACACAACTGCCTATGTTGGCATGAAATGAGGTCGGTTGGCGTTTTAAAAGAGATTCGTTGTTGGCATGGCAGGCAATACAATTCACTGCCTCAACTCCTTTCACTGGGGTATGACACGCAGTGCAGTTGTGACTTAAAAAAGAGTGGGCCTTGGAAAGCTCCCCAGGGCTTGCCATTCTTTGCCACTCGGCCAAGTTCGTCAAACTGCTCACCTCGTCTCCATGATAAGACAGGTAATAGGCCACAAAAGACAGGGTCGCTATCACGGTAAGGGCAGAGAATGTAGCCCAGCGAAGCTTCATTGAAACCACCTTAATCCAAAATAAATTCCAGACCACACGTGCAAACCCAGCAGAACATACAATATCAGTGCTGTAATAATGTGACATGCTAACCATTTTTGAAACAGGCGCTTGAAGTGCTCGTGAAAACGAATGGCATATTCCAGCTCAGAGATGGCATCCGCCAAGCACAAAGCGCGTACCTCTGCTGACTTGATTAAATGACCATCCAATGCGGTGTCTTCAAGCAACCAGGAAAGAAAGCGAGCGGTCATCAGGTGTAATTTCCCGATGTTTTGCTTGGAGGGTGCGCTTGCTTGTAATTCTTGAGCCACGATTTGGTATTGCTTTTGTAATCCCATCAAGATTGTCTTTTTTTCATCGATTTCATGAGCCATAAAGCCCATGAGATAACGGCCAATAAAACCACTGAGCGTGACAATAAGCGTCATAGCAGTCAAAGCAATACCTAAAGCGCTATTAAATTTATGCCCTGTATGAATCAAGATCAAGATAGAGCCAATAATGCCGGTGTAAATATGCCATGACAATAGGGTATTCATGGAGACATACCGTGTGACCCAATTCTTCAAAAAGGAAATGCGCTTAATGAAGAGATAAAGTAGTGGAATCAGCATCAATATCGAGCCACTCACGCCAAAAACACCACCCCAAAAACTCCCGGAAAAACGAGAAGACGTATGGACTGCAAAGCCCAGCCATGTGATAAGCATGAACAGGATTAAGCCCAAAACCATCAGACGTCCTTGCGCATTCATTAAGCATCCACCTCAATATTTTTGGTCGCTTTGGCCTGACAGGCTAAGATAAGCCCCTGTTGTTTGTCTTCCGTTGAAAGAGCATCTTCACAAGCCATGGTCACCTCTCCTGACAGCAATTTTACTTTGCATAACCCGCATTGCCCAGTTCGACATGCATTATCAATAGTAACACCATTGGCTTCCGCGATTTCAAGAAGGGTGCGGTCTGGCAGAATCGGAACCATTTTTTCAGATTTCCGAAAAGAAACCATCGAACGGGTATCGGCTTTGATGAAGTCTTCCTGGGCTATTTCTGGTTTTTTTTCTGGTCCAAACGCTTCCGTTAAAATCAAATCAGCAGGCACGTTAAGCTCTTTTAAGCTAGCAAGGATTGCTTCCATCATCGCAGGAGGACCGCAAACGTGGATACGATGAGAGGCAATATCAGGGACAAGATGGCTGATGATGTTCTTGGTAAACAGGCCTTGTAACCCCATCCAAACGGCTCCCTCTGAACGCAGCATTGACGCGTACACATGGAGATTCAGGTATCTTTCTTGAAGTTGCTCTAATTCTTCGCGAAAGATAAACTCACTCGTCGTGCGACAACAGTACAGCAAATAAATGTCGTTGTGCCATCCAATATCGGTGAGATAGCGGATGATGCTCATCATTGGGGTAATACCCACCCCGCCACAAATCATTACGATGCTCTTTGCCTCTTCCCCAGTAAAAGTAAATTTACCATTAGGTCCCATCACATCCAGTAAATCCCCTTCCTTAATTTCGTCATGCAAGTAACGAGAAAACAAGCCTTGCTCTTCTCGCTTGACCGTAATGGCACAATAATGCAATTGGGTTGGGGTGGACGCCATGGTATAACTGCGCCTTACCGTTTTGCCATTAATTAATGCAGTAAGCGTAATGAACTGGCCAGGATAATAGGTAAATGGTAAAGCCACCTCATGGGTGGATGCCAAATGATACGTTTTGATTCCTGGTGCTTCTTGAAAGATACGACAAACACGAAGTGTTCCTTCCCACTTCTCTTCCGGTTCGGTGAGCGAACGCATGACTGGAAATTGTGGAACTGGGCATTTATGGGCGGGACAGGTAGGAGGGGTAGTTGGAGCAATCTCTGATGGCAACTTAGACACTTGAGAGGACTTAAGGGACTCTGCTGATAAGGATGGGGTTGGTTCAGGTGTTTTTGAAGATTGGGGTGTGGCATCCAAAGAAACAGCCGCATTTTGTTGGGTTAAGCGATCGAGCAAAGCAGCCGCTCTTCTCATTTTGAAAAAATACATCCAAATCATAATCAAAAAAAACAGAGCAAATAGCGCGATAATCGTTAAATGAAAAAAAGGACCGCCTAAGATATTCTCAGATTGAGGAGGACTTGGAAGAAGATTCATTTCACGTTTAAACCACTGCAATGCAATGTCGCGAGGATTTTTTCCTTCAGAAAGTGCGCGAAGTGCGGCCAGTGCACTCTCATATTGTGCTATTCCTTCCCGTAATTTCTCTAAGGCCTCCTGCATTTTAGCGTAATTGTTCTTATTGGCTGCGGACAAAAGCTCGTTAAGCCCACCTTTCATGAGCGCAATGCCGGATGTGATGCGTTGATGGGCCATTTGTTGAATTGCAAGGCGCTTTTCAGGGGATAATGTGGGTAAATTCATTAAAGAAGGGTACAGTTCCTTAGAGGGAGTGCCTATGTTTTTCATCATGCCACCCATTCCCTCGCCTTCTTTCTCTTTTTCTCCTTGATGATGTGCGGCATGGTCTTGTGCTGTGGTTTGAGCAAAGGAGGCAGGAGCCATCGTCAACAGGAAGGAAATGGATACTGTTTGAACCCATCTAAGCAGGATAAACTTTTTAATGTATTGAAGCTGCATCCTTTCCCTCCAAAGCGCACTTAAAATATCGATTCATGACATGGTTTTAAGTGGGATAGTCAACACGAGTGCCTTTCTTATTCACTCAAAGACCTTTTTGTATTTTAAGCTGAGATTATTTGTTTTCCCGCCTCCTATTAGTTTATCCCATATTCTGTAACAAATTTCCAATAACTCAAAAGGGAATGACTAGGAATTCGTGCAGTAAGTTATTCCATGGATTAGAAATTCAGCCAAATCAGTATGTTATAGTATTTTCTAAGGGAGCTCATGACCAATAATCGCTTGGGCACTTTGCAAAATATTCTGAATTTCTTCCGTAATTTCTTCTTGGCGCAGTAAATTAAGACGATTGTTTAATGCACTTTTTTTATTTTCTAAGCGATCTAATGCCTGGTTTAAATGAACAAGTCGTTGATGATTTTCCGCAAAAAACGATTGATAAAAAATCGAATAGCACATGGCAAGTAAATAATGCTCCATCAAGTCAGCGAAAAACTGGTCTTTGGATGCATTCAAAATGGGTGGCACAGAAAAATGATGCGTAAGACTTGTGTCCAATTCTTTAAAGGGCTGCCAGGTTTTTACTTGAATTTGATTGTGCTCTTCCTCATTGAAGAGGATAGTCCATTGCCAAGAATGCCAGGTTTTATTTTTTTGTAATAAGGCTTTTTCTAACGTGTGTAACACGTTTGAAATCACGGCCGGGATTTCTTCAATGGCATTGGGTCCATCGATTGTTGCCATGACACGAGGGTCATTAGGCATTTTTAATGCCAGTTTATGCCCTACAAGAACGAGTGCTGGCTCTGATTCAGAATGTTGCTCTTTGAGGGCGTCTAGTTGATGAAGCACATTATCATTAAAAGAGCCACAAAAGCCTCGTTCTGAGCCAATAAGAATAGAAACTAATGGGGGATTCTCTTGTTGATTCATGGGGGGCATGGGATAAAAACTTAAAAAATCATGGCTTACCTCACGAATGGTTTTAATGACGTTGTCCTGCAGGGCAAGACATTGGGTGATTTTGCCTAGTTCAATTAAAGAAAGATTTTTCATGGCCGTCATGATGTGGCCAATTTCTTCTAAAGTATGAAGATGTTCTTTTAATTTCGTTCGCTTCGTCATAAAACCATCCAAGGTCAATGAGATTCATTATTTGGGAATGGATAATGAATCAGGTTATGCCATTAGCCATTCTTTTATCGCTTTTTTCCATTGTTCTCGAGGGCTTTCCAATGACCAATTACTCTGTTTTATTGCTTCCTCTATTTTTTTGAGGATGTTGGGGATGTCTTCTAAATTCAATTCGTCAAAGAAGCCCTCATTGTAAGCAATAAGCCATGCAAGTTGAAATTCAATGGGTAGTGGTGAAAACCGTTCTTGTTTCAGCATTTCTCTTAAAATTCGCCCTTTTTGAATCTGCTTTTGCATTTTGGCATCCAGTTTCGCCCCAAAGCGGGTGAACAGTTCCAAATCAAGAAATTGCATGTAATCCAGTTTCATGCGACCGGCTTCTTTTTTAATTTGCGGATGCTGCGCTTTACCACCGACTCGGGAGACCGATTTGGTGATATCAATGGCTGGAAGAAATCCAGAAGAAAATAAGGGTTCATCAAAAAAGATTTGCCCATCGGTGATTGAGATGAGATTCGTAGGAATATAAGAGGCCATTTCACCTTCTTTGGTTTCAATAATAGGCAACGCCGTCATACTGCCGCCGCCCATGGCCGGGGAAAGACAGGTGGAGCGCTCTAATAAACGGGAATGCAGATAAAAAATGTCCGCAGGAAATGCTTCACGACCAGGGGGTCTACGCAGTAGGAGGGACAGTTCACGATAACTATTGGCATGAGCACTCAAATCATCATAGACCACCAGGGTATCTAAGCCCTTGTTCATCCAGTGTTCGGCAATGGCGCACCCTGCAAAAGGGGCCAGATAAAGTAATCCTGGTAAAGCTGTCGCTTGGGCCACCACAACCGTCGTATAGTCCAAGGCATTGGCTTTTTTTAATAATTGAATGGTCGTGCTTACTGTGGAGCGCTTTTGGCCAATCAACACATAGACACAATACACTTTTTTATCTTTTTGATTCAGTACAATGTCGATGGCCAGAGCGCTTTTACCAAGCCCATTATCCCCAATCAGTAACTCCCTTTGTCCTTTTCCAATGGGAATTAAATTATCAATCATCTTATTTCCTGTGTACAATGGCTGATTCACAAAGTCGCGGTGAAGAATAGGTGGGGACAGCTTATCCAGTAATCCTTGTTCCTCACAGGGAGGAATCTCACCACCATCTAATGGATGGCCTAAGGGATCAATCACCCGCCCAAGCAGTTTATCGCCTACAGGAATACTCAATACGCGTTTCAGAGGAAAAATAGGGGTGCCTGCTTTTAATTTTTTGGTTTGTACCAGCATCACAGCGCCAACTAAGTCTTCGGTGAGATGGAACACCATCGCGATACAGCATTCATCTTCTGAAATAAGAATTTCATCGATGGCAGCCCCTGGTAAGCCCTTAATCCAGATAATCCCATCTCCGACAGAAACCACCTGCCCCTGTTCGGATACCTTGATTTGAAATTGATAACCTTCAAGGCGTTGTCGTTGCTTCTCAAGAAAAGAAGGAGGGTTAGGCCAATTCATTTTTTGTCTCTGTAAAGAATTTTAATTCATCACGAAGATTGGCTTGCAAGCACATGGGGCCCATTTGCAGGGTTAATCCCGCGAGAAGCTTCGGGTTTTCTGTAAAACAGACTGTAAGTTTTTTTGGCACTAATTGTTCAATGACTTGTAATAAACTCTGTTTTTGGTGTTCTTTGATGGGGTAGGCCGTTTGTATAGAAACGGTTTCTTCTTCAGGCACAGTATTGAGCCATTGCCATTGTTCTACCGGAACATGATGGAGCTCATCAATGGTTTTTTTAATGATTTTCTCTTCAAGATGGGCATCTGCAAAAGGTATTAACAATTTTTTAGCAAATTTCCCAGCCAAAAGAAACGCTTCCCTGGCATTGTTTTCAATGATGGCTGAGGCTTTTTGCATTTCATGGGAAAAAATCTGCTCTTTTTCTTGGCTCAATTGTTGTTCAAAACGAAGTCTTTCTTCCGATTTCCATCGTTCCATCGCTTCATGCCACTCGTTCTGCAGGGTCGCTTTCTCTTGCTGCCAATCGCTAAGACGATGTTCATAGGTTGTTTGCAATTGCGTTGCTTCCTTGTGTAGTGTTTCTGCATTTTCTAATTGTTCTTGCACCCTTTTTTTTCGTTCTAATAGGGTTTTTTGTAGGGGCGCATAAAGAAAGCGTTTCAAAATCCAAATGAGAATCAGAAAATTAATGAGTTCTAATGAAAAAGTGGTCCAAGAGAGTTCCATTGGCTTTATCCCTGTTGCGTTACAAAATAAGACAATAATGGATTTCTAAAGAGGATAATCAAAACAATCACCAAACAATAAATGGCTAATGATTCGATCATGGCCAAACCAATGAATAGGGTTCTGGTGATGGATTTTTCAGCTTCAGGCTGCCTTGCCAAAGCATCCAGGGCGTGGCTAATCGCGCGCCCCATGGCCAGGGCTGGGCCTATGGTTCCTATGGCAATGGCTATTGCTGCAATAACGGTTGACGCCAAACTAAACCAACTCATGTCATTCATAACGATTCTCCTTGGCTTTTAAGCTCATGGGCTTGAATGCCCCCAGCAATGTAAATTAAAGCCAACATGCCAAAAATATACGCTTGGATGATGGCTTCAATAATATGTAAAATGAGTATTGGAATAGGGACTAAAAATCCGGCAATCATGAGGACAATCAGGGCGGTTAATTGCAAGCTCATGATATTACCAAATAATCGGACGGCCAACGCTAAGGTTCGAGATATTTCGCTGATTAAATGAAAAGGCAACAAAAAAGGAGTTGGCTTAATATAATGTTTCAAATAGTCTCGCCACCCCTCGGCACGAATTCCAAACCAGTGTACCGATAAAAAAGTCATTATCGCAAGGGATGCCGTCACCGATAAATCCGCCGTTGGTGAATAAAATCCCGGGATAACGCCGATTAAATTGGAAACAAGGATAAAAATCCACAAGGTGGCTACAAAAGGAAATATCTGCTCAACGTGCTCGGGCAATACTTCGTTCATCGCATCGTGCATGGTGCTCAAAACACCTTCCCAAATGAGTTGGTAAGTGCTTGGCTGTAGGAGAGAGCATTTGCGAGTGGCACTCCATGCCATGATGAATAAGGAGATCATAATGAACCACGTGGTTAAGAGACTTTGTGTGATGTGTAGTCCACCGATTGAAAAGGCAAAATACGCTAAAAATCCTTCTTCCACGGTTAATCCTTAATTAAAAGATACACGTTAATGGCGCCAATAATCACCCCGAGGAGGATTAAATTGATGGTCCAACTCATGGAATACCCTTTTATTTTTTCATCGAGCCAAACCCCGAGATAGGCTCCTGCAATGATGGGTAAAACAAAAACAAAGCCTAAAGTACCCAGGTAAACCGTTTGGGCTAATAGAGTCGATTTTCCCTTTTTGGCTTCATTGATTTTGCGGACATTCCGTTTCACTTGTTGCTCCAGTTCCTTTTTCGAATCTTTAAATTCCATAGGGGTCCTGCCGTTTTAATTCCCATAAACGCTTTACCATTTCTTCATCCAAACGATGCACGCTTTCTTGAGTTTGCAACAGATTGTTTTCTTCCCAATGTAATTCGTCCTCCAGGACCCTTTGTATGGCTTGGTACGCTTTATGACGTACATAATGTCTTGTCGCAATATGCAATTGATTGTCAATGAAATAAACCACGGCGCCTGGTAAGGCTAAGTATTCCGTCTCGTTATTTTCATAACGAAACCAGGCCAAGCCGAATTTTAAGCACGTCATCATTCGGGCATGATTGGCTAAAATCCCAAATTGCCCAGAACGGTCTTCGCCAACAAAACTGACCACCCTCTCCCTTGTTTCATATTGGGTGGCACTCTTAAGATGGATAGTAAAATGCTCCATGTCAGTCGTTATCTCCTTTTATTCATGGCGCCTATCATGTAACACTCCTCTTCTGAAAACCCATCGTGATCGCCTTTTAGGAACGACTCGCAATCGGTTAATGTGTGTTCTAATGAAACCGATTTCCCTTCCATTCCTGTTTGCTGCTTGGTGACATGAAAGGGTTGGCTAAGGTAGCGTTGTAGTTTGCGTGCTCTTAACACGATAGCACGGTCTTTAGGAGAAAGCTCTTCAATCCCCATCATAGAAATCATGTCTTCTAATTCGTGGTAACGCTCCAGGTGTTCTCGTACGGCTTGTGCAATGGAATAGTGTCGCTCGCCCAATAGGATTTTATCCATAAATTGACTCTTGGACGCTAAGGGATCCACAGCAGGATAAATGCCTTTGCCTGCCTGTGAGCGAGAGAGTACTATAATGGAATCCAAATGAGTAATAATCCCAGTCACAGCCGGATCGCTCATATCATCCGCCGGAACATAAACCGCTTGTACCGAAGTCACTGCTCCTTGGGAGGTCGATGTCATGCGCTCTTCAAGTTCCGCTATCTCGGTCATTAAGGTGGGTTGATAACCGACACTGGCCGGCATTCTGCCGAGTAACCCCGAAATTTCACTACCGGCTTGCACAAAACGATAAATGTTATCCACAAGAAAAAGAACTTCATGGCCCAGCATATCACGCAAATATTCCGCATAGGCTAATGCCGATAACCCTGTGCGAAAGCGCACCCCTGGTGATTCATCCATTTGACCAAATACCATGAGGGTTTTATCCATCACGCCTGCGGATTTCATCTCATGCCACAATTCATGTCCTTCCCGAATGCGTTCCCCAACACCAGCAAAAACGGAGGTTCCTTGATGTAATTGAATAATGGCATGCATCAATTCCATCAGTAGTACAGTTTTTCCAACGCCTGCACCACCAAACAATCCTGTTTTACACCCTCTGACGAAAGGACAAAGTAAATCAATGACCTTAATTCCTGTCTCAAGAATGGTTTCTTGAGTGTTCGTCATTTCAAGTGGCGCTGGGTTGGCTAAAACATCACGATATTCATTGGTTTCTAATGGCGGAGCTCCGTCTAAAGGCTCACCAAAAATATTTAAAAGGCGACCCAAGCATTCTTTTGAAACGGGAATTTGTAAGGAAGTGCCTTGATCATAGACTAATAAACCTCTTTGCAATCCTGAGGCGCGGTGAAGCGTGATGGCTCTCACATGATGCTCATCAAGATGCTGACACACTTCTAAAATATATTCATCACTGTCGGTGTGGGTTTTTAGCGATTGATGTAAAGGGGGTAAGATGTCACAATTTATCCTGACTACAGGACCATTGATTTCGACAATTCTGCCGATTGGTTTGTCATGACTTTGAGCAACTGCCGTGTTTTTATCCATTATCTTCCAGTTTTATTCGTGACCCAGGAATTAGGGTGTCGTCCTGTTCTCTCTATTTTTACATCACTTATGGTGATTTTAATATAACAGAGTTTGAAAACAGATGGCAAAATGCGAATCGTCCTATTCAAGATGGCAGTATCTAAAAAAGCAAGGTCACATTGAAGGACTAATTAATCGGTCTAGACGTGAGTTATTAGGTGAAGTGATATCCCAGGTTGCCCTGTAAAAGGGTTTGATGCCGTAGGTTTTTTCTGAATGGGCAAATCTTAATGGGCTACTGATTTTCTAAAGTTTAATGATAGGGCTCTTAAGACATGTCAATAAAAGCCCCAGTAATTTGACTCAACCATCCTCTATGAATAATTTTCTTGCAGAATTTATTCGTTTTTCATCATGGGGCATCCCATCATTTTATTGTCCATCATCATCTGCATCATTTGCATCATCATCTGCATCATTTTCACGCGCTGTTCCATCATTTCGGGTTGTTTTGCTGTGTCATCGTGCGTACTTTTCATCATCTTCATGCCTTTTTGCATCGTGTGCATGCCTTCTTCCATCATGGGCATTTGGGTTTGCATCAATGATTTCTTTTCTTCCGTTGTTTTAGCATTCATCAGCTTATCATGCATTTGTTGCATTTGTTTTAGTGCTTCTTGCATTTGTTTCATTTCTTCTTGAAGCTGGGTTGATTGCTGATTCGTGCTTTGCATTCCCATGCTATTCATTTGAGAACCAGAAGACATGTCTTCTGCAAAAAGGGGAGTGGCAACCAAACTGCAAGCGGCCAATAAAATGAACACATTCCGTTTTAACATGATGAAATCTCCTTATTATTTTTCAATGAATTGTCCGAGCTGAACATCCTATCACAGCACAATAAGAGTTGGCCATGAAAGGCAAAAGACAGACCAGGCCGTTGTATTAATGCCAACCTTTTCCTCCGATATTGTGTCCTTCATAAGTATGAGAAACACGGTGTGAATCATTGGTCGTTGTTGATGGGGAACAAGAGGTGAACAGAAATGTTGAGCTTAATAATACCACTACCCCAATAACTGCCTTAAAAAATCTCTGCGTTGGCATATCCATGCTCCTTGCAATGAAATCATGTGATGGCTGAATCAACAGTAAAATAACCCATCTCATTTTATAAGTCTTTTTTATAATATAGCACTGTTTAGAAATACGGAGTGCCAGTCATGACTACTTATTGAAAAAAATCAGTTGTCTTTCGGCAATAGGGAATTTATGCCTCCCAAGCTTAATATAAGTTCAAATTATCATTTGAATTCACTGCCAAAGATGTGAATAGATGTTGGAGTTAAGGGATAAGTAGGGCATTTAATTATTGCAAAGATTCTACCATTCTTTTATGAAGAAATTTTAAGATTATTCAAAAGGAAAAAATTTTTGGCTAAAAGTATTTTTAAATGCCACAATAAAAAAGACCATGTTCTTAACATCCAATAAATAAGCTCAAAAAAGGGAAGAGAATAAGTATGAAACATTGTACTGTAGTAAAAAAATCAATAGGGTTGCTTTTCGTTTGTTTATCCTTTTTATTGTTTTCCTGCAGTTCCTCTATTTCTAAAGAGGACTCAAAAAATAACATGCCAGTTAAGAAGCGATTTGGTGGCTATCATGGCTATCATCACCACAGGCATGGGCATTGACACCATTAGAAATGACCCAATGAACACTCATTATTAGTGATAATTAATGCGTGATATTGTATAAAAATATTTAGTATATGAAGACAAGTACTTTTGTTATGACTTTATTAATCTTCCTCATCCTGCAGCCATTTTTTACATGAGGTTTCATTCCAACGGCATTAAGAACTTTTCCACTTCGTTATCAAGCATTAGATTAGTCCCTTATTCATGGGTTATGAAGCTGAGTTTTTAGTTATTTTCTTCTTCAAGTTCACATAAGTTGAGGGCGGGAACAACTCATTTGGTGTGACATTCAATCCTTTCAGAATTTTTAGAAGATTTAAAATGGTCATATTGGCTTCGCCACGTTCCACAGTCCCGTAGTAACCCCGATTCATTTCGATGAAATTGGCAAATCCCTCTTGAGAAAAACCTTTTTCTTTTCTGATTTTGCGAATTTGTTCGCCTAGTAAAATTAAGTCGGTTTGTTTTTTCATTCAAAAAGCATATGTGCTATGCTTCATATATAGCCACACGGTATGTCTATCATTTTGGAGTTTTGTTTAGGAAATGGTAAAAATAAAATCCTATTTTGTTAATTTTTAACACGGTAAATAATCGTTATTTGAACTATATTGATACGATTAGGAGAAGAAAATAATACCTGGCTCACTGGATAGTTATCAGGAATTAAAGTAGGTTAGAGTTCTTTAGTTAAATTGAGCGGATTCATGAGGAATACCTGTTGACGTAAATCAATTTTAGTATTGAGACATGATACTTCACTTAAATTAAAAGGGATTTAAAGATTTGTTTTATGCTGGAGACCATAGATGAAGGGCATCGTTTTTACCTCCTTAAATGACATGATTATAGAACAATTTGGACTAGAAACCTGGGACCAACTAGTATCCTCACTAGACCTTCCAAGTGGTGGAAGTTATACAGCAGGCGGCACATACTCAGATACAGAACTTCAGCAATTGGTTCAGGCCATAGCGAAGAGCACAAATCAGCACGCTTCTGCTTTTTTAGAGTCCTTTGGTGAATACATGTTTCCTATCTTATCGAGTAAGTACTCCATTTTTTTAAAAAAGGACATGACATTAAAAGAATTTTTAAAAAGCATTGATGGAACAATTCATGTGGAAGTAGAAAAGTTATATCCGGATGAAACATTACCTACCATTCGCTATGAAGAGCCTGCTGCAAACCAACTGGTGATGGTGTATCGATCGCATAGAAGACTCTGTCATTTTGCAATGGGTCTCATCCAGGGAGCCGCGCAACATTTTAAAAAGAAAATTACCATTAAGCAGACTCACTGCATGTTGAAAAAAGATGATCATTGTCGTTTGGAGATTACCTTTGAGTGATGAGAACAAAGCATTATTTGAGCGCTCTTATTATCGCGAAAGAAAAGCTCGTGAGGAAGCCGAATTATTGTTGGAAAATAAAACAAGGGAACTTCATTTATTAAACCAGGATTTGGAAAAAAAGAATGCTGAACTGGTAACAACGCTAAAAGACTTAGAGAGAGTACAAAAAAAATTATCGAAATTAGCTCATTTTGATGTATTAAGCCGATTACCCAATCGATTGCAGTTTGAACTGGATTTAAAACGTGAGATTGCCAGGTCAAAAAGATATGGTCGTCATCTGGCTCTCTTAAGTATCGATTTGGATTTTTTTAAAAATGTGAATGATCGCTTTGGCCATGATGTCGGTGATAGTCTATTGCGTGAAGTAGCGAAGCGTCTTTGCTCAAGTATTCGCGAAGAAGATTGTGTGGCTCGATTAGGAGGAGATGAGTTTGCTGTTATTTTGACAGAAATTAATAATCCACAACAGGCAAAATTAGTGGCCAATAATATGATTCAAAAGATGGGTAAGCCATTCCTTATTAAAGGCCATACCGTCATGATTGGAATCAGTATAGGAATTGCTTGCTTTCCTGATGCTGGTGAGGAGGCAATAACCCTTCGTAAGAATGCCGATATTGCTTTATACAACGCCAAGGAATGCGGTCGCAATAATTGCCAAATCTTTACCCCATCCCTTAGAAAACAATATTCAAAACGCTTGGGAATAGGAACCGAGTTGCATCTGGCCTTGGAGCGACAAGAGTTTTTTCTCGTTTATCAGCCCCGGGTTGATTTAAAAACGAATTCTATGGTTGGGATGGAGGTCTTATTACGTTGGCAACATCCCAAGCGAGGTGTTGTTTTTCCTGATGAATTCATCTCTGTTGCAGAGCATTTTAACTTGATTATTCCGATTGGTGAATGGGTTTTACGAACAGCGTGCAGGCAGTATGTGGATTGGAAAAAGAAATACGCGCCTTTCAACAGCACCTTAGCGATTAATATTTCGCTTCATCAATTTCAACACAAAGGGTTTATTTCCTCTGTTAAACACATTTTACAGGAATATCAAATGCCATCTGATTGGCTAGAGCTTGAAATTACGGAAGCAACAGCGGTCAATTTTTTGGGAAAAATTGAAGAGACATTAAGTGCGCTTCGCAATATGGGGGTAAAGCTTGCTTTTGATAATTTTGGCTCAGGCTATTCTTTTTTATCGCACTTAAAAAATTCACCAGTCCAATCCATCAAACTGAAACAAACCTTAATTGAAGATGCTCATCTCCGAGAAAATGATAATTTAATTATCAAATCGACGATTGCTTTGTCGAAAGAATTAGGATTGAATGTGGTTGTGGGTGGTGTCGAAACAGAAGAACAACTCAATTTTTTACGGTCAAGTCACTGTTTGGAAGTGCAAGGCTATTACAGCAGTAAACCGTTAACAGTAGGGCAAATGGCACAGTTTATCGAGGAAAGGGACTGCAAAGGGCTGTAGCTTTATGTTGTTTCATTCCTATCAAAAAATAACACCAACTGAGCTGCCAAAAGTAATTTGGCCTAAAATGGATAAGTTAATAAGCCCGCTTTATTGGCCAAAATCAATGGGTTAAATCTTGTGCTATGCTGTATAATATCTTATTGATTATAGGGCATAATGCCAGGGATGTCGGCCATGAAGGGACTAGAAAAACAATGCTGTCCTAAGGAAAGGATACTCACTCAGAGCCAAGAATTGCAAGAGGGGGTGGATTTCTCGTGTTGTGAACCGGCTGATAGGAGCACTGCCGACAGCGTCTTTCCATTTTTCACTCGATTAGTGCAAGCCAACTTGGCTAAATGGACAGCAGGAATAAGTCCTGCAGCCATCGGCTCTTCCTATTCCACCTGGCTTTGGCAATTGGCTCAATCCCCTGGGGTTTTGTGGGAACTTGCTTTTTATCCAGTTTTGCATGCTAAGGATTGCATTAATAATATCGTTTGTGTTGAGCGTGCTGCGGATGGTAAAGACGTGCGTTTTAAAAAAGACAGTTGGCAGCCCATGCCTTGGCGGTTATTCGCTGAAGGATTTTTGCAGATGGAAGATTGGTGGCGACGTGCCACAACGGATGTACCAGGATTACCCAACCAAGTGGAACGTACCGTTTCGTTCTGGGCACGCCAATGCCTTGATGCCCTATCCCCTTCTAATTTTGTTTGGTCTAATCCTGATTTATTTCATGAAGCCATGCGTACTGGGGGACTTAATCTCATCCAAGGCAGCCAAATCGCGCTCGAGGATTGGTTAGAAAAGCTAACGGGTGCACCGCCTACGGGCTCTGAACATTTTATTCCAGGAAAAGACGTGGCCGTTACGCCAGGGCGAGTGGTGTTCCAAAATCATTTGATGGAATTGATTCAATATGAAGCCCAAACCAAGACGGTATATAAAGAGCCGATACTCATCATACCCGCCTGGATTATGAAATATTATATTTTGGATTTATCGCCACAGAACTCCTTGGTGAAGTGGCTTGTAAGGCAAGGACACACGGTATTTATCATTTCCTGGCGCAATCCTGACAAAGAAGATAGTGATTTGGGGATGGATGATTATTATCGGCAAGGCGCTATGGCTGCACTTGATGCAGTATCGACTCTTTTGCCAGGAACCAAAATCAATCTGATGGGGTATTGCTTAGGGGGTACCTTGGCTATGATTACGGCAGCTGCGATGGGAAGAGACAAGGACGAGCGCTTAAACAGCTTGACGCTCTTGGCAGCCCAAGGGGATTTTACTGAGGCCGGGGAATTAATGCTTTTTGTAACTGAAAGTCAAGTGGATTTTCTTAAAAGTATGATGAGGGAGCAAGGGTATCTCGATACCAAGCAAATGGCCGGTTCATTTCAGATGTTGCGCGCCTATGACTTAATTTGGTCCAAAATGGTTCAAGATTACATGCATGGCATGCGGCGAGGGATGATTGATTTGACGGCTTGGAATGCGGATGCCACCCGAATGCCTTATAAAATGCACAGTGAGTACCTTGAAAAACTCTTCTTAAAGAATGATTTTGCCGAAGGGCGTTATACCGTGGAAGGGAAGCCAGTGGCTGCTGAAAATATTCAGTTGCCCATTTTTGCAGTCAGTACTGAAAAAGACCACGTGGCTCCTTGGCAATCTGTTTATAAAATCCACCTGATGACGGAGGGTGACATTACCTTCGTTCTCACCGGCGGCGGACATAATGCAGGGATTGTGAGTGAACCGGGTCATCCGGGGCGTTCTTATCGGGTTCATGAGAGCAAGAAAGGTGATGCTTACCTCAATCCTGCGAGTTGGCTTGCGATCGCAAAACAACAAGAAGGCTCCTGGTGGCAAGAATGGCATGATTGGTTAGTGCAGCAATCGGCTAAAAAACGCGTCCCTCCACTGGTCATGAATACCTCACTACCCGCTGCACCAGGTACTTATGTACTGCAGAAATAAAAGGGAAGAAAAATGGACAAGGAGTTTCTTGAGAATGTGACTTTTGATGAGCTTACGGTGGGCCGTCAAGCGAGTCTAAGTAAAACACTCACTCAAGACGACATCAATTTATTTGCTGCCATGTCGGGTGATGTGAATCCTGCTCATATGGATCCGGTGTTTGCCCAAAGCGATATTTTTCATGGTATTGTGGGTCATGGCATGTGGTCTGGCTCGCTGATTTCAACACTTCTTGGTACTGTTATACCTGGTCCAGGCACCATTTATCTTAAACAGGACATTCAATTTAAAAAGCCAGTGCGTTTAGGGGATACTCTCACCATTACCATCATCGTCAAGGATAAGGGTGCGAATAAGCCCCGTGTGATTTTTAATTGCAAGGGTGTAAATCAGCACGGAGAAACAGTCATCGAGGGCTTGGCAACCGTGCTTGCGCCAACGAAAAAAGTACGGGTTGCACGGACTCATTTACCGTCTATAGAAATACATAACCACGATCGCTTCGAGGCGATAATCAAAGCGTGTCGCTGTATGAGTGCTGTTCGCACGGCCATTGTGCATCCGGTTAGTATGAGTGTCATGGAAGCGGTGAACGATGCGGTAAAAACAGGACTCATTATTCCCATTTTGATTGGCCCTTTGGTCAAGATGAAGACTGCAGCTTTGGAAGCAAGTATTGATTTATCACAGTGGGAAACGATTGATACAGAACACAGCGATGCCGCAGCAAGCAAGGCTGCCGAATTGGCAGCTTCCGGCGAGATTGATGCCATCATGAAAGGCTCATTAAGCACTCATGAATTAATGGGGGCTATTGTACCCACCGCCTCGGGCTTACGCACGCAACATCGTGTGAGTCACGCCTACGTCATGGATATCCCTTCGTACCACAAACCACTCATCATTACAGATGCTGCGATTAATATTGCCCCTACTGCCACCGACAAAGCGGACATTTGCCAAAATGCCATTAATCTTTGGCGAGTATTGTTTGGCGAGGACAAGAAGCCCAAAGTAGCCATCCTGGCCGCCATCGAAACCGTCAACCCTAAGATGCAAGCCACTGTCGATGCCTCCATTTTATGCAAAATGGCTGACCGAGGACAGATAAATGATGGCATTCTTGACGGTCCCTTGGCTTTTGATAATGCGATTAACAAGGAGGCAGCCAAAGAAAAAGGGATTATTTCTTCTGTGGCAGGCGATCCGGATATTCTTTTGGTTCCTGAAATCGAGTCTGGGAATATTTTGGCCAAGCAATTGACTTTTTTAGGTCATGCGGATGCTGCCGGAATTGTTTTGGGTGCTCGTGTTCCAATCATTCTGGTGAGCCGAGCAGACTCACTTCGAACGCGGCTTTTCTCTTGTTCCCTGGCTGTTAAACTGGCGGCAGCTCGAAAGGAAGGACGAATCAAATGACTGCAATCAAAGCAGCCAGTATTCTTGTGATTAATGTGGGCTCTTCCAGCGTCAAATTTCAGCTTTTTTCAAGACAATTAAACCCACAACTTTTAGTTCAAGGGAAGGTGGCTGATATTGGCGGGAGACCTTCCTTTATAACCACCGATGCCATACTAAACCCTGAGAATAAGCAGGCTGACAAAAAAATACTTTCTGATAATTGCTCGCACGAAGAGGCTTTATGCCGTATTTGGGACTGGATTGAGGAGTGGAGTGAACAATGGCAGGTGACTTCAATTGCTCATCGCGTTGTCCATGGCGGGACCCTCTTTAAAAACAGTGTGATAGTCAATCCACATGTCATGCAGAAATTATGGGCATTAGCCCCATTGGCTCCTTTACATCAACCCCATAATCTCAAAGCCATTGAGCTCATCAGTACTCTGAAGCCAGAGGTACTTCAAATTGCTTGTTTTGATACAGCGTTTCATGCCCATCATAAGGCTTTGTTCACCGAGTATGCATTGCCACAAAAGATAAGGGAGCAAGGTGTTCGTCGTTATGGGTTTCATGGATTATCGTATGAATGGATTGTTCACACCTTGCGGCGATATGAGCCGTCATTAGTTGAGGGACGGCTTATTGCGGCCCATCTTGGCAATGGAGCAAGTTTGTGCGCGATGCGTAATGGAGTAAGTATTGATACGACGATGGGCATGACTGCCTTGGATGGATTACCCATGGGAACTCGTTGTGGGAGCCTTGATGCCGGCGCTGTGACGTTTATGATGCGTCATTTAGGCTTATCTACCGATGAGGTTGAGCGTCTTCTTTATAATGAATCTGGACTTCTTGGCTTATCAGGCTTAAGCAATGATGTGAAAATCTTGCAAGACAGTGAGGATACAAGGGCACAATTTGCATTAGATTATTTCTGCCTTAAAGCTGCCCAATTCATGGGGATGATGGCAGTAACCCTGGGTGGGATGGATGCCATCGTGTTTACGGGCGGTATTGGTGAGAACTCAGCCTTTGTGCGAAACACTATCTTGCGTCATTTGAAATTTCTTAAACCTTTTGAAACACGGGTTGTTACAGCTAACGAAGAGCGCATGATGGCAATTCATACCATGTCACTTCTTGAGCGTCAAACGGGAGTAAAAGCTGATGGAGAATAAAAAAGGATTGATTGTTGGAATTGCCAATGAGTACTCCATCGCCTGGGGTTGTACTAAAGCATTGCATGAAGCGGGCAGCGAATTGGCAATCACCTATCAAAATGAGAAAACCAGGGGCTATGTACAGCCTTTGGCTGAAAAAGTGTCATCTCCTATTGTTATGCCTTTGGACGTGACGGATAAGGAACAATTTGATGCCCTATTTCAGAAAATAAAAGACCGCTGGGGTCGTCTTGATTTTGTTATCCATGCGATTGCCTTTGCACCAAAAACTGATTTACAGGGTCGTGTTGTCGATTGCTCGAAAGACGGCTTCATGATGGCGATGGATATTTCTTGTCATTCGCTCATCCGATTGGCAAAAGCCGCTGAACCACTGATGGTCGATGGAGGGAGTATCATAACCATGAGTTATTATGGTGCCGAAAAAGTGGTCAAAAATTACAATCTCATGGGGCCTGTTAAAGCGGCTTTGGAAACCTCAGTACGCTATCTCGCCATGGAACTTGGCAGTAAAAAGATTCGAGTCAATGCCATTTCTCCAGGGCCAATAAGCACTCGTGCAGCCTCAGGTTTAGCTGATTTTGATACGCTGATGGAACAGGCAGCAAAGGAAGCGCCCTTGCATCAACTGGTTACAATAGAGGACATTGGTGAAACAGCCTCATTTTTGGTATCCGATAAAGCCGCCTCCATCACTGGTCAGACTCTTTATGTGGATAGCGGCTACAATATTAAGGGCTAATAAACCAAAAGTCATTTTTTCTTTAAAAGTATTCTTGGTCATTTAGTAATTACATGTATTGTCCACCATTGATATCAAAGTTAGCACCCGTGATAAAGCCACTTTGTTCATCAGCAAGAAAAGCAACGACCCGAGCAATTTCCTGAGGTTTGCCTAATCGCCCCACAGGAATTTGAGCGACAATGGCTTCTAAAACATCATCCCTCATCGCGGCAAGCATCTCCGTATTAATGTAGCCAGGGGAGACCGTGTTCACGGTAATTCCTTTCTTTGCGACTTCTTGCGCCAGGCTTTTGGTAAAACCATATAACGCCGATTTACTGGCGGCATAATTACATTGTCCGAACTGCCCTTTGCGCCCATTAATGGAGGAGATTGTGATAATACGCCCATAACCATTATCCAGCATGTTGGATAATACGGTTTTCGTCATATTAAAAACGCTATTTAAATTAGCATTAATGACTTCTTGCCATTGTTCCGGTGTCATTTTTTTCAAGCTGGCATCATGAGTAATGCCTGCATTATTAACTAGAACGTCAATTTTGCCGTACTTCTCTATCACCAAATCCGTTAATTTTTCACAATCATTGAAGGAAGAAATATCCGCATAGGCAATGTCGATATCAAATCCTTGCATGGATTGTTTTTTCTGCCATTCTCTTGCTAATTCGTGATGGCCATGTTTGAAGTAGCAAGCAATCACTTGATAATTGAGGTTTTGCATTTCTTGACATATGGCTGTTCCAATGCCACCAGTTCCTCCCGTTACTAAAGCAATTCGTTTATTCACCTTCCTTCCTCCTTGATTTGGTTATTTAATTATTTAACGAGTTCAACGTCCTCTGCTTGCGGCCCTTTTTGTCCTTTGCCTACTTTAAACAGAACGGTTGCCCCTTCGGGAAGGGTTTTAAAACCGTTACTTTGTATGGCACTGAAATGGACAAAATAATCCTTGCCACTACTTTCAATAAAGCCAAAGCCCTTGCCTTCATTAAACCATTTTACTTTACCGCGAATTTTATTTGTCATTTTGGTTTTTTCCCTGATGATTTTAGTGCTTTATAGTGTCATGCTACATGATTCTCTGTGTCAATAGTCAGTATTTTAGCTCAGCAATCCTGGATTTTTTTATTCTTTCTAAGTCATGGGGTTTTAAAACCAAAAGACATAATCAAAAGAACTGAGGAGAATTATTGCTTGTCGCATTCCTTTCTCAATTAATTGAATCAAAGGGCTTAGTTTCTTCTTCCATCTTTTTCAATGAAACAACTTTATCACACTGAATCTCAATGGTATTTGTTTTACGTGTTGATACACCCCAGCATCTTATCCTTTTTCCATCTATATTCATTGATAGGATATGAATAATCAAATTTTTTCCATAGGTGTTATCTATCTTAATATCTTGAGTATTACTTGTTTTTGTAGTAATTCTCCCAATTGAATTTCCATTACGATGGAACTCTATTAATATCTCGATATTGGATAAAGATACATTTTTTATTTTGGAATCTTTATGATATTTAATATGATAGGATTCCATGCCTGCATAGGCGTTTATTTCTGTGAAGAAAAAAATAACAGTAAGAATAACCTTAAAAAGGCTCATTTTTTCTATTTTAGACAGTCTGATATGCTTCATGCGAGTCATGCTCCCCTTATTTTTTTGATATTCCAATAAAAATTTTCATGTGCCCCAATTCCATAAAGTTCTATATTGATAAGCAGTAAATTTTTGCGTGAATGGAACTACTAACCGCAATCCTTTTAAATAACCACTTAGCATTATATCTGAACTGGCTCATCATTATTTAATGCTGTTTTTACCATGCGAGTTTGACTCTTTTCCAATGCATTGACTGCAAAAAATATTATTTACGTTGAAAAACAAAATAAATGAAACGTTGTTCCTTTCCCGCTGGAGTAATATGCATCTCAAATTGACTGTCTAATAAGATAAATTCATTACCAAGCTCATGCTGTATGGAGGGATTATCATATTGAACGATGTCAAGTCCACTGCATTTTTGGGGACCGTCTTTAGCAAATGTTGCAATAATAATATGCGAACCTGATTTTACAGTATTTTTGAGTACATTAACGTACAATTGCCTTGATTTTATGTCTGTCAAAAAATGAAAAACGGCGCGATCATGCCAGATATCATAAGTATGAGGAGGTATAAATGCAGTAATATCTTTCTCAAACCATTCGATCGTTGTTGCCTGGTCGGAAAGTCTATTTTTTACATGTTCAATCGCTTGACCGGATATATCCAATACTGCAAGATTTGAATATCCTGATTTCAGTAAGTGATCAACTAGAATGGATGCACCACCGCCAACATCAATGATTCGCGCATTTTTATCGCTGAAACACCGGATAATTTTTAATGAAATAGTCGGTTCTTGTTGGTACCAGCTTACATTTTGAGGAAGTTTTTCAGTGTAAATACTTTCCCAATGAATTTTAGTATTCTCTTTATTCATCTTTTTTAGTTCATTTTATATCAATACAATCATTAAGCATTATAGCCACTAACTAATACCGCTATCAACGTCATAAAACCTATTAATTGCTTTGATAACAACAAATCCACCCTCTCCACACCCTGGTTTAACGAGTTCTGGCGTAACAATCTTATCCAGCGGAGAAAAAATAGTTTGATAAACCTCTTTCTTTGAAAATCCCAATTGATTGATTAATGCCATCAATTCATCTACTGGATAAAAATGGGCATTCTGGTAAAAAGAATTATCCATTTTTTGGGTCTCATACAAACGGCCTAATGGCGAGTTTTTATCAATCATACCAATGATTAACACGCCATTTGATTTAAGGACACGTTTTGCCTCGCTGAACGCTTTTTGGGGAGAATCAAGAAAGCAGACTACTGTATTAAATAAAATATAATCAAATTGATTAGTTGCAAATGGCAGGGATTCTGCCACACCTATCATAGATATTAATACCCCGAGATTTAGCAATTTCACCTAATTTCTTGGCAGGTTCAATGCCAGTTTTTATTCCAAGCGCCGCGGCAAATCGTCCTGAGCCCACACCAATTTCCAGTCCTTCGCCGGATTTTGGCATGACTTTCCTAAGCGCTGCAATCTCTGACTTAAAAACAGCTTGATGTTGGTCAAACCACTGATCATAATCTTGTGCGAACTGATTAAATGGGTTGATATTTTTTTCGCTCATGCTGCTTATGTCTCCTAAGAATTATTTCACTGCATATTATTTAAAAAATAACCTACTGTGGCAAAGATTAAATACAAAATAACCAGGCTTCCACCCATCCATCGCGATATTCTTTGCGTTAGCATGAAAAGGGAAATTACAATCATGGTGAATAAACAAAAAGGTAGGTAAAAAAACAATGTTTGTTGATTAACCATTACAGGTTTTATCATGGAAATAATACTCGCATTAAACAGGAAAAACGCAAAAATTGAGCCGACCACATTACCAAAGCTTATCTCAGATCTTCCTTTAAGTGCTGCAGGCAATTCTCGTGCTATTTCTTCAATGCTGACTAAAAAAGCCAGAATAATCATTCCGAAAAAGGTACCGGAAAGTCCAAAATAACGAATCATGGTTTTAGATGCCATAACGATGAACTCACTACCGACAATAATGGCTGCAAGAGAAAGAAACAAGAGTCCAAAGGCTTTCCATCGATGCTCTTTTTTAGCCGAAGCAATGGTTTCAGAAAGTTCATGAGATGGTTTGATGTCATACCCTTTTTTATTAAGCCATAAGAGATAAATTACGGAGAAAATAAAACTGGCAAATAAAATCAGGCCGTCAATTCTTGAAAGTTCACCATCAAGTGATAACAGGCCTAACAGAAGAATGGCAAGATTAGGTAAAATGAGTATCTGCTTTGGTGTTCGTTTAAATTGCATGGGTGCAATGAATGCAGTAATACCAAACGCCAGTGCTATAGCTACCATCGCAGCGCCAATGATAGAACCTAAAGCAATACCAGCCATATCGTTAAAAGTACCGACTGCTCCAACAGCTAAGTTTTCCGGGTCAAAACCTATAAAAACGACGCTAATGAAAAAGGTAGATATCCCAAAACCTCCAGAAGTTCCCACAGCTCCTTTCACCAGTTTCTCAGCAAAATAAAGTATTAAGACAAGCCCTACAATAAAGAGCCCAAATGCCGTAAAAATATTCATTTTTGCTCCTATTCTGCCAGCCACTGGACTCGGCGTCGTATCTCTTCTCCCCTGGATAATCGTTTATGACCAGATTCGTCCTTCCAATATTCCCGCTGTTGGGCAAACGGTAATATCATTACTTGTTTTAAGTGGTTATCTTTTTTCATCGCATATCCAGGAACTCCGATATCAATTTCTTCCTGGGATATACCTAAGCCGATTGTCCGGTGTAACCTGTCCCAAACCGAAAAAACAACGGAGTAGTTCGAATCTGTCTCCTTTTTGAAATTAGAGTGATGAATGCCATGCATCCTCGGTGTTACGAAAATAAGGCTCAGTACCCGTTCCAAACGCAACGGAAGGCGCAGGTTTGAATGATGGAAAAAAGTACCAATCTGAAATATGGCTTCGTAAATCACAAAAGTGCTCGCCGATACGCCGATGAGTGCCACTTGAATAGCTCGAAAGATAGTGGAAAGCGCCACCTCACCTGGGTGAAACCTAAAACCTGTGGAAACATCAAGGTCGGGATCCATATGGTGTACATTATGAAAGCGCCACAGGAACGGAATTTTGTGGTTGGTAATATGCCAATAATAGAAGCTAAGATCCAACAGTAAAAAGCCGACCAAAGTTTCCCGAAGCCCTGTGAGTCTAAGCCACCGTATTAGTCCGAATGGCGTGCTGGCGGTCCAGCCGAGAAAAAAGCTTGTCGTCGGACGTATCAGCAGAAAAGCGACTGTAAAGGTAGTCATGGAAACTGCAATATTGACAGTCAGACGGGAAAACGTGTCCCTTTTGTGCTTCCTGAGAGGAAACACTCTTTCCAGGAAAAACAAAATTAGTGCGAATCCAGCCGCAATGAATATCCCAGTCAATGCCTCATCCTTTTCATTTGTAAAATATAAGCACTATAGCAAATTTAATTGACCTTCAGTCTAAATTTGGCGAAAAATGTGGGTAATCGTTGGCTGTCAAGGACTATCGAGGCAATGAACAATTTATTGCTGGGGCTACAAATGCTCAGTATTTGATCTAAAATGAGGGGTAAGTAAGAGTTGAATGCATTTTTGGCGGTAATTAAAAATTTAATGACCACCGCCTTAATCAGATTAAATCTAAGCGATATGCACGACATTACTTTCTCGCCACTGGTGCAGTCGATTGCATCTTTTAGCAATTTTTTCAACCTTGGGTTTGATCTGACGTTTTACCCCTTCAAAGCCCAATCTACTGTGGTTTGCCAAATCATTAAAATCGCTAAATTTCTTAGGGTGAAGTGACTGCTCATGGGGTGCAAAAGTCGGTATAACAATAAAGCCATTAATAGCACTTGCAGCCTCTAACGCTTTTTCTTTGCCAGGATTGATGCCTTGAGATAACTCAAGGTGCTTGTCATCATCCGCTGCCATAATAATCGGGGTATGGGGGTATTTTTCATGTAATGCCTTAGCCACTGATTTAAGATTTCCGGAATCAAAGGCAGAAACGACAGCTGGCAGTTCGGTGGCTTCTTTTATGGTTGCAGCGGTTGCATAACCTTCGGCAATCACAATAACCGGTGCATCAGATAGCTTCTCTATCCCGCCTAATACATGAAAGCAAGCTTCCTTTTTGGAGTCTTTGGCAAATCGCTTGGTGCCATCTTCAGAAATATATTGGATAGTCCAGAGGGTGCCTTCGCAATCCGTTGCCGGGATGCAGGTTAGTTGTTTTTCATTATCGGTATATACTCCAGAATGGACCTCAATGCCTTTAGCCTGCATGTAAGGCGTGGGCTCCACAACCTCTGTCATCATGGATAATTTTTGTTGGAGTCTTAATGCGGTACTTTTTTGTTTTGCTTCAAGCTCAAGTTGACGAGTTTGTTGATGTTCAAGCGCTTGTGCCTTAAACGTTGCCTTCTGTTCATCAGTTAAAATGTAACCTTTACATTTCCAGTTAAGCTCAGCACCAGTTCGATTGTTTTTAATATATCCTGCTGGTATACCATCTAAATGGGTTACATAAAATCCTGCTTTTTCACCGTTTTTATCACCCTCTGTGGAGATACGATGAGGTTTTCCATCCATAATCGGGTGCTCTCCTGAAACAATAGCACCGAGGCTTAGCAATGCCGTTTTAAATTCATCCGCTGGTATAAGCGCTTTATCCTGAGACAGTACTTGATGTTCAGGAAGCCAGGCTTTGATTTTCTCAATAGGAACACCAGGATTTGCATACCAACATTTTTGCACTTTATCCCAAGCAATGCCTGACGTTCCATCAGGGAGTTTTCCTATTGTGGATTTGGCAATCTCTTTTTGTTTGAAGGGGATGCTTAACCAGACCTTTTCAGAAGTGGTGTTTTCAGACGCCATAAAGACTTCCTCTTTTAGTTTACTATCCTTGATTTCAATAAGTTCTGCTATTTGAATGTCTTGGGTTTGTTCTAAAGCACACAAGTGATTCACTATTTTTTCTGCATCTGCGGATGCTCTGAATATTTCTAATGGCTCATCTTCCAAAACACGAATCCATGATTTGATATATGCAGTGTGTTGAGAAGGGTCATGGCCTATACCAAGTTCAGCACCTAAAAGCATGCTTGCAATTTCAGCTCTAAGCTCTTCTTTGGCATAGGCATCTGAACCAAAGGGATGACCTAAATCTCTATCCAGTCTTGAAGGATGACCACTCCAATGTCCTAACTCATGCAAGGCAGTGGCATAATAGTTCGCAGTGGATTTAAATTGTTCTTTTGGTGGAAGATGGATGCTGTCAGTCGATAATCTGTAAAAAGCTCTGTCTGCTTCAGAATGTTCAATGTTAGCGCCAGAGTTATGTAACAGCTTTTCTGCTCTTTCAATTAAGGACCAATCTGGCTCTTTTGCAATGAGTTCTGGCATATTATCAATTTGAGAAGCATGAAATACCGTTGCATAAAACACCTTAGGTCGTTCAAGATTCACCTGCACTTTTAATGGATTACCATGTTCATCAAGCACAGGATAACCCGCATCATCGTGTTTGGTTTGTTCTTCATGAAATTTCCAGTATTGGATTGTGGTGCCTTTTTCTCCTTTGCGAACTTGCGCATCCATACTTTGTGCTTGTTTGTAGGTTAACCAACGGTTGTCATCATTTTGGTTCAGCATTAAATACAATGCATTAATTCCTCGATAATGTTTTCCGGTGATCGGATTATATGGAATTTGACCATTGCCTATGCCTGGCTCCCATGGTTTCAACCAGGGAGCGGTTCCTGCTTTCAGGCTTTCAATAATTTGATTGGCAACAACTTGATGATACGGCATTTTAATCATAAATGGCCTCCATCGCGTCTTCTTCATTGAGTGCATCTTCAAAAAATGCTCCCATGATGTCAGCCTCTATTGGACTGACTTCGACAAGAAAGCCAGGGATTACTAAATCCTCGAATTTTTCTGAAATCACATCCATTAACTCGGTTTCATGACTCATGTGGTTTTCTCCCGTTTATTAATTACCCATATGGGTGTGATCATTCCCTTGATTTGTCTTGTGTGAACAAGACCATAATATCGACCATCGAATGACCATTCGCTTTGACTGGTCATCGTCATGATTTCATCTTCTTGAAGTTGGTAATTCATTACCTGCCATTGAGGTAAAAAGCGGTTCATACCATCCTGTAATTTTGGTTTTGAATAGGGAATTAGCATGTAATTCACAAAAACCCCTTCATTTGTCACAGTGAGGATATCGCCAGATACAGCCACCACTTTTTTCATTAAATAACCATATCCATTACAGTAAAGACCATGGTCTATATAGCCTCTGTTCTTGGCTAGTCTGAAAGATTGCCTATCATCTGGGCAAAAAATCACATAAGCATTTTTGAGAGGCTCTGTGCCGGTGATGCGATATAAGCCTACAGGAATGGATTCAGTAAGGTTTATCCTAAAGCCCATAGCATGGAACAATATGCCTGCAGCAATAGTACTTATTAGAAAAATAGCGATTATGATGGACAGTTTTTTCATAACCTGATCACCTCATCTTCACTTAAACGAACACGTAAAATATCTGAGTGAGCAGGAGCCTCTACAGATGCTCTAGCCATGAAGACTGGATCTTTAAAATAAAGTGGCTGTTTACCATAAATAGCAGGGAAGCCCGCTGCATAAACGACCATATCTCCAGCTTCAACAATCAAGCCATTAGCATCTTTTTTAGGTCCTGGCATACGCAGGCACTCATCAACGGTTAAAAGAGGTCTCGATATTTCCTGAACAGTTTTTGATATTTGATTTAAGAACGTAGAAAAGCGTTTGCCGCTGGTGGTGATGTGTTCTTTAACAATCGTCGTTTGTCCTGTCAGTTTGGAAAGATGTTCTGCCGTTTCAACTCGGTTTGGAGGATAAGCATTTTGGATATGGCAATTCGAAGTGATGGTTTCATCAGGGCCATAGCCACGTTCACGGCTTTTAAGCTGATTAATGTCCTGACAAATTAAGTAAAACTTTAATCCATAACCCGCAACAAAGGCTAATGACTCTTGCAGAATATCGAGTTTTCCAAGGCTTGGAAATTCATCAATCATACAAAGTAGTCGATGTTTGTACGTTTTTTTAGCACTTACATAAGATAACCCTTTATCGTCGGACACACGCTCAAATTCCATTCTGTCGGCCAATAGTCTCACTATCATGTTAATCATGACTCTAACCAGAGGCTGAAGCCTTGCTTTGTCATTGGGTTGAGTAACGATATAGAGGCTCACAGGACATTCTTGGTTCATTAAATCGCGGATGCAAAAATCTGAGGCAGAGACGTTATGCGCCACCACAGGATCGCGATATAGAGCCAGATAAGATTTTAAAGTAGATAACACAGAACCTGCTTCTTCTTCGGGCCTATCAATCATGTCACGGGCAGAGGCCGAAATAACAGGATGGGTTTTGCCCTCAATATGCGGGTATTGAGTCATTTCAATGAGTAGGTCGGCAATATTAATATTGGGATCAACCAGCATGCGGTCAATGTTGGGAAATGTGGCTGGTTCTCCTTGGGTTTTCAATTTGTAAATGGCATGCAGAATAAAACCAACCAAAAGGGCTTGTGAGGTTTTCTGCCAGTGCGTTTCCAGTCCCTTGCCATCGGGATCAACCACAAGAGTTGCCAAATTTTGTACGTCACCCACTTCTGATTCCGTACCCACTCTGATTTCATCCAGAGGGTTCCAGCGAGCGCTTCCTTTTAACGTTGCAGGTTCAAATCGAATAACCTTGTTGGTGGCATGTTTTTGTCGCCATCCAGCGGTCATTGCCCAGAGCTCGCCTTTTAAATCGGTAATAACACAGGAGTGTTTCCACGATAGAAGGGTTGGAATCACAAGGCCAACACCTTTGCCTGAGCGCGTTGGTGCATACGTTAAAACATGCTCAGGCCCATTATGGCGTAGATAATGAATTGCTCCTTTGTCATCTTCAAACGCACCAACATAAACTCCTTCATCATGTCCAATGAGGCTTGCACTGTTTAAGTCCTCCCAATTAGCCCACCTGGCTGAACCATGGAGGTAATCACTCACATTGTTCTTTTTTAAATACTTGGAAGCCAACACGATCATCATTAAAAACAGACAACCCATCATAACGATGAGACCAAAGGCAGCATTAAAAGAATCTGGGTAATAGGGTTGATACTTAATAGCCCAGATAAAAATCTGCCAAGGCATATAAATAGGTGCGAATGTCCCTCCAAGGGCATCAGTATAGTGAAATTGATGCGCGAAAAACTGAGTTCCAATGTGCATGCTGATTAAGAAAGAACAAATCACTAATAAGACCAACGTTCTATTTATCTTGCCGTGATTTTTTTCTCTGATTTGAGGACCTATGGCTTTATTAGGTTTGTTTTGGCTCATTGGCTCTCTCCAGATGCCTTTTGGTTTACAAACTGATTCACCTCATCTGATGCCTCAAATCCTGAACTAAGACTACCCGCAGGTGTGCCCATGGATAAAATATTTTGCGCGTTGGATTCTTGCGTTTCAGAAGTGGATGAATTCGCCTTGTTTTGGATTGCTTCAGCAATTTTCCCACCCGTTGTGTCAGCGATTTTTTCAGCAATTGATTCTTTAATCGTGTTCGCTTTCTCACGAGCAACATCCATAGTTCCTGAGGCTAAATGTGATCCAAAAGAGCATGCAAATTTGGCAGCAGTTCCCATCGCTTCAGCTAAACCACCAGTTTTGGAGCCTTTATCCATTCCAGACAGTGTACTTGTGTCACCAGAATTGGTTGATTGACTGGCTGCTTTAAACGCGGCATTAAGTGCGGATAATCCACCACCACTTTGGGCAAGTGCAGTGCCTGCTGCACCTGCCATGGCAGCACCTGCAATTCCTGCGGCTCCCATAGCCCCACCAAGACCTAGTCCACCGCCACCGCCAGAACCACCTCCTGACACAATGCCAGCTAAAGCAGGTGGAATTTTATCAATAAGAACTAGCAATAGTACGGCAACAACCAGCATGACAAACATTTCTTTGAGCATGATGTTTTCAGACATCGCTGCGTAATATTGATCTACAAAAGATTTACCGATACCAATAATCAAAATCATGGCAAAAGCTTGTAATGCAATACCCAACACAGTTTTGTAGTAGTTAATCGCAATATCCTGCGTCCAACGGCCACCACCAAACCCTAATAAAACAATGCCACCATAAGTTAAGATCCAGGCGGTGATTAAGATAATGAGCATGTTAATACTGACTAAAGCTAGAATAATCAGAATAACCCCTGCAACGAGCAAACCAACGGTAGTTGCTGCAGGGGACCAGATAGATGAGCTGTCTATAGCTTTTGAGACAATATCAAACCCAACATCCACAATATCAGAAGGAGAGACATGCTCATTAATTCCAGAAGCCTTTGCCGCAAGTTGTCGCATGGAGTCTATGATTGCTTTTGCAATTGCAGGTCCATTGTCTAAAATCCAATAGAAAAAACCGACAACTACAAAAAAACGTACCGTTTCAGCTAAGAATTCTTGAATGTCTGCTTTACGTAATGCCATCAAGCCGTATGTCCACACCATACTAATTGAGGCCAAGGACCAGAAAAGATACCTGGCGTAACTCAACATGGTTTTGCTCCACAGTGCAGATGTGCTGGCAAATCGCTGTAAAATATTATCCAGTAAATCACGACTATCCATGCCATGCCCTTTGGCATGGCAGCAAGCAGAAAACCCAAATAAACCAAACGCAATTACATAGGGGAATATTTTTTTATTCATAGCATTACCACGTCTGTCCAGAGCTTTTGGAGTAACTACCCCCTCGGAAACACGCATCACCAATAGCTTGCAGTTCTTCTTGAGTTCGACCCTCTCTTGAGCTGCTACAGGTGAGTGTTGCCAAGTGCTCAGCCTTTTTCTGAGCTTTGGTTTCAGCACTGTCGCAACCTGACAGAACACATGTAACAACCATAATTGATAAGCATAAGACTTTCATTTTCCTCTCCTTCATATGATGGGCTACCATTTTTTTCCTGAGCTTTTATGGTATTTACCTGATCTAAACTGTTCATCCCCTGCAGTCTGTATCGCTTCCTTGTTAGCACTCGCTGCATCTTTGACTGCCTGAGCATTCTGCTGTGCTAATAACACGCCTCGGATTTGAAGCAATTGATGGGATTGATTACTAGCTAATTGAGAAGCTGCTTGAAGAGCCTGTTTTTGGCCTGCAGCATTTTGTGCTTGAGATTGCAAAGTACGCAGCTTTGCAGAATCATTTTTTAAGCTCTGTTGTTGTTTATCAATCCCTTTAAGCATGGCGTCATTGGATCGCTTTTCAGCAACAGAAGCCGCTAATCTGCTTTGTTTGATTTTTCTAAGTTCTTCAGCAGAACATTGGCCATTACCATTAAAACACGGAGTCTTTTGGTAGTATTCCTGACTTTGGAATCGGTCAAGGTACCCTTGGAGGCTGCCAGCTTCCTGCTTGTAATAATCAATGGTATCAGTCGACTCAAGCAAATTATTAATAACCGAGTTGGCATTATCCCATTCAAAGGAAGTTAGTGACTTGGTGTTTTCCAACATATTTTGATACTGATCCATTTGATTTTTGTATTGATCTACTTGAGTTTTATATTCGCTAATTTGAGTTGCAAGTATTTTTCCATTTTGTAGCCAATTAACTGCATCAAACACGGGTGCTCCGCTTGCAAAAGCATGTAACCCCCAGAAATAAATAAACATGATTCTATATTTCATGACATTCTCCTTCATTAATAAGCAAATTGCCTATAGGGCTGTTTAAACGTTAAATCTTTCACCACGATGATATTGAAACGATAACCTGGTCGAACATTGATGGTGGGAGACACATTCAGGTTTTTTGAAACCAGTTGCGAAGTGACCTCGCCCAACTGTTGCCCCAAAGCCTGACTCATGACGCTGCCAGCTGTGGGCTGGGCGTAACCGAATTGGTTAGATTGATTGGTATTTTGGCTATAAGTAATGCCAGCAATAATGCCTGACATTAAAAGTGCTGAACCATAAATTCGCGCATAATGATGATCTACCTGATCGCGAAATCCGGCATATCCAGCACTATCAGAACCAGGCATAGAGCCAATATCCAAGGCCTTACTATCTGGAAAAACCAGGCGTTGCCATGCCACTAATACAGAGTTCTGACCAAAAGGGACATCACTGGAATATAGTCCCAATATTTTGGTTCCTTGAGGTATTAAAAGATATTTTCCGGTAGCGGTGTCATATACGTTTTGTGAGACCTGAGCTATGATTTGGCCTGGTAATTCTGAGGAAATGCCACTAATCATTACCCCTGGAATTACACTACCAGCTCTTAGTTCGTATCGACTGTTTGGGCTTTGAAGTGTTGAATTTAAATGCCAGCGCATTTCATTTTCTTCACCACCTAAAGTTTGTGGTATGGGTTTGGGCTGCCTGCCTTGTAATAATGCGAGCTGCTCTTTAAACGCTAATGAAGGGTCGATGTTTAATGCCATCTCATTGCTATTCATCGACGTTTTGGTAGTGTCGCGATTATTCAATCGTGGGTTATCGACCATTACGGATGTCTTAGCTTTGACAGCCTCTTCAAATTCTTGAGTTTTTTCCTGACGAATGCGCTCGATTTCAGCTTCAGATACATCTTGTGTCAGAGTATCTTCTTTATGTGGAAGTTGCTCAGGAATGGGCAAAGGGGTTGTTTCACTGTTAGCTATCGTGACACTCTGGGGCGGAATTACTGCTGATTTATGGTTTCCTACCACGTCATTGGCAAGGCTCATGGTATTTTTCTTTGGGTTTTTAACCTTCACTATTTCTGGTGGCTGGTTTTGCGCATTAGCTCGTTTATTGGCAACAAATGCGATGAGCACCACAAAAAGAGTTAAAATACCAATTGCAATCATTAGTGGCACATTATTTACACGTTTTACTCCTGCGGTTTGAAGCTTTTGCGGTGAATTATCTGGTGACAAATAATCATTATTTTGATTCATAGTTCTTATTCCTTATGAGTCCATGCGCTGACAGGGATGATATTTTCATGGCTTTTTGCATACAGACGGCTCAATGTTTGCATTCCTACAAAAAGGCTTACTCGATAACTTTGAGGTTTAAGCTCATCAAGCACATAGAAAAAATTAGCTTTATTCTTAGGGCATTGATTTTCATTGATGCCATAACCCTTTTTTCTCAAGTTTTGAATAAGACTTAAGCCAAAGCCATCTGTTACTCTTTGGCCAATACAAAATGTATTTTGAGCAGGTGGATATACTCGCGTTAATTGAGTGGCTGCATCTGCCGCCAAATAAGCATCTTTGCCTTGAGGCATTTGAGTGAAATTGCCATAACGCATGCTGGCACAGCTTGATAACAAGACAGCAAGCAACAAAAAACTTAATTTTTTCATCTTCAGCACCTTGTAATAGTAATTTTTTCTTGAGAGGAGCCGCTACCGATAACCAATATGGCTTTATCAAAAACCCCATCCACGATGTAACGGCAACCCTGAAGGCGATAATTGACCATGACGGACTCAGATTTTTTAAATAGTCCTCGAGCTCTTAAAACTAGCAGAGCGGGCGCTTCACTTTGAGCCATGGTTCTTGGCATCTCAATAATCGTTTTGACACCATTGTTATAAACTCTAACTGGCTTAAACCGGGTATTGCCTTGAATTCGATAATTGAAGTTAAGGGAGCCAAGATATTCATTGGTTTCTGGTAAGGTATCTACTTTTCTTCTTTCAGCCTGAATGTGTTGTAGTAACTGCCATTTTGCTTTGGCTTCATCAGGATAAGTAAACGAAATGTAAGGCATAAATTCGGTTCTATCTGACTTTAATCTAAAGTGATATGTTCTTCTGTCTGTGGTGACTACCAAAGAAGAATCAAGCCCTACATCTTTAGGTTTTATTAGCAGATGGATTTGTTGCATAGCCCCAGATCCTGTGACAGATGGTTCAACAACAAAACGTGGGTCACCGACGTTCATGTCGTTAAACTGCTCACCTGGTTGAAGGGCAATATCACACACTTGTAAAGGCGCACAAACTACCCTGATTTGCCCTGATCCATAAATAAAACTGACTGAACCATCAGCCGAAGCGAAAGGTTTACTTGTTTTTTCTCCTTTTTGTGTACGCTCTGCAATATCTAAACCTTGTTTTTCCTGACTCGATAGCTTGGGTACAGTATCCGAAAAATAATGCTCGGCCAGAATAGTGTTATCCAATGCAAAACTTGTGAGCGGTGTTAATAAACAAAATAGCTGCATTATTCTTTTCATTGCTGTTCTCCATGCTTTAATTCGTAGGACCAGTTAAAATCACGCACATAAATCAGGTGGGGATTTTTTAAAATTGACTCACTGGTAACATCATTGACTTCATTCTCCTGATACATCGTAATCATCGCCTTCATCATGCGAGGCTTTTCCTTAAGCGTGCCATCACGATTTCTCACTGTTTCAATCCAATCAACTTGCCAGGTTTCATCTGATTCTTGAAGCACTGAACGTATGTCAATGCTCACAATCTCAAAGGCAGCTCTTTCAAAAGGATTAGATTGCTGTTTGTCGCTGTAGAATTCTTGAACCTTGGCAAGGGCTGCATCATTGGCATTTAAATAGGAATACACTTGAAATACAGCTTTCTTTTGTAGTTCTACATCAAGGCTTACCATGCGTATGTTTTCAATAAAATGGGCAGCTGCAGCACGATAATCATCAATGCTTGCCTCACCAACTCTATCAGCACGAGTAACTGATAAGGTGTTGCCATTGGCATCTTGTTGAAACACCAAAGGGATAAACTTAGATTGACTACCTATTGCGATGAGTCCACCAACTGCTGCCAATGCGATTAAGAGACTACTTAAGCCAACCAACTGCCAAACTTGTAGGGATTTCATAAGTCCTGCGGTATGAACATTCCATGCTCGTCTGGCGCTGAGGTAGGGGTTATTCGTTACACTTTTTTTCATGCTGCTTCTCCGTACTGAGCCAAAGGAATACCTTTTTCTGAAAGCCATTGAGAGACCCACTCATCTTCATACTTCAATTCCAATTGCTTCATACGCGCAATCGAATCGGGATCTGTTGCACCTACAAACGCCAAGGCCAAAGGTCCTAACGCCAATTGATAAAGCCTCTGGCCTTTTTCACTGACATAGTAGTAATCACGTTTGGGAAGGGCCGCTGCTATGATGTCAATCTGGCGTGGATTTAAGCCCATGCGCTCATAAATGAGGCGGGTTTCAGGATCTCTTGCATACAAATTTGGTAAAAAGATTTTGGTGGCAGTTGATTCAACAATAATATCTAAGATTCCAGAGTTGGCAGCATGTGATAAATGTTGGGTTGCCATAAACACCACACAGTTTTTCTTAGCCATGGAATCAAGCCATTCAGCAATTTTGCTTTTAAATACAGGATGCGCCAACATCAACCAGGCTTCATCAAGCAAGATGAGGGTGGGGCGGCCATCTAATGAAGTTTCAATACGCCTAAAGAGATAAAGCAATACAGGCAATGCAAATTTTTCACCTAATCCCATTAAATGCTCGATTTCGAAGGTCATAAAGGAAGACAAGCCAAGCCCATCACTTTCTGCATCCAATAAATGCCCCATTAACCCATCTATGGTGTACTGCTTTAACGTTTCTCTAATGGGTTCATCCTGAATCGTCATGACAAATTCAGATAAGGTTTTAGAGCCACTTTGGTGCATGCTTAGAATGGCATGGCCGATTTCATTGCGCTGAGCTGGTGTGGTATTCAAACCATTCAAAGCTAGAATCGTATCAATCCACTCCATAGCCCAGGCTCTATCTGCTTTCGTCTCTAAAAACTGCAAGGGTGCAAAGGCAAGGCGAGAGTCTTTGTCTGCAATGGTGAAATGCTCCCCACCTGTTGCCTTACAGGTCGGATACATAGACATGCCTTTATCAAAAGAATAAATACGCGCATCTTTATATCGACGCCAGGATAATGCCAATAAACCAAGATGGGTTGATTTACCAGAGCGTGTGGGACCAAACATAATGCCATGACCTAAGTCTCTGACATGAAGATTCAGACGAAATGGGGCATTACCGCTGGTGACACAGTGCAGCAAAGGCGGTGAATGAGCCGGAAACAGTGGGCAGGGCGCTTTATGTTCACCAGTCCAAATGCTGGATGTTGGCAACAAGTCCGCCAGATTCATGGTATTCATTAGAGGCCGTCTGATGTTTTCAACACCATGGCCTGGTAGGCTGCCCATATAGGCATCCATGGTATTAATGGTTTCTGTTCGTGCGCTAAAGCCTAGCGCATTGATATTCTTTTCGATAAATAGTGCGGCTTTCTCAACGTTTGCTCTATCCTCATCCATTAATACAACGACGGATGTATAGTAGCCTTGACCCACCATTCCTGAATTGGTTTCGGCAATAGCTGCTTGCGCGTCATTAACCATGCTGAGTGCATCTTCATCAACGATACCGGAGTTAGTATTAAACATTTGGTCAAAAAAGCCTCTGACCTTTTGTTTCCATTTTTTACGGAATTTAGTGAAATGGGCTACAGCTTCATGAGGATCCATGAATATGAAGCGAGAGTTCCAGCGATATTCCACAGGTAATTGAGTCAACAGTGTTAAAATACCCGGGTAAGACTCCATAGGGAATCCTTCAATAGCAACACACTGAATGAACTTTCGGCCAATTTTGGGTGTTATACCTGGGATTAATTCCTGACCGCCTATGAGTGCATCCAGATAAATTGGATTTTTAGGCAGATTAACAGGATGGTTAATTCCCGTGACACAATATTGAATGTGTCTTAAAAAGTTATCCTGAGTGACTTTATGGTTTTCATTGCTGAGTATTTCTGAGCCTAACCTTTCCAGGTGAATTGCTGCGCTCATACGTGACTCAAAGTTTCTGCACGATTGCTTGAAGGTTTCAATCAATTGATGGGTTTTTTCTTTGTGGTTTAATTTCTCCCCTGAATCATCAAACATCAATTCAACAAAACGCTTTTGGGCCAATACAGGTGGATACCAGGTTAGTGTGATAACAAAATAGCCTTCATACAAAGCACCTATACTTTCAAAGTATTGCCTTCTTTCTTCGTCAACAGCCTTCGACACAGGATCGGGAAAGTATGAAGCACTGCACTCACTGTAACCAGGAGCAGCACGTCTTATGGCATCTACATGAATCATCCAGCCATTACCCATGGAGGTCATTGCCTGATTGATTCTAAAAGCCATCATTTCACGGGCTTCATCGGTAGTGTTAGCAATATCTTCACCTTGATAAAGCCAGGCTGCCATAAACGATCCATTTTTACCGATAATTACGCCATCATCGACTACCGCAGCATAATTTAGTAAATCAACTAATCCTGCTGTATGACTTCGATGTTTTTTGACATGGTGTTTACGACTTTTCATTCTAGCAGTGCTAAACAAAATACCTAATAGCAACAGCCCAGTAATACTGATTAAAAAGGTAATGAACTCAATCATAAATAACCCCCTTTATTATTACGAAAAGGGGTTGAACGTGCTGGGTAATAGGCCTGATAGCCTCTTTGTCTCAGATAAACGGCGCGCATTTTAGGATCGGCTTTTGCCATAAGCCTTAAACCTTTTAAAGATAAAAACCAAAGGGCAAAGCCAAAAAGTGCGGCAAGCCAATCTTGTGCTGCGAATATTAAGATTGCTGAAAGTAATCCAGAAAACATAACCAGCTCGCGGTCACCACCCATAAAAAGACTTGGGCGGTTACCACATCTGCGTATAGGAATGCTACGAAGACTCATGGCTGTGTCTCCATAGCTATTTTTGAGACTGAAGGTTTAGCAATTTCGGCTCCTTTGCCTGTAATTGCTGTCATGGTATTTTGTGCTGCAACCAAGAATGAAAGCACAAGTACAATAAAGAGAAGGGTTCGCAAAAAACCATTCATCTCACCACCAAAAATCAGCGTGGCTCCTGCACCAACCAAACCAATAATTGCAGCAGTAAAGGCAAATGGTCCTGTAATGGATTTTTGTATTTTGGTTAGATAGGAATCAAAAGGTAATCCTCCACCTGCACTTGATGCACATGCAGGATGTGTTATTAACAGAAGCAATAAAACAATCGCTCCCATCATCCATAGATTTCGATAATTAATATTGACTGCTTGGTTCATACCTATTCTCCTTAAATAAGTTGTTCTATGTTGTAATGACCGTTTTCATATCCTTTAACCGATATGATTTCTTCAACTCTGCGTCCTTGCGGGGTTCTTGCGATATGCACCACGCAATGAACCGTCTCACCAATTAAAGGTTCAATTTCAGAAGGGGCGGAGGGGTTACGGGTAATTAGTGATTTCAAACGATGAAGTCCAGCAAGACAGTTATTGGCATGCAAAGTAGCAGCACCACCCTCATGACCTGTATTCCAGGCATCGAGTAAATCCAGCGCTTCACTACCCCGAACTTCACCAACAAGGATTCGGTCTGGTCGCATCCTAAGCGTGGTTTTCAAAAGCTGGGTCATATTGACATCAAGAGTAGTGTGATATTGAACGCAGTTCTCAGCGGCGCATTGAATTTCACCCGTATCTTCAATGATGAAGACACGTTCAGCTGGTGAACTACAAACCATTTCATTGATAATGGCGTTCACCAAAGTAGTTTTACCAGAACCTGTGCCGCCAATGACTAGAATGTTTCGATGTGCAATAACGGCTTTTTTAATCACAGCACATTGTGCTTCTGTCATAATTTCCGATTTTACATAGTCATTCAGTGTAAAAACCGAAATGGCCTTTTTACGAATCGCAAAGGTTGGTTTTGAGACCACTGGTGGCAGCTGCCCTGCAAAACGTGATCCATCCAGTGGCAGCTCACCTTCCAGTATCGGATTAAAACGGGTTACTTCCTTACCATGAAAGCCCGCAACAGTTTTAATGATGGATTCGGCACGGGCGTCAGTGATACTACCTATACAACGCATGGTTTCACCAAGCCGTTCCTGCCAAAGCTTGCCATCCGCATTGAGCATGATTTCAACGGTTTTAGGATCACTTAGCGCTTGTTCAATCACGCCGCCTAAATCACGTCTTAGCTTTTCACGGGCGCGGTCTTTAACCGTTACTCCTTGTTCTTCTTGTGCCTTCATACGATATAATCCTCAATTACTGATGATTTTAAGCAGACTTCAATCCGTGCTTGAATTTGCTAATTAAACGGTCAACAATGCTTTCCTTATTCGGAAGAGAGTCATTGAACCATTGATCTTTTTGGCGTTCCCGATAAATGCGTCTTTGAATTTCATCACGGTGAACTGGAATTGATTGAGGGGCATCAAAAGCAAGGCGAACTTCACCATCACGATAACCCACTACAGTGCAGTAAACCTCCTCACTGATAACAACAGATTCCCCAACTTTTCTTGTTAAAACCAACATATCTCTTCTCCTTCTGTTATTTAAATAAATAGGCTTTACATTGCCTGATATGCTCTTCAACCACTTCTTTACTGGTTGGTTGATGTTTTTCGGATGCGACATAAAAAGCATTTCGCTTTTTGATATCACGACAAAAACCAATCATTTGCGGCAGGGTAGGAGGCATTTCGCAATGCTCGCGGCAATCAATAATGACCTGATTCAAAATTTCATCACTGAATTGACTTAAGCCCTCCAGCCACTCCTTCTTGGCAAAATCCAAAAACCCATCGCTCTTAAACTGGCTACGCCACAAATGTCCGTAAAAGACAGCAAAGCGAGTAAACAGGTTCTCAATACGCTTTTTATTGCTGTCTGTAGCATTGGAAGTTGATGACGTTGGATTGCTGGCATTCGTCTTCATCGATGCTTGCTGTGTCTCCTGTTTCTGGATTCCAGAAGGGATCACAGGTTGTGTTTTCAGTATTTGCGCGGCGCTTCTCATTCCTTCTCTCCTGCGTTAATTCGATTTTGACTTCATCTTCCCAGCATTTTTGAGACAACCAGTTGGCTGGAAATTTCCAAGCTGGAACCCATTCGCCATTCGCTTCTTTTTCTGTACGGGCTTTGATTTGTTGAGCAAGGGCTTGCAACATGCTTTGCAGCAGAAGCTCATCTGGATTGATTTGTTTGAAAATTTCAAAGGCACGTTCACGTGACTTTTTCTCGGGGTACATACGCCAGAAATGGTCGAAGCGTTGTAATAAATAAATATAATTATTTTCTTTTATTAGAGGTGTGTCGGCTTTTAGGATTTTATCTGTGTCGGCTTTTACCTCTGCATCCTCAGAAGCCCCTGTATTTACAAGGAGTTTCGCGTTTGGTTTTGTGTCGGCTTGCTGTGTCGGGTTTGTGTCGGGTTTATTTTGGACGGAATAACTGATATCTGCTAAAAGACATTTTAAAATAAGATGTTTATCGAAAGATTGAATGGAAATAAGACCTGATCGTTCAAGCCCTTTAATGGCTCGGCGAATTTGCTGACGGCTAGGACTTCCTGATTCTGTAATGCCTTGATGAGGTTCAATATAAAGCACTTCAGTCAGCGATTGATAACTGATACGTCGCTTAATCCCTACTATGTATGTATTGCGATCCATGTAAGGTCGAATCCCTCTTAAGTAGGTAATTTGCTGGATATATGAAAGCCCACAGAGGGCATCCAATTCCTTGTCATTCACTGTAAAGTACATAAATAATCCGTTATTCCTTAACTAAAGCCTTAGCACCCAATCAAACTTGTGATAACATTTTGAGAACTTAAGACAAAAAAATAGCTCTTAATGAGTTTAAGTACTCGAAACGAGTAGTTTATAAATCTCAAAATAACACATATTGAGCTATAGTCAATATGTAAATGGATTAATTTATTAACCAAACACTGTGGAATGGGCATGAACATCAAAGAGAAAATTGGTCAAAGAATCATGAATGAACGAAAGGCCAAAGGATTGACGAGAAAGGCATTGGCTGAGTTGACCAGTGAGTTGAAAATTTCACGCATTAATAATTATGAAAGAGGGGACCGTACCCCTGGCCCAACAGAAATTAAATTACTAGCTGATGCTCTGGAAGTTTCAGCTTCTTATTTGATGTGCTTAACTGATAACCGTGAAGGGAAGATGACAAAATCCCTTGGCATGGGTGCATTGATTCCTGTCTTGGATTACAAACAAGCAATTGATTCAGCTACTTTCATCCAGAAAATCAAAGAGGATGTTGATACCAAAGTTGAGTTTATTCCTGTCAGTACAGCTGTCAGTGATAGCATTGGAAAAAATGCTTTTGCCCTGCTGATAAAAGATGAAAGCATGATACCGGAGTTTCGAATTAATGATGTCCTCATTGTAGATCCTGATACAAGCTCTAAGCCCGGCGATTTTGTAGTGGCCTTGATTGAGGGAGAGCAGGAAGTAATTGTTCGCAAGTATAAGCAATTATCGGCCTCAAAAGATACTCAGCAGTTTGAGCTAATTGCACTTAACGAGGATTGGGCTGACATTCGTGTAGGTTCTAGGGAAATGCAAGCCCAGATTATTGGATGCGCGGTTAGTTTGATCCGGAGATTAAAAGGCTAAATACTTAGGGATTTTCGATCTCACTTGAAAGAGTAATTATCTGATCGCCTTAAAAATACATATTTTGGTGAAAAATATTAATCGCAAATGAGCAAAGGGTTTAAATGATCTTTGTAAACTCTGCCATTAGGCACAAACCTATCCATTATGTGTAAAATCAGATATTTTCTATGGTATAATGTGAAAATATTTGTGGTTAAAAGGACTTATCTCATGCCAAATCCAAATGATGAATATCGCACATTAATCCTTCAATGGTTTTACGATAGAAATGCTAATGCTACCAGTAAATATGGAAAAAAAGGATCTGCTGTAAAAATCAGTGAAATCAAAAAAAGCTTAAAGGAAAAGCGTGGTTTAACACAGAACCAAGTACAATCAAATCTAACCTACTTGATAGACAAAAATTGGATAAATGAAACTGAAACAGAAAAAACAATTTATGTGAACCAAGGGGAAAGAGTAAATAAAACAACTTGGTATGAAATTTCCTCTGATGGTATTGATAAAATAGAAGAGGAGTCTGAATTTAAGGAAAACCCTAGATATGCAGGGATTAATATTAATGCAACTGGTAGTAATGTCATCACCATGGGGGATGGTAATATTATCAATACCCAATTTCAATCCTTGCACAATGAACTTACAGAATTGAAAAAAATAATAGTGAGTAGCAGGTTAAGCGATAAAGAAAAGCTTGATATAGCTGCAGACATTGAGACCTTGAAGGATCAGCTGATAAAACCAGAACCAGATAAAACTATTATTGGTCACCTATGGTCTAATATCAAGAAGGTTGCTGACATTATAGATGTATCAGATAAGATAATAAAAATCTCTCCTTTAATATCTACAATAATAGGTTGTTAACAATTATAACAATAGTTTACTTTTCTACTATGTACAGAGAGTTTGAGAAAAAGTAATCAATGACCAATCAGCATGGTGAAATACTGAAATAAGTGCTGAGCTTTTTCTGGTCTGAAGAAATCCCTTCCAGCCAATACCTGGCTCACCATCAACGGGCTGGCCTCGAGAATTTGAGCTAGCCCTTTACAGCCCAATTCACTGTAGGACAGAATATAATCAATCAAATACTTCTGAGTATCTTTTTTTAATTGAAACTTAACATCAATAACAGGTTCTGCGACCTCGATAAAACATTCCATGTAACAACCCCACTTTCATATTATTACGGCATAGTCCAGTCGAAAAATAGTAAACCATAGCCGTGATGTCGATAAAATTAGTTTTTTTACATAGAAAAGATCAGAGGTAAAATGCAATTATGCTCTATTTTATATCAACTGTTATCGTTTGATACTCCTTTTTATGCGGTTGTTATAGCCTCTGATAATACTGAATCTGTTTTTTGCTCAATAACAGGTTTAATTCTTTTGGCGATCAAGTAAAGGAAAACGGCTCCCAATAGTGCCCACATACCCAGCTGGTTAAACACATGCTGGTAATCGCCATTGGATAGCAATGGATTTGTGGACTCACCCATGGCATTGGAAAAGTAATGTGATAACGATGCTGATACGCCTGATACCATCATCCAAGTACCCATGAGCACACCTTGTAATTGTGGTGGGGAAATTCTGCCGATCATAGCATAGCCTACCGGTCCTATCAGCAACTCCGCAATTGCTTGAGTGGTAAAATGGAGCATTACCCAATAAACACTAATATATCCATGCTTATTGGCAGAGAGGATACCACCGGATAAAAAGAAGAAGGAACCTGCAAGTATTAAAAAGGCCCAGATGAATTGTTTGGTTACTGATACATTGTATCCTTTTGCCTGTAGTCGTGTTAGCACTATTGATAATAACGGGGCGCCGATAATGATGACGATGGCGTTGATATTCAAAATCCATTGGGTTGCCATTTCATAATGGAACAGGTGTTTATCGACATTGTTTTTAATAAATAGGGTTACGCCCATTGGGCCTGTGAAGTAGATCATCCAGAATAAGATTGATGTTACCGTCAGGATTAGAAAAGTCATTATCTTTTGCTTATCCAAAGTCGATTTTTGTTGGTAGCCAAGGTATAAAATGACGAAAAACATAATAACGCTGAGGCCCACTACAACTCCGTTACTGAACTGGGCTTTATAAAAACAAAGTAAGGTGAATGGGATAAGGGATAAAATAATTCCCCATCCAATAGTTTTTTTGTAATTCAGCGAAGCTGTGCTTTTAACTTTGAGTAACGGGGTATCACGATCACTCAAGGTCGACCAGTAACCCCACATAAGCAACAGCGTGATTACATTTGGAATTATGCTGGCATAGAGCAGAGTTTGATATTGATTGGAGTAATCAAAAAACCCGCTGATGATGTAGCCAGCGCAAAAGCCCACGTTCATGGCGGAGTAGCTGAAGAAAAAGGCTTTATCTCTGCGGTTATCATCTGGTGCAAAGCGTTGCGTCAGTATGCTGTTGTACGCGGTAGTATTTAAACCACAACCAACCAGAAATAAACTGAGCCCAAGGTAAAGCAGCGAATCAACTGAAAGTGCCAAAAGTAAAATACCAATCGTTTGTATGGCTGTGGTAATCAAAAACAAGGATCGGTTACTTAAAAATCGTCCGCCAACTACTCCGCCGAGTAAATGCAGAACATAGTTAAATGCTAGAAATAACCCAACAATGCTGTTTGAAAGGGTATTAGACAATCCTAATTGTTTAGTGAGAAACAGAGATAATGAGGAATATAGAATTGCATAGGAAAAGGTTGAAAAAGCTTGTATTAAATACAGGGGCATGATTCCTTTTGGCATTTTTTCTGATAACAACATATTTTTTCCCTAAAACTATTTTGGAAGGTGACTCTACCATTAAAAATGGATAAACTTAATCCCTTTCTGCAATTATCCTGATTTTCAAGGGATGATAATTGATATTTAATTGCTGTATGGGTGTTTAGGAATGAACAAAATTACTAGAGTTTCATGGGATGAAGTCAAGCATCAAGTAAAGCAAGTCAACGAATCGATATATCGTGTCATTGAAGAAATTAAACCTGACAAAAAAATACCATTCTTTGTAGCTCGTTATAAATTTGGTGAGCATTTTGGTATTAAAAATCATGCTTATCTGCCAACCAGTAGTGGTCAAATGGAAAAGATTGACAGCAAGCACACCGATAATGAATTATTCAATCATCTTGGCTATGGTAAAAATAGTTTACCTTTGGGTTTAATATTGGATAAGTTTTGCGAGTGGCATTATTTTGGTGAAGATGATCGCATCTTTCCTGATTGTGTTCAGGGGCCTGGTGCAATTTTTAATATGCAGGTTATTTTTGATGAGGATCAGACGGTAGATAATAATGTGCTGTCTGTCTCATCTGGTGCACTTTCATCCTTTTTATTACCAAATATCGGTTGCAAAAGAAAGCATACAAGAATTCAGAAATATTTTAATGTTGCTGTTTCGGCTCCCAAGTCTCCTTATGAACATTACCTGGTATTCAAAGAGATATTGAAGGATAAAAATACTATCGATATCTGGCATAGCGAGATTCTTTATTTTTCCGAGCAGTTTATCAATGAAGTTAAACATAATGATAAATGGCTTAAGCTGAAACTATACTTCTCGGAGTCGTTAAGGAAAAAACTGACGCAAAATACTTACGATGCTTCTTGTAACGATTTATTCCTCAGTGCCAAGAGCATTAATCGTTTCAGACCTACGCCATTCATTATGGATACAGCAAAATACATTTTTAATATTTGCATGGGCTCAGGTATTGGTGTGAAACCTGCAATTGATGAGCAATACTTTCCAGTTAAGACGATTCAGAAAATTTATAATGAATGTTATGACTTAGAATACACAGCGACAGTTATGGTTCCATCAGCCTTGAATGGTCAGTCTGATAGTGTTTATTATCCCTTACAGTGCCCCTTTGCCAAGATTAATACATTTAAAACCAATCAAAGCAATAGCGCTTATAGTGAACTGGAAATGCTAAAAAATGTGCTGTTGGCTTATCAGTCGGAGTTTACTGCAGATAATAGTACCGCTTTTGGAAGTCCACTTTACCATGTAAGCAAACAAACTGAATTTTCTTTTTACCACTATAAATCCTCTAGTAATAAGAGCATTTATAGTTCTGAGGAATTAGAAGGTACAGATAACAGATTTGCTTTTTCTTATTACAGTGACAAAACGCAATTTGCCAGCGATGCGAAGTTATTTAGAGGTTGCGTTAGATTAAGAAAACAATAAGGTATGTATATGAGAATATTAGAAACAGAACGATTATTTCTGCGCACTTTTCAAGAAAAGGATGTTGAATCATTAATTGCTATTAACCAGGACCAAAAAGTGATGCAGTTTTTCCCGGCTGTACCCACTCGGGAGGAAACCATTGCTTTCATAGATAAAATTATTTCTCATCAGGAAGAAAAGAACTTCTCTCTTTATGCTGCTGAAATTAAAAAGACTGGCGAGATGATAGGTTTTGGCTCTACACCAAATAAGGGGGCACTTTAATCAAATTAGTCTAGACTAAGTCCTTGATTTTGCGATCAAAAAGGAGATTAAAGTGCCGAAGTACAATCTTATCCTAAATTTACCTGGATTTTCCATAGTAAAAGTGAGCGGATATCAACCGTTATTATTAGATGTAAGATACAACCGATTAGTGCGTTGTAGTCACTGTCAAAGTAAGAAAGTACGGAAGAAAGCTTCATATATTCGAAGAGTTCATCATGAGTTAATTGGACATCGTCGAAGTATATTAAGGTTTAAAGCGTATAAGTTGTATTGTTATGCGTGTAGTCGTTATGGTAATCAACAATTCCCCGGTATTAATAAACATCAACGTGCTACTTGGCGAGTGCAGGCGGCGGTGTTTCATGAGCATAGCCGAGGAGTTTCTCAAAAAGACTTATCAGACCGCTATAAGAAAGGCAAAGCGACCATAGAACGTTGGTATCAACGTCACTATGAAGAGCAGCATAGGGAGTTAATTAATAAACCCTGTCCTGTAGTGCTTGGTATTGATGTGGTTCAATTGATTTAGACACTCCAGTTAAGAGA
>NZ_CM001373.1:2243235-2243666 GCF_000236165.1 Fluoribacter dumoffii NY 23 | reverse complement strand
GTATTGATGAACATTTCTTTAGTAAGAAAGAGGGTTTTGCTACTACGTTATGTGACCTGAGAAAGCATAAAGTCTTTGATGTAGTTCGTGGTCGAAGTGAAGGGGATTTAAAAGACTATCTGCAACAGCTGCCTGGAAAAGAACGAGTTAAAGTCATCTGTATGGACTTAAGCAGTACTTATCGGTCTATTGTAAAAAAATACTTTCCTAATGCAATGATAGTTGCCGATAGATTCCATGTAATCCGTTTAATTCAACATCAATGTATGATGACTTACCGAGAACTCTCCAGTGAAATAAAAAGCAATAGAGGTATCTTAGCCTTATTGAGAACAAGGTGACGTGGTCAAGCAAATTTGTACACCCCAGTTAAGCCACTTTTTTCATTAACCCCCAGTACCGATTTTCAAATTGATTCGGACTTAGATAAT
>NZ_CM001373.1:2029892-2242230 GCF_000236165.1 Fluoribacter dumoffii NY 23 | reverse complement strand
TTTCCTATGAAGAAGTGGAAGAGATGATTCAAAAGGCTTATCTACCCGCACTCCAACTTGTAGATTATGTCCGTAAAGAGGACGGCAGTATTGATATTATGGCTCATGCTCCTTTAAGTCTAAGTGCCATAGATAAAGCAATGCAGGACTTTCTTCCCTCCAGTCACCATAAAGATATTTATGCCTCAGTAGATGATTTAACATATGTTTTAGATCAGTTAAACATTGTGTTTTCTGACGGTCTTAAGGATACAGGAAGCCCTATGTATAATGCACTCACAACCCGCTCTTCGGGATCAAATCCAATACATAACTTTATTTGGCCCCGTTTGACGGAAATTGGTCCAGAAGTTAGGGTCCCATCTTATAATTACCGGTTTCGCCACGGTCATGATGGCTCGCCTGGAGAAGTAAAGATTCATGGAATAACGTACATTGGATATAATAGTATTTTTGGCAAGACCACCCCACAGCAATGGAGACAGGCAGAAAATGCGCAATTGACCATGAGTTGTATCGGGGGCTTATCAGAAAACAAAATCGTTGAGGAGGGCATGGAGGAGGCTATTGATGAGGTTTTTAATGCCGAAATGAGCCCTACGACAATACTTTCAGAGATTGATATGCAAGCCTCTCTTTCATCTGATGAACTCAATACTTCCCAATTACCTATTCCTTTGTCTATGAGTATTTTTGATAATTCAGATTTATCTAGCAGTACTCTTGATAATTCAGCTGAGATGGCAGAGCAAGTGCTAATGACATTTAAAACCCTGGCCATCCTTTCTCTCAATAACTATATAAAAAATAGAGGAAGTTATACTCAAACTGATTTGGGGGAGAAGATTTGGACAGGAGTTGCATCAGCCCGTAATTACTTTCGTGGTTTTTTCAATGTAAGCTTAGTGGATATACCCCAGGTACCCAAAGCTCTCGAGTTGAAACAACACATTACTGCTTTAACCGTTAATAATTTAAAGGATAACTGGCCTATGGTTGCTCAGGAACTTGTTGAAGCGGAACAGCTAACCCAAAGTGGAGAGTATGTCATGGTTACTAAAGGAATTGATCAGTATTTTCAAACAAACGTATTAACAGATCATACTTTGAAATCTTCGATGCAAAACAGTCACTCCCTATTTAGCGAGCGTAGGTTGGGCTGAAAAGCCCAGCAAATGCTGTGATGAATGCTAATTGTTCGCTGGTTTGTGTCCTTAAATTTGTCTTTATATTTTCTAAAATACTATTGTAAAACATAGTTAGGCTACTTTCAGACTTTAGGGTGAATGATTAGCAATAAATCTGTGATGCCATTAGGTGGCCGTTTTATTACTCCATAAATCCCTAATAATACTGTTCAAATCAAGAATTTTGACCGTTCACGATTCTAAAGTTTTCCCTCAGCTAGAACCCAAATAAATTTAAGATTTTAACTAGGGTATAACCTCGATTAGAAGAATTAACTTCTGAGCCCGAATAAGCAGGTGTTATGGTTAAGGCTGCACTGTTTGTATCCTCAAGGACACCATCTAAACTTAGCAAAGCTAAATCCAAATTCCCGATGGTACGTTGATATACTCCTTCAACATAAAGCATTTCTTCTTCTTGCCGTCGATATTCCATATGACGGTAGCGTTTATTTGAAGGATTTTTGTTTAAATCATCAAACTTAATAGCATCTTCAAGATTTGAATAATTACTAAATCTAATAGTAGGTGGCCAAAGTTTGGTATTATAAAAATTGCCGGCTAGGCTAGAGCGAATTAAGCATCTACCTGTGCCATCATCCAAAATAAAATCTTGTCCTTGATTTTCGGAATAGACAATTTTATCTATATCATCAAATTTATCCACGACGAAATACAAATAACCACAGCAGGATTTTTGCGATAAAGGAGCTAAAATGAACGCATCAAATTTCTGTACTTTCCCCTTTAAAGTTTGCACACCTGCTTGAGCTTTGTTGATTTTAGTAACGCGCTGGGCCAAGAAAAATTTACTTATCTTCCTATAAGCAAAGTCTACTATAAGGTAAATTGCAGTGACCGCCAATATTAAATTATGTCTAAGATGCATTTTAAATATGAAATAGTTCGAGCATCGAGTATAACATTATTTGCTCTAAATGGATAATCTTAAGCCGGGGGCATAACTTGTGCTTTTTTCTTTATAAAGCTTAGGTTGAGCTGAAAAGCTCAGCAAATGCTCTGATGAATAAACTGCTATTTTTGTTGATATTATCTTTTTTCGAGGTAAGGACAAGATCGGACGCTGGGCATTACAGCTCAGTACTTGCTAATTCATTGATTGTGCTTTATTTATAATTTCTTATGTTATCGCATGGTAGAAGAACTGCAATAATTTAACAAACCACCTGTCGCGATTTGAAGTTGCAATTTCGAGGCCTTCATAGGCGGGAATAATTTCTAAAGGCTTGTCTTCCTTCCCGCAAATTGTTCCTATTAGCTCTGGATAATCATTAGCATTAGCTCTTGCCCTTTGATAATAACCTTTTAGAAAAATTTCTTCGCCTTCTTGCCGTCTATATTCCATATGCCGATAGCGTTTATTCCCTGGATTTGAATCTAAGTTATATGGACTGATGGAATCTCCAAATCGAATATAAGGAGGCCATTGTGCATTATTATAAAAAGTTCCCACTGATTTGGGATGAACTATGCATTGTCCTGTTTTATCACACAAAGAGAAATCTACAATGTTACTTTCTATATGTACTATTTTATCTAAATCATGTTTGTCTATCACTAAATATAAATAACCGCAACAAGGTTTTTTTGATAAAGGGGATATAATATAGGGAGCAAATTTTTTAATTACACCACGTAAAATAACATAGCCCTCTTTTGCTTCACTTATTTTAATGTTGTGCTTTGCAAGATTAAAATAGAATACTTTATTGATAAGATAACTAACTGAAGAACCGACTAGCAATAGGGATAATAATAAAATAATAATGATTACCATATGTAATGACTATTTTTGAGCAAATGTGCTTAATATTATCGCACGTCAATCCAAAGTCGTATATGACTATTTTTAAATCAATTATTAGAGCAACGTCATTTTTTCATAGGGTAGTTGGTCTATATAATACCATTTAACAAAAACATGAAAGATTATTAAAATCAACATGAGCAGGCGTAGGTTGGGCTGAAAAGCTCCGCAAATGCTCAAGATTCGACGCTGGGTTGGATTTGTAATCATTTCTTTTTTAAAGAACACAATGTAAAGTAATAACGCTACTGGACTCTTTCACAAACTCAAATTGTAATAAAGGTTATCTAATATGCCGCTAAAAAGAAAATTGCCCAAATTAGTTATCAATCAAAATCCTTCTGAGTATACCTATCCATTTACATCTAAAGAGCGAGAAAGATTAAAAACAGATGGTTCTATTTTTTTATCCAGGAGCAGATTTCGACCTGAGACAAACCAACATATGCCCTCGGGAACAAGGGTTCCTTTACCTCCCAAATGTACGTTTTTTTTTGGACAAAGCGGAGTAAAAAACCGTTTTAATAATGGACCGTATGCAGGTAGAAAAATTAGAGATGCAGCTTTAGAAGCTTATGTTACAGGGTATTATCACCCCCTCAAATTCCATTACGTTGAAAGAAAAGTTGGCAACAGCGATACTGTCAAGATCGCAGAAAACAATCGTACGCTAACTTTCTTTTGTATGTTAGGAATATCTCCCGTAGATCCTATATGCAAAACAGGCGTTTCGTCTCATGAAAAGGCGGTAATCAAGCACAGCAAGGGGATGAAAAAATGCTATTCAGATTCCATCTTGGTCAGAGGAATGTAATTATCCAAAGATAAGCTTTACATTGGGTGTTATAGCAAGCGTAGGCTGAGCTGAAAAGCCCGGCAAGGGCTCCGATGAATAAACTTTGAGTTAATATGGTTTCTCGAGGTAACGTCAAGAGCGGACGCTGGGGTTTACAGCTTAGTCTACGCTTGCGTTCAACTCATTGTTCCGGGTGCTGTTACATCACAATGATCTGGACGTTCCTCTATTTTTTGGTAACGCAGTACTCACATTTATGTCTGAATCCGATATTATCTGTCAGATGAAAGGGTGCATTTTTGTAATAATAGGATGGCAAATGCTTCGTTCTACTTCTCAATCAAGAAGGTTTAAATGGTTTATGCTAATAGGTATATTTTACGCAATGACAGCCACAATTTTAGGTGCTTTTGCAGCTCATGCTTTGCGGACACAATTTAGCGACTACCAAATGCATATTTTCCAAACGGGTATTTTTTATCAATTTATCCATAGTCTGGCTTTATTATTCGTTGGGTTGATTCTTTGGCAATCTAATACAAGAATTCTGCAAGTATCAGGATGGTTATTTATTGCGGGCATCCTGCTTTTTTCAGGTAGTCTCTACCTATTGAGCTTGATGCAAATTAAAGCAATCGGAGTCGTAACTCCATTTGGTGGAGTTTGCTTTATCTTTGGCTGGCTATTACTTGCTGTTGGAATATACAAGAACGTATCATAGTGGTATTGAACAGTAGGTCTGCACTTATTGATTAGCATGCATTAAGTCTGATCAAATCCCTCCTTGATTTATTGGTATTCAATCTAAAATTAGCCAAATAATCGGGGATCCTAATCTGTTTAAGCTCATTTGCATCTGGTAACTTTTGCGGCTAGTCCGCCGGGTCCAAAGAGCCAGGTACCCGTGTGAATCAGAGGGATCCCGCGGACAAGCCGCGGGAGGTAGATGAGATGTTTTTATTTTTAAACTGAGTTCCATTAAACTTTACATGAGGTAACATGCTTCGTTCTTATTTTGTAATGATATAGCAGGATAGTCAGAAACTTGACCTGAAACGAACTCAAGATTTTTAACGTCTGCCTGTACATATTCAATTGGTTTTTTGCTAGGCCCCATTCGATAGATACGATGTAAAGCTGGCGTGATTTCTTCTTTGACAATAGGGCTTACTGTTGTTTCTTTTAATTGCACTTGAAAAACAGCCGCCATACGGTCAATAGTAGCGTGACTTTGTTCTAAGGTGCATCTTGCATACTCTTGTGCTTCTTTTTGTGTGCGGAACAATTTCATTGTGCCTTGTTTGGGTATAGCATTTTTTATTTCATTCTCAGGAATCGACTTCCGCTCTTTTTGATAAGGAAACCCTTTATCCCAGATGTTTGTTGGTTGAGACACCAGTACTTTCCCACCCACTGCGTAGTAATGAGATGTATCCGGTAATGTTTTAACTTCTTGATGACCTGCATGAAGCGTACTTAATAACTCTTTACTTTGGTGTCTTGTTATTTTTGAAACCTGAGCCGTTTTTTGTAAATCTGAAGAATCAAGATTCGATAGGATTAAAGCTTGTAGCTCCACCGGTAACTTTGTAAAAGACATGATATTTTCTCTCTATATATAATATGTTATTTAAAAATAAAACGGCATAAAAATATACCGAATGTATGTATTTTACACACATTGATGTCGTAAGAGAATGTGCTATTTTTGAAACTGCTTTTTTCCAAAAAAAGAAAAAGGTAAGAAGATATAATTGTAAACAAACCCGAGTAAGTATCCTCCAATTGAAATTATTGATAGTGAAAGCTGTCTTTAAAGATATCTCTTTCCTCTATTTTGGGCTGGAAATCTCAGTGCTGATATAAAACATCCGAAACCAGTTTGTAGCCAATTCTCTCAAACGGTAGATGAAATGTCCCTATCTCTCAATAAGTACAATCAAAAGAGGAACTCCGTTAACCCGAGATTTACTTTGAGCAAATCAAGCTATGAATCAATGAGCGAATTGTAAGCTGTTCATGCTTCTATTGCGACCTCGGTCAAACTTCGGGTTTTTTGATTCACCTTTTAAGGGATAGTTAATGTAGTTTTACGCTAAATGTGTACTGGGAATTTTCACGACAAGAGCATCAATTTCCCAATTGCCAATAGGGAGTTTTATAATTGAAATTAAAACTACTTTAGTTTCCATTAAAAATTTTTATGGCATAAGTTTCTTGCGTATATCCACTTCTTTCCCGCATGTCTTTTAGATTAGGAAAGAAATTAAATGTCCAGTTGCTATCCTGATATGTTCCGGTAGTGCGTCCGGAGGTGGTGCCTGCATCTCTCTCCAGAAATCCTTTTTCAGAACTGGAGTCTGCAATATTAACCAGGGCATGGATTGGATTGGAGGCATCTTTCTTTACCAGGCAAACTCCTTCATTTAAGTGGATGTCTTCAAAATTACAATTAACAATTTTATAGCGTTTTGTACTGTTCAAAGCCCGAATAAGCAATTGAATATCGGCAACCTGGGTGCTCACCATGATTTCCAAAATCCGTTTTTTCCTGTTATAAATAATTTGAAGATTATCCGCATTTAAAATTCCGTCATGCTTTTGCAGGAGTTCTAATAGCGCTTTCTTTTCTTTTTGGATGCTCATTGTTCTCTTCCCGCAAGATAGTGGGATTCGATACATCACTTTCTTTTTTGTGGCGGGTTTACTTTCGGATTTAAAATCGGTCACTTCATCTTGCATGGCAACCACATGTTCTGCCGAAGCCAGGCACGAGACTGGGAGTTTCGGGGCTTCAGGAACCCTTGAGATAAGATAACGATCTTTATTGATCTTTTGTTTTTTTACCATGGATGGATTTATCGCAACGTTTTTTCCCTTAAACAGATAAGCTGAATAACCTGATTCACGCGATGTAGATGGAGGGGTAGTTGAGTATCTCTGCAGAAATTTATCAATTTTTTTTTGCTCGTCTTCATCTTCTATGGGAGCAATTTTCCTCTTAACCTCTTTGTAATAGTGCTGTTCGTACTTATTTTTCTCTGCCGGCCTTTTCAAAGTCTAACTCCAATTAATACAATAGGGTTGAAATTTGACCAGTATTATATGGAAATAAGATTAAGAAAGTATTAAAAAGCAATTTTTGCATTGCTTTTTAATACTTCAATTAACTTCTGTTCTATGGTTTTTTAATTGCAGAAAGCTTTGAAAATTCTTTATCGAGATCGCTTTCCAAACGTGTCTCTTGTTTGCTTTCACTGTCGCATGGACCTTCTTTAAATAAAGAATAATATTTTCTTGCAGGGCTTGATGATCTCCAGGAAAGCTCTTTTTCGCGACCTACGCGTAAAAATATTTCTTTCGCATCCAGATATTTATTATTAAGTCGAGCCTGTCTGATAATTTCCAGTTGTTTTGCTACAGTTTTCGGAATTTTCTTTTCTTGACCCTCGAAGGTAATTGTATGGGTGTTCCATTGAAATCCAACATTCCAATCTTTAGCACGAAGATAGTGTTCTGCCTTATCCAAAAAGAGTTTTGCTTTAAATTCTTCGGATGATTCAATTTTACTTGCGTGAGAGGCAATTTGATTTAACAGCTCAGCAATCACTTCGTTGGATCCATCCTCAGGCTCGCCATTTAAATGGTTTACCATGTTTTGGAAGGGGACTACTTTTGCCAAATCATCACACAGGCTTCTTCCAAGAGGCAATAAACGATAGGTTTTAAAAATTTCCTTGTTTTGCTCAGGATCAAGGGAGATGAGGATTTTCTTGAAGAAATCGGTAATCGAACTCAATGACGGTACTACTTGATCTTGCGATCCGGCATTGATATAACGAGTAATGATCTTTTCCAGCTGTTGCGTCACATAAAAAGTATATTGTTCCGTGATAAAGTTCTTATCAAAAAGATCCATTTCACTTAGAGCTGGATGAATCGCTTTCAAATATAAATGCGGATTATTTGCCATTGATTCCGCATAGACCATAGTGCGAATTTTCTCATGCTCTTCTTTAAATCGGACGTGATTGGCATCTACCTGTAATACATCAATATTTCCTGACAGTATTTTTTCAATCATTGAGCCCATGAGCTTCGCTTCAGAACCGAGGAATGTTGGTGAAATCCTTTGTGAAAACTTCTCATCCTGCTCGATAATTTTATTGAGTTGTTCCTGCAGCTTTGTGAGCTCATCCTGAAACTGAACCAGACCAGGTGGGGAAGATATTAAACTTGCCAACTTTTGATTAATTGCTTCGAGCGCCTCACGGGTATTACGATAATAAGTGGTGACAAAATCATCCTGCAATTCTTTAGGGAGTTGATTGAATCGCGTTGAGGCAGCTTCCATAAACTGCGCTTTATACCGTTGTTGTACGGCTTCTTTTGCATTTAACTCGGGTAGTTTGCCCAACAGAGTTGATATTTTTACGTGCAATACAATAGGGGAGTGCTGGAATTCGTATTTCGCAAAATTGGGAATACTACTTAAGTAAGATTCCAGGGTTTTGTTGATGGCTTTTGGACCGTAGGCTTTGGGGGCATGTTCTTTGTCTTCGTTTAAATAAGCGATGACCCCGTTATAAAGCCCCATTTCATAATTTAAATCGACCATGTACGCCAGGGAGTTTTTACTGGAATCACTGAGCTTAATTGGCCGATAATTAGTGTGTTGATGTGCTTGATCGAACACATCTTGGCTGGATTCAAAAAATACTATTTCATCTTCATGCAAAACGGCTTCTTGCTCATACATTAATTTGTGCTCAGCAAGGCGGCTTTGATAAAAGGATTCGATTTGCGCCCCATTCTCTGTAAAGTATTTCTTGAGTTCACCGATCCTTCTCAATGCTTCAATATATTGATGAAGATCACCGTATTTCTTCTGCAAAAGTTCCGGGTTATGCGCATCAAAAACAATATCTTTTAATATCGTTTGTAATGAAGGTTTAGGATTTCTAAGCGCTTTCGATTCCATGAGAACTTTGGCCAGTTTAAATAACTCAAGCCAAATTTCCCTTTTTTCCTGAAAGTCACTAATTCCTATATTTTTTGTTAATTCAGGGTTTTTAAAATCCTTTAAGACCCCGCCTTCAACCGCTTGATAATAATTATTCATATCTTTAAACGGATGAGAACGGCGGACGACTTCCAAATTCAGGAATTTATCAGAGGTTAATTTAACGATAATTGCTTTCTCGACAAAGGAATCAATTTTCGCTTGTAAGTTCTTAACAATTTCTAATTTTTTCTGATCTCCATTAGCCTGCTCTTTTAAGCGCTCTACTTCTTTTTGCAATGAAGAAATTTTGTCTTGTAAATAGCTGGCAATTCTTTCTTTTTCTTGCCGTAAAGGGAGTGTATTTAGATAGTTTATCTTGTGAGTGATATCAATCCCTGATTCTGACGCGATAATACTTATTAATTTTGCGATAGAGGTTTGTTTTTCAATATCCAGAGAGCGGCCATGAGAAGTAGTGAGTACCACTTCTATTTGTTTTTGTTCTGCGAATTTCAGGACATTAACCAGTTCTCTTGCTCGTTGAAGCTTATTTGCCTCCACATCAATGAGAACCTCATCAATATCAAAAACAATGAGTTTTGGACGTTTAGGAAGAGAGCTGGTATCTTTGGGTTCCTTCCTTTCAGCTCCTGATTCATAATAATCAATTTCATCCAGGATTGCTTGCGAAGCTCCGGATTTGATGGCGTTAATCCTTAAAATATTTTCCAGGGATTTGCTATATTGGGTGACTGAGGAATCCGGCTTATTCGAATCCACTTTATGGATTTGTTGTTCCACTTTATCCAGCAATTGATTATTCAATACATCATCTTGTTTGTTGCACTCTGATTTTAACTCAGCCAAGCGCGTTGTTAATTCCTCAAACTCGGGAGTTCTTAATTGATAATGATTTTGTAAACGTTGAAAATCTTTACTCAGATTTTCAATCCGAACTCTAAGTGACTTTGTCGTGTTAATAAAAAAAGGAACGTGTTGGGGAATCAATTGAAGAACTTGTTCTCGGGCTTTTTCATATTCCTCTGTCGTGGGAACTTTTCGCTCTTGGGTCAGGTCAACGATCCCATTTTTCGGTTTTTCATAGGTTTTAGCTAAAGCACTAATCGCTTCCAATAGTTGGTTAATTTCTCGAGAATAAGCGCCATTGCCATTATCGCCATAATACTCTGCTGGAAGGTTGTCGAAGGCGGCATTTAACACAGCGAAACCCAAGCTGCCCACAAAATCATCAAGGTTTTCTTTTCTTGGTTTGACTTTGGAGATGGCCAATTTGAAAGGATTCGTAGTGTATTCTCGTTTTTCTTTGAATAATTTATCCAAAGTTAAGAGTACATCAGGCTGTGCTTCATCCTGCTGGATGTATTCAAATATAATTTTAAGTGCGGTGAACTGTCTTTTTAACTCGTCCCATTGTTGTGGACTAAGCTCATTAAGGGCACTTAATTCACCGAGTCGTTGGTAAATCCAGTGCATTTTCAGAATGATGCGCGAAGGCTCTACTTCAAAATGGTCATAACCTAAAGTGAGAAACTGTTCTATGAGCTCGCTACGCTGCCTCAACTCGGCATCGGGCAATCCATAATCAACATTATCTATTTTATCCAGAAGCGCGAGACGTTTCTTGCAATGCTGGTATTCTATTCTTAAATTGTCGAAGGTTGTTTTTTTGAATTTTTTTGGATCGTAATGAGTAAATGCATCCAATATCCCGTTGAGGGTTTCCGAAACATTGAGCTTTACTTCCCCGCAAACTATCAGGTCGTCTTTAGATAATCCTTGCCAATTTTTTAAATAAGCATCTTGCAGGCGCGCAACAAATAATGATTCATATCTCATCTGCTTGGTTGGAATTTCTTGAGCTTGTTGCACGTACCTGGGGCTAGCCTTTGCGAGTTCCGCCCGGATCGCCTGATATTCTCCCTTGCGAGCCGCTAAATCAAAAAATAGCTCCAGCCGGTCAAGATCCCATTGTTCTCTAAATGCATGCAGTAAGAAATCGCCAGAGCTCTTGATTGAAGTGAGTAAACTTTTTGTTGGTGCTGAGACAAGAGGATTTTGGGCAACGGTGGCAACCCATTCTTCGAGTTGGTGAGGAGGAATGGAACTTAACTCCTGATGTTTTTCCATCAATTCAAAAAGTTCCTTATGCTCCGCGTGTACTAATTTTTTTGAGGTACCCATTTGCTGGAAGTAATTATCAATTTCCTGCTTCAACAAAATTCCATACAGGACATAAAGGTCGAGTTTTTCTTCGTCAAGAGAGACAGGAGAAGAATTCTCAGCGCTCATTTGAGCGATCAGTTGTTCATGGTTTTGTTGTCTGTATTTCGGGTTTTCTGAAGCCAAAAGATAAGCAAGTTGCGTGCTGTATTTTTTTCCATCTCGGCAATGGGCATGGATATTTTGTCCAGGAAGTGTTTGCATGCCTGTATTTTTCACATGGGCTAATTCTTCAGGGGTTAACTTCAAGGGAAGTTGATCCTGAATGGGAAGATGATGTACCTGGATGGGACTACTTCCATTAATAGTGATTTCATAGGTAATAAATCGTCCTGTTTTTTGAACTGGACGTGAAGTAATATGAATGCCCTTCAGTTCGGGGATGTCAGGAAGCATCACTCGTCCGTGAGCATCAGGGATGAAATAATTGATGAAATCAGCTGCTGCAATCTCATCTTGTTTTCCTTCCTTCGAATCCCCAGCTTTTTGAGGAAGGGAATAGGGGTACACCCTGCCCACTGCAAAAACATGGCTCACATTATTAGAGAGTATGTTGCTCAAATACCTTGCGATATCACGTTGAGACTCATAAAGCTCCGGGGTTTGTGCGGGAATAAGTGATCTGGCAGTATAAGGACCTGAGGAAATGGAGATATTGATATCCTGGTATTTATAATATCCCATTCCTATAATTTGTTTGGCCAGTCCGGTTAATTCCATACTTAATGGATTTTTAAGCTTTAAATCCTTGGAAGCTTTCCCAAATTCAAGGAAACACTCTTTAGCTAATCCTCTTCCCGGTGGATGGGATTTTAAATAATCCAGTTGTGCCTCTATTTCTCTTTTTTTACTGGGTGCGTTTGAGCTTGATTTAATTAAGGCATAAAGTTCATCCTGGAGCCTCTGCTGTTTTTTCTCATTTTCAGAGACGAGATCCTTGATTACCGCGCTGATAACCGCTTCAAAAACAAGCATTTCCCGGAGTGAGAGATGTTTGAGGCCATAAGCTTCCTGGCGTTTTTTAATTTGTTTCTCATCAAATTTTATTTCAAAGTAGGATGCAACAACTTTATTTATGGAGCCGTCAGCGTTAAATACACCATAAGCATCAAGTTCACGTAGGGATGCGGACTTAAGTGTGCCAAAAGTACTCTTGATTTGGGCAATTTCCCGGTCAAAAACGGCTTTGTCTATTTTGTCCGGATCCGCAAATAGTTTTCCTAGCCGAATTAAAAATTCACGTTTTTCACTTTCTGTAAATGAAAGCTGCCCCAGTTCCTCAGGCTCCTCCATTACCCTTTCTTGAGGACTTACAATTCTTTGGCTTTCTGCGAGTATTTTAGTGATTTCTCGGCTTGTATGGCGCAATATATCCTTTTTATTGCCTTGGGTATCCAACACATTAATGTAATGTTCATTATATGAACCCAAGCTGCCACCTAGTTGTTTCATCTTTTTATTGCTGTAGGCGCAGGTAAAATCTCCACAGGCATAGATATCTCGTTGCGGGTAAGTGGGGCCGGTAGTGGTTATGGTTATTTTATCTTTATTGATACCGCATTTTTTCAGCAGGCTCAGGGCAAAATCTTCAATAGCAGTTGCACCGCCTGGGCCATAAGGGTCAAATAGCTCCAATTGATATTTTTGGGTATCAACGTCCGGTTTGGTTAAATAAATACCACGCCAATGGCCGGGTCCCACTGGGATAAAAATATGTTTGATTTCTTTATTTTTAAGGGCGGCATCCAAAGCGTCCTGTGTCAAGGCAAGAGCTATCTGGTCGTGGCGGTTTGCCGGGGGAAGAACGTCGATATTTCCATTGGATATGGGCATTAACGCCATTACATCATGATCTTGTAATTGGTCTTGCAAACTGCGTTGGTGGATGCGTCTTGAATCAAAATAACCATTGGCGCGAGTTCTGCGTTGATTTTCGTAGGTGTCGCGTTCAGATTGTTCCTGGATTTTGGAATAAATGGAATTGGCAACCTCGGGGAGAGTGGAATCATCAAATGGGGTATCGAGCGTTTTGTCAATAAGTGCAATCACCTCAGAACTTTGAAAGCCTAAAGGCACATTCTCCTGAGCTGCCAAATTATTCAGTGCTTCTAGCAGTTGCTTCTTTTTTTCGTTTAATTTGGTTTTGCAACGTTTAATTAATTCATTCAGGCTTTTTGCGCGATATTCTGGACTTAATGCCATACTAGTATTCCCCAAGTGTTGCTGCTTCATTAAAAAATTTTATGTCACCCAAATTTCAGAAATTATTTTATCAATGTGACAAATTAAGAGCATTTCCATTTTAACCGTTGAAAGTTTATCATAAAAAGATTAAGGAAATATGAGCAACTCATTGTCTTGCAGGACAACTTTGTCAAAAAAACATCATCTTCTCATCTTACGAAATAACTTTCATTGAAAGCGGATTTAATTTTATCAAAAGATCCAATTTAAAACACGTTTGGATATTTTAAGGGCAAATAGCTTCGGCGTAAACCTTCATTTTACCCTCATTCAACGGTCACAATGAATACAGGCAATGTAGTTAAAAGTTTTGAGCATAGGAAATGGAACTTAATAACCCGACCTGATTGTCAATTAAACGATTTTTTATCTTGCATCAACCACAGCGCAGGAAGGGTGAATAAGGCCATAAGGATTAAATAAATCGAAAAGGCAAAATCTTTGAAAACATAATTTAAAAGCAAAATAATAAGCGGGGCAGTGCCCCCAAATAAAGAGTCGCTCAAGTTAAAAAATAAAGTGAAACCACTTGCTCTTTCTTCCAGAGGTAATTGTTCAAGGCTTGCAGTGAATGCACTCCCAATAAAAAAAGAAATAATAATAGCCAAGCTGCTGCACGCAAGGGTAATCTCCAGCAAACTCCCGCCATGAGCCATTTGATTGATGCCAATACTGAGTAAAACAGTGGCGATAAGGCTTGCTGTGAGTGGAGCTCGTCTTCCTAGGACATCTGCGGTAAATCCAGATAATAATAAACCTGTGCTGTAGCAAATCATGGCTATCACAATGACATCCATGGCTACAGATAAGGCTAAGCCGTGTTGTTGTAAATACGATGGCATATAAACAAAAAGGGTATAAAAGGAGCCATTACCATAAATTGCCAGAAGAAAAATAGTCACCAGTGCTTTTTTCCGATAATTCCAGGCTGTTGTTAATGGATGTTTTTGCCTTTTAGCGATTATTTGAGAAAAATCGGTTAGCTCCCTGGTTTTGCTTCGCAAATAAACCCCTGCAAAACCCACGAAGATTCCCATTAAAAAGGGGAGGCGCCAAATGTAGATATAGTCCTGTTTGGAAAAAATTAACAAAGTTATTTTGCTCATGATGAGTGCAAGCAATAAGCCGCCAACAGAACCTAAAGCCACAAAACTGACTGCAAAGGCTTTATGACGCAGGCTCACATTTTCATAAATGTAAATACTTGCCAAAGTCATTTCCCCTGCAACGGAAACCCCTTGGGCTAATCGGCAGATCGTCAATAATAGGGGAGCGATGATGCCCGCAGTGTGATAAGTGGGTAATAAACCGATAAAACTTGATGAAAAAGTCATTAGCAAGAGGGTAATTGTTAGTGTTTTCTTTCGGCCAACAGTATCTCCCAAAGTACCTAACCAGTAGGCAGCAAAAGGGCGAATGAGAAATCCTGCTGCAAAAATAGCAAATGTAGCGATTAAAGCGATGTGTCTGTCGGCTGTGGGAAAAAAAATACTTGCTAAAATGGGCGCCATAAATCCATAAATAGCATAGTCATACATTTCAAGCAGGGTTCCCAAAGATGCTGCGGCAATAATCTTTTTATTCATCATTTTGTTTTTAGTTATCCGCCTTATTCCATTATTTTTATAAATCACTTTACAACTTTGATTCTCTTTTCGATGTTAAAATTTATTGCGAAGAGATCATTATAGTGCGCCTTAATATTAATATGATATAGCTCTTGACCTTTCCGTTACGTCATCCTTTATCGTGTGAATTGTTAGTTTAGAGGAAGTTGAAATGCCCTACACAGTTAAAAAATTAGCAGAAATTTCAGGAGTGAGCTCACGAACACTTCGTTTTTACGATGAAATAGGCTTATTGAAACCCGCTTATTATGGTGACAATCAGTATCGCTACTACGAAGAAGAGCAACTTTTGATATTGCAGCAAATTTTATTTTTCCGTGAGCTAGGATTTCCTCTAGATGACATACAGAGGATTATTGGTAGTGACGGGTTTGATAAAATTGAAGCCCTGACCAGCCATAAATCGATCCTCTTGGAAAGTCTTAAAAGAACACAAGCGCTTATTAAGACAATCGATAAAACTATTTCACATATCCGAGGAAATTTAATCATGAGCGAGATCGAAATGTATGAAGGGTTTAATCCTGAAAAACAACAGGAATATGAAAAATATTTGCTTGAATCCGGTAGATTAACGCAAAAAGAAATTGACGACAGTTGGAAAAACATCCGGCATTGGAAAAAAGATAATTGGGAAGAACATGCAAAAGAAGGGGAGGAAATTAACCTGGGATTGGTTCGTTGCATCCATAATCAAAAGAAAGCCGATGCCAGGGAAGTTCAGGATTTAATCCAAAGACATTATAATTGGGTAAAACAGTTCTGGACACCTACCCGTGAAAGCTATATTGGCCTAAGTCAAATGTATCTTGAACATCCAGACTTTAAAAGCTTCTACGATAAATTCCATCCCGACTTAATTAAATTTTTAGTAGAAGCAATGAAAATTTATGCAATGGAAAAACTAAATTAGCCTCGGTACTTAAGCGTAACACTTAATCCTTTTCTGGCTTGCTTTTCTGCGGGATCCAGCAAGAGCAGATTCCGCATGGCTGCTCATTATTAAATTGGTGTCCTCTTGGGATAATAATTGCTTGAAAACGACTTTATTTGGCGTTTGTGGTCAATATTTCCTTGTGTTGTTCTTGACAAGCTCATTGTGAATCACAATAATTCGTTTGCTTTTTTTAAAACCAATCTGCTGCAAGGATTGCCAGCCTAACTAGGGAAAAAAAATATGAAAAATAAAATAGTTATGGTGGGTTTAACCTCCTTATTTCTTACTTTTAATGCTGTTGCTGCTGAGTATCAATTGAATGGCTTGTCCTTAAATGCTTCCTTGGGAGTTTTGTCGGGTAAGGCGCACGAATATGTTTATTATCCACACAGAGAGAGTCAATTGAGTCAGTTGGATTGGCGCATAAAAAATGCTGCGCTTCTCAATGGGGAATTGAATTACGATGTTCTTTCCTGGCTAAGCCTAAATGGCAGAGGCTGGACAACTTTGGCAAAAAATAAGTCGGCGATGGATGATTATGACTGGTTCAATCCTTATCAGGAGGACTGGACTCACTGGTCGCATCATGAAAATACACATTTAAATTATGCTAACGGCCTGGACTTAAGCTTGAGAGCTTGGCTGATGCAAAATCAAAACTATAAATTAGGATTGGCCGCGGGTTATCAATGGGATGCTTTTAGTTGGAGGGCATTAGGTGGCTGTTATGAATACAACAATGGGATGAATATAGGGTGTTTTCCTGATAATTTTCCCGGAATCGGCTACCAGCAAAAGTTTAGGACTCCCTATGTGGGATTGGCAGGAAAATATTTCATCAATAATTTTGAGTTTAATGCCCTTTTAAAATACAGTAATTGGGTTTCGGCGCGAGATCATGACGAACATTATGCGCGTCAATTGACGTTCAAAGACCAGGGAAATCATTTTGGATACTACGCTGCTACGTTAAATGCCGGATATTTTGTAACCCGGGGTGCGAAAATTTTTGTTGAAGGCTCATACAACCATTTTTCTAATGGGCATGCGGATACTGAAATAATTAACAAGTTTAGCGGTGCACATGGTTATGAGAGTGACTCAGCGGGTCTATCCAATAAAAATTACTCCCTCGCACTGGGTATGCAATATACTTTTTAAGTGAGGCATAGGCCAACAATTCAACGTGCTTGCAGTCAGATAGATTTAAACCTGGCTGCAAGACACCAGGCTTTGCAGGCAATCTACTTTGTCGAGGTGTTGGAGGGTGTAGGACCTGGCATTTCCTCGAAAATTTGCTGCACAAGATAATTCATTTTTATGGATTCAGCTTTTTTTCTAAATACCATATTAACAAAACCCTCTGCTTCAAGCGGCCAATGGTTTTCCGGATCCAATTCTTTATTGTTTTCTTCCCGGATAAGTTCTTCATTCTTTTTTAAAAAGCTGTTTACTGCTTCTTCATCGTAGGCTACAAGTGCTCCAGAGCGAATACTTAAAAAGCCGCCTTTAGGAATTACTTTGTATTCCGTTTTATCTGCAATACGTATGTATTTGTTCTTATCCGGGTTATACGCGTAAAGCTCTTCATAAGAAGGGACAGGAATAACAAAAGTTTTCAAACCTTGTTTTTTCAAGAATACAGAAACATGAAAAGGATCAAACCCGGCACTACGAATTTCATCCAGAGGCATATACCCTAATGCCTTTGTTTTCCCCACCTGTGATAAATCATTCATCCTGGCATTGGAACTCATTTCATTAGCAGAATGAGCTGGAGAAAACAGGGGTTTATTGTGAACCACTTCTTCTTGAGAGGTGCCGGCTTTTTCTTTGTTGCTTGCGTCACTTTTTTTATGAGTGGATTTTTTTTTAAATAATTCTTTGATTGATTTCATAGTCTTCAAATAGAATAAAACATAATCAAATTATATGAAAAATAATCAGGTGTATCAAAAAAGTAAGATAAATTTTTTAAAATTTATGAAGCGAAAGGTATTTAGGGCTTTTTTGCAGAAATAAAGTTACTGCAGATGGCGTGAAATGCTCAAAGCGCTGCTCAAGAGATTCGGATGAAATCCCTGATCATTCAAATCAACGGGTATCAACTCTGTAAGTAGCTACATATTTGCCATGGTTGGAACAAAATTTGGAATATTAGGCGAACCAATCCCCACGCCGTCATTCCAGAATTGGTCTTCTGGTTCTAGGGTTAGAGAGGAGTCCCAACCAAAAGTTTTATTCTTGAGGGTAAATGCAGATGCTGGGGCAGGAGTCCCATGAATGGATACCGAAGGAGGCGGCGTAGCGCCACTGATAATCACTGCTGGGGGGATAATCAAATTAATTGCTCTACTGGCAAGTAAAATATCTTTCTTTGGATATAAATAAGGTGCGGCTTGGCCAATTGGAGTCCCTTTATTTAACAAGCTACGCGCCTGGTTGACCAAAGTTAAAGTTGCTGAAAATAAGGGGCAAGCCAAACTGGTACCCCCGTCCTGGACCTGGACTCCATCAGCAATAATCAATAAACCGGTTTGTGGATCGCCCAGCATGGCGATATCGGGTAAGGCACGCCGATTCCCATAATGACTAATCACTCCATACCCACCCGCTGTAAAATTGCTGATGGAACTTTGCCAGCTTACCGGACCATAATATCGACTAATTCCTCCTCCCGTCCCCCCATCATAGGAGTAGACCCCCTTAATGTTTTTAACTGTACCCCACACCGTTTCAAACGCATAATGATAATTGTTGTCTACAAACAAGGCAGTCGCCCCCACCGCAGTGACATAGGCAGAACTGGAGGGATAATCCACTTTGGGGTGGGAAGGCCACTTTCCGGAGCATTTTTTTTGCGTGGTGTAGGTATTGTCCCCACAATCGCCCGAAGAAAAATTCACACTGATTCCTGCCGCGGCAGCTAATTTCAAGGTTTGCTCAAAGGAGGTATCCAAAAATTCCTGACCACTCCAGCTATTGGAAATAACATAGGCATTAGAAAAACCTGCAATGGAAAATTTATTTTTAATCAAAGTATGGATCACATCAGTCAGTATCGTTTTTTGATCTGTTCCTAAGACTAAAACGGTATTGGCTCCAGGGGCTAAAGTATGAGAGGACTCAACATCCAGGGCGATTTCATTACTAAAAGAGGTTGCATTGGGGCATTTTGTAAAGGGGGTGCCATCAGAATTTATCATGGCAAAATTCCTCAATGGTCCTGAAGTCACAAAGGGCTTTATATTGTTTGCATTAAAATATTGATTGGCATCTTTTAAAATTTGCGCGGGTTTATTCGTTCCGCACTTATCCACAATCACTAATGTTTGTCCCTTTCCATCAAGACGTTGGCCATTAATTGGAGGGATATTTTTTATATTGTAAGTCTTTTGTAATTGGGCTCCAGTAAAACCTTGCAAGGATTTGTCAGTAGGGAGTGCAAAAGGAATAAAAGCATTCCAGAGAAAATGAAGATCCTGAACTTCTTTGGAATCAGGTTGCACCGTTTCTTCATTCGAGTGATAGAGCGAGATAGAATCTAAACCCGTAATTTCCTCGACGTATTGACTCAACTCCCGAGGCAATTGGGGCGGGCTCGTATTGGCATGGATGATTTGATTTTGGTACCGATAATAATTGATTTGCACATGCAGTGCATGTTCAATTTGTCCGGCTGTAGCTCTCAGGCGAATACTCTGGTTTAATCGTTTTGTTTGCATTCCTTGGACGGAAAAAAATTGCTCCACACTTCTTACCGCTTCCTCACTTGGTGCAAATTGTTGTTCATAAAGACTGGGAGTTAAAAATTGATGGTAACGGGGACTATGAGGATCATAGACATCTTCAACCAGCTTGTCTAATTCGGCTTTGTTGCGTAACTTTAACCACACAGTAAATGAAATTTTTTTCTCGGGAGGCACAGGTCTAATCAGGGTTGCTTCATGCAAAAAATTTAGACCCGGGTTTGGTAAATTCACGAAGTCATTTGTTTGTTTTGCATAGGGAGTTAGGGACACTAAATTTAATAGTACTAAAAAAAATACACTTTTTTTAAAATATAACATCAGTTATCTCCCTGAATTAACCGAAGAAAAATAAACTCGTTATGGGGCTAGAGGTAATAAATCCCAAGTCATCTCCGGTGGTTAAGGAGAACACGTGCCCGTTTTGCGTACCTGCGTGAATGATGCTTGCATCGGAGTTAACAAACAAAGTGTAGGTGATTTGTGAAAATAGGGACCATTGCGGGTTCGGATTTGTCACACTTTCAGCATAATATGCATATTCAAAATTTATGGTGCCCGGAGGTAAGGTACTGTTGGATGAAACTTGGCGGGTATTAACATAAAGGCGATTATTTCCAACAAATACATTTTGCACCGGTACGGGAACTGTGGCTTCCGGGCCGCTGATTTTGACCCAGCTCGTGCCATTATTCGTTGAATAATAGACATTTCCATCCTCACTCCCTACGTAGAGGGCTGCCGGGGTCAAAAATATACTATTTACCGCCCCCGAACCTGGTTGGGCTGCAGTCGAAGTCCAGGCTGTGCCATTGTTGCTTGAGTAGTAGACTTTTCCTTCCTGGGTACCGGCATAAATTCTAGAGGCTGTAACAAACACACTCATTACTGATGAAGTACCGGGTGGTGTAGTTGCATTCCAAAAAAAACCATTATTGGTTGAATAATATATTTTACCGTCTTCACTTCCTGCATAAAGGGTGCTGGATGTTGCAAATATACTATTTACTGCTTTAGTTGCCGAGGGTATCGCCGTTGCAGTCCAGGATAATCCATTGTCGGTAGAAAAATAAACCGTCCCTTTTGCTGTCCCTGCATATATCGTCCCCAGTCTCGTGAAAGTTGCTTCCACTGTTTGGTTGCTATCAATATGGGCCAAGGTATATGTTTTACCGCCTTTTTGCGCAAGCCCTCCATCGATTAACCATTCATCAACTTGATAGCCTGTATCTGGAGTTGCAGTGAAGGTTAAATTATTTCCCGCAACGACTGTCTGAGGAGTGTTGGGGGATATTTTTCCATTTACGTTTTTAAGTGGAGTAATCAGATAATGGATCACAGGAATCAGGGAAATATTCAAAATGTCCGCAACATCAGGTTGATAACATTGCAGCATATTGCCTTGTTCGCATAGTACAGGACCTTCTTTAATGTTGCCGGAAAGCTTATTGCCATTCACAAGCAATTTAAGTATGCAGGACTGATGCGAGCCTAATTTTAAGGGATTGGGACAATTGCCTGCTGAAGCAATCTGAGTAATTCCGGCAATGGGTTTCATCGACAATATATGTGCTCTTCGGGACTGATTCGTTATAGTGTATTTAATAGTCGCCGTTCCAATGGAGCTTATATAAAGCTTGGGTGGAAAATTTGGATCCGGTGTAAAAGTCCACAATGGTTTTCCGGCATAGCTTAGGGTAAAAAACAGAAAAGCAACCACAGCAATAAAAAGCTGAGGCAAGGAAGCTTTAAACAAAGGCATCGGCAAAATCCATTTTCAGATATTCTTTTTAATTTTATTATCTTAAGGGTATTCCTTAATCCAGATCAATAAAAACAATTAAAATCAAATCACTTACTGGGGTGATGAATCGCCATTTATCCTTTAACCAATCCTAACAAAGTGGAAATATAAATTATGTGACGTTTGTCAAAATTATTGGTAATGTTGAGCGGTTAATAAAGCCAATTAAAATTATAAATTTTCATGTTTGCTCAATAAAGATTACAAACCTCAAGTCACTCAAGAACAGTAATTTTTATGGCAGGAGCTGGATATACTATAGGAGTGGTAAAATGAGAAGCATAACAATTAAAGTAGTCCTCGATAAATATGATGAAAGCAAAGGTCCTACACGCATTTATCTAAAAGAAGAGTCCAACATTAAAAAATTACGTTTTTTTTATGAGAGTTTGAAGGATAGGATTTTATCTTCTTCCTCCTTACTGGAATTAGCCCACATTCTGCTTGGTAAAAAAACCCGAACTCATTTGAAAGAAAGTGGGAAAGCGTTCGAAAAATTGGCCAATATGCTAGGCGGTTTTGAGGCGCTTGATATTTTAAACTCCGCAAAACAATTAACTAAAGAGAATATAGAATTTCTGGAGCAACATCCTACAGAAGGGAAAGCCTTGGCCCCTCTCATGGTATCACTTTCAAAAAATACAAGAGTTCCTGAGACCAAGATCTTCGCGGCAATGGAAAAGATAAAAAATCCGCAGGAATTTATCACAGTGTTTAAAGAATTGGTTTCCATTGCCCAAACAGACCATGCTCAGTATTTCATCAATGCATTAACTCTTTTAAATACGCACAATTTAAATACGGACGAAGTGCTACCCTTGTTAAAAGACGCAGAACATATTCTCTTTGTTAATCAGGTATTAATCACTCTGGCAGAAATAAATCCCTCGCTGATTACGCTGCCTAATCTGGTTAACATCGTAAAAATTAAATCCCTTGAATTTCATAAATTATTAGAGAACCTTTGTCCTGATCAGAAATTTCTGGATATCTTGTTCCAGGCAGAAAAAAAACTATCCAAAGAACAATATTTTTGGTTTGAATCCCTCTGTAATAATTTTAAAAAAGCGGGTTGGGATCTCTATCCCTTCTTGCCAACCATTCTAGGGGGAGAAATCGACTTCTTCTCAGCAAGTGCAGCGACTGCAAAATTAATAAAATTGGCGGTAAAACCTGAGCATTTATCCTTGATGTTACATACCATTTTTGCTCATTCAAATGAAAGCATGGAATTCGTGAATGCCGTGGAGTCATTGCAGAAAGAGGGGCTGGATGAAGATTTCTTTAAGCTCGAATCGGCACCTGAGTTTGCCCGGGAGCTCGCCTATGCGTTGATAGCACTTCAACAGGCAAAATGTTATGAGGTAACTGCAAAAATATATATTAGTTTAAATCCAAAATATGCTTTGGGACTGGCTCAATTCTGGATTCAATTTTCTAAAACAGAATGCCCCATTGCTACTCTGCGGCCTCTCATGCTGAAAAATCCGCAATGTGCTTCTTATACGGCCGGAGTAATTGAGTTTTTAAGAAAACATGAACTTCACAATGAAAAGAATATTAGCACTATTTGTCATGCAAAACTGACAAATCACGCTTTACTGAACCTGCTGAATCTTATGCATGAAGAAAAAATTTTAAATGAGACAAGTTTGGACTTGGTTTTATCCAATTTGGCCTTCACCAATACACTCTACAGTGGTGCAAAGTGTTTGGCAAATAGTAAAAAACTGGATATTTCTAATTTTGATGCCTTGATTTGTGATCCTGTCAATGCACTTGCTATGGCAGAGTATCTGGGAGGAAAGCCTTACCCACCAAGCTATCCTTCCTTAATAAACCGTGGGGCACAGGATTTTGCAATCATTCGCAAAAATACAAAATTATTGTGTCAAGGTTATCGACAAGGATTATTTTTCCCGGAAATGTCAACGGAGCAAAAAGACTCATTTGAAAAGGGAAGGCGCAGACCGTTTGCAGAAACCCAAAAGGAAATTATCATAAAAATTGCTCAATACACGGGTAACCAGGAGTTAGAAGAGGAAGTAGAACGCAACATTGCTCAAAATGCTCTTGTCTCATTAGGAATGTAGAGTTTTATCTTGAGAGGTTGGGTCCAAATGATCCAACCTGTTTATTTATGCTGTTTCAGATTATCGTCAATGCGATGCAAAAATAATTACCCATCCTGATTTCAATATAAAACATCCTGTTTAACCCGCAGTTGCTCTGGAATCTTAGGCAACTTTCCTCAAACTCTTTCAAGTCTACTATTTTTCTAGTAGACTCTACTAAAAAAATAGTAGAGAATAGTTTGTTTTCATTTTGGAGGGGAAAATGTCCGCAAAAAAAATTTCATCGTCCCAGGATCGGCTCCTTACAGAGGTAGAGCTTGAATTAATGAATATCATTTGGAGCCTTAATAAAGTAACCATTAAAGAAGTTGTCTCCCATTTATCAAAAGAAAGACCCTTGGCGTACACCACGGTGGCGACAGTAGTAAAAGTTCTTGAGCAAAAAGGATTTCTTGAATGCCAAAAAAGCTCTTATGCCCATGTTTTTATACCGCTTGTGAGCAAGGGCGACTATGAAAACAGATGTATTGAACATATGGTTGCCAATGTTTTTGATGGGGAGCCTGTAGCCTTAATCCAAAGGCTCCTGACGGCTAAAAAACTGCAGCACGTCGACCTTCAGGCCATAGAGGAAGCGCTTAAACAATTAGCCGCCCAAGAAGAGGTGCATCATGCAATTGATTGAAATAATACTGAGTATTCATTGCTTACTCCTGGCAAGTTCTTGGTTTATTGGTGGTCGGCGGCTGGCAAACCAACCCTCTTTTAAACTTAAATTGGCGCGCCTGTTATTAGTTAGCTGTGTGGTTTCTCCATTATTGGTTCAATGCATCGGCTCCTCACAAAAACCTGCACGGCTTAATATTGTCTCATTGGATAATTTGCAGGGATTGATGAGCCAACCTGTTTTAAAAGCCCAGACTGTAACTGTTGAGCAGGAGCCAGGGACTGCTTATCCATTGCATAATATGAGTTACTACCAGCTCTTTGGGGTCATTTTTTGTTTCATCGTCATGTATCGGAGTTATCGATTTTTATCTGCTTTATCGGGTTTAAGAGCATTTTTAGCAGAAGCAATCCCTTATCGAAGCTCTGGCAAACTGATGATTAAGGTATCCGATCGTTGCCATATTCCTTTCTCGGTTTATTTATTTAGGAAAGCATATATTGTGCTGCCGGTATCCTTACTTTCTTCTGCCAGGAATGTGCGAATTGCGATGGCTCATGAGGGGCAACACCATCGAAATGGCGATTGTTTATGGGCCTATTTAATTGAAATTCTGGGCGTTATCTTTTTTGGCAATCCAGGGGTAACCCGATGGCGCAACATTTTAAGTGAATTACAGGAATTTTCTTGTGATGAAGTCTTGGTAGGCCATCCCCAAATTTCGACACATGACTATGGTCAGTGCCTGTTTCAGGTGGTGCGAACACTATCTCTAGGTTCCCTTCCATCAAATCAGGAATTTGCATGCACGGTGGGGATGGCTTCGAACAAGGAAAATGAAGACTGTACTTTTATCATAAGGAGAATTTCGATGTTATCAACATATCCCTATACTGCATCCAGGTCTTTATTATTGGGGGTAGCCTGTGCCGGATTTTCAATTTTGGCGCCTATCTGTGCCGCTTATGCAGCAGCAGGCACCCTGGCCAGCGCTAAGGCAAGAGCGGTAGATACCACTCATTTGCATCCTGAAATCCAGAAAATTGCAGCAAAAGAAATTGCAGCAGCTGTTAAACACTATCATGCCAAATCTGGGGTTGTTGCCATCGCTGATCCGGCTACGGGCAAAATTATTGCTTTTGCAGAATCAACCCCCAAGGGACAGGATAGTTGGAAGACCCGTGTTTTTTCCCCGGGCTCTACTATAAAACCTTTTATAGCCGCTGCAGCAATTGACTCGGGGAACAGTTCAGAAACCCAGAGTTATGACTGTCATTCACCCTATTCTGTAAACGGTAAATCATTTACTAATTTTAGTGCCGATGTAGGCTCTGCTTCTTTAACAGAGGCTATCGCCAAATCAATTAATGTGTGCCTTATCAAGGTTTCTCAAGAGACAGGAGCGCCTATAATCCGTAAAAAACTTACTGAATTCGGTTTTGATATGGACAGTTGGTGGCAAGCAAATCAAAGCCAGGACGAACAGCTGGCAAGGGCATCCCTTGGTGAAAATATTCCCGTTACCATGGAATCTTTAACAACATCTTATGCCATTCTCGCCAATAAAGGGCGTTCATTTGCCCAGGGAAACACACCGGTTATTTCAAAAACAACGATAAACTCAATCAATCGTATGCTTGAGGAAGCAGTGACCCACGGTACCGGCAGACTGGCCGCTATTCCTGGTGTTTCTGTAGCCGGTAAGACAGGTACTGTACTGGAGAACAAGCAGAATCATCTTGCTTTGTTTGCGGGATACATGCCCGTTGAAAAACCCCGATATGTCATGGTTGTTGTGATTGAACAAGGCCATTTAAATAAAGAAGGAAAGTTATTGTCCTCGGGGGGCGAACTGGCAGCTCCGGTTTTTCACCATATCGCAATGAGCAGCTTGAGTGGTGGACATCAATAGTAATGAACGTGCATTACCCCCCGCCTGCGGTGGAGCGGGTGAGGATTCCTTAGCCCAAATTCAAAGGGCTAAGGTTTTGGAGAGGTAGTTCATTTGATATCAATTGCAACATATTTCGAGGTTTTTATGAAAAAAATAGCTGTATTTCTATCTGCGGGGTTTTTATTGTGCGGTTCTGCCTGGACTCAAGAATCTTGTTTTTTAGCGCAAGAAGAACAAACTGTGTTGCATCAGGAAGGTAATGATTGCAATCAGCGCTATTCGCCAAACTCAACTTTTAAAATTCCGTTAAGTCTCATGGGTTTTGATGCGGGAATATTAAAAGATGCAACCCATCCTGAATGGCCTTATAAAAAAGAATATGAATTGTTCCTCAATGTGTGGAAATATCCTCATAATCCTCACAGCTGGATGAGGGATTCCTGTGTTTGGTATTCGCAAGTATTGACCCAGAAGCTAGGTATGAAACGATTCAAAGGCTATGTGGGTGCTTTTCATTACGGGAATGAAGATGTCGCGGGTGATAAAGGAAAGAATAATGGATTAACTCATGCCTGGTTATCAAGCTCGCTTGCCATTTCTCCGGTTGAGCAAATTCAGTTTCTCCAAAAAATGATTCATAAAAAATTACCCGTCCATCCAAAGGCTTTTGCCATGACTAAAGACATCCTTTACCTTCAGGAACTAGCAGGGGGATGGAAACTTTATGGAAAAACAGGAACAGGTCAGCAATTAACCCGGGATAAAAGTCGGAAACTTCCTCTACAACATGGGTGGTTTGTAGGCTGGATTGAAAAAGAAGGGCGAATGATTACCTTTGCAAGCCATATTGCAGACAGCAAAGAAAAAACTTCCATTGCAAGTTTTAGAGCCAAAAATGAGGCGCTCAATAAATTATTTTACCTGATAAATGATTTGGAAAAATAAGGCTGCAAAAAACGCTTGACCCTATTGTTGCTATATACCTTAGCTTTGATTTAAGGAGAGAAGACGATGACTCAATGGTTCGTAAAAGACTTAAGCAAGTTAACGGGTGTGTCAGTGCAAACACTGCACCATTATGACCGTATTGGTTTGCTTGAGCCTTCAGCGAGGCGCTCCAATGGCTATCGTGTTTACTCTGAAAGGGATTTATTGAAATTGCAGCAGATCATCGCTTTGAAATTTTTTGGTTTTGAGTTGGCCCAAATCAAAACGTTACTCACTGAAGAAAGCAGTGCGCTAAATCACTTTAACAACCAGGCCCAGGTGTTAGAGCAAAAAGCCGCTGCTTTACTTGAAGGAGCAAAAACATTGAGAAGCATGATTCATTCTATTGGCAAGAGTAAATCGATTCCTTGGGAAACCATTATTCAACTTATAGAGGTATATAGAATGGCAGAACATCTTGAGCATGATTGGGTTAAAGAAATATTCACCCCCGATGAATTAAAGCAATATGTAGAATTTGAAAAAGAAATGAAAACCAACACGTCACCTGAGCAACAAGCCGTTTTTGAAAAGAAATGGCAAGACCTGGTGGGGGAGGTGAAAAATAATCTTAGACAAGACCCGAACTCCAAAATTGGCATTGATTTAGGACAGAAGCTTATGGATTGGGTTAACGGGGTTTATGGTAAAAAATACGCCCATTTGAGGACGAAAAAATTTGAAAAGGGTTTCGGCGAAGGAAAAGGCCTTGATGAGGTGGGATTAACACCAGAACTCGTAGTGTGGATGGATAAAGCGATGGATGCCTACTGGAGGGAGCGGATTTATGGCATTTTGAACCAGGTAGGAAAAACTCCTTCTGCAACACTATTATCTCTCTGGAAGGAAATGCTGGTAGATATGTACGGTGAGGAAACTGCACGACAAAATGCAATTTATGAAATTGTTTTAAATGATGAGAAAGTAAGCCCAAACGCAAAGGATTGGTTGCAAGGAATTTTAAATTCTTTGGAACACTCGGGCAAAAAAAGTTGAATCATTAAATAACAGCAGGATCTCATGTAAAAGGGGACAGGTGTAAAATGTCCCCCCAAATTTTGGGCTGGCCTAACTGCCGCCTCTGTTCATTAAGGCTAAAGTGGGGCCCCCCAGTTCTTCTGCTTCTTTTTTTAAGGTTTGAAGTTGCTTTCCTAATTCATCTTGTTTTACTTTATTTTTCCAGATGAGCAAATGCGTTTTCTTTTCAATTTCCAGTTCAATCTTTTCCACCTGTTTATCCGTCAGTTCCGGTGTGTGACGGTAATATGCATAAAGTTGGGCACATATCCCATCGATTTTCTCTTCCTCACTGAGGTTTTTATTCTCCGGTTTTAAGTGAAAATCAATCACACGACAGAATTTGACGCGAATATTATTCATATGAAATGCAGAAAAAAATGCCCGATAATAAGAGTTATTGCGGATAAATAAAGGGATTAGCGGATTTTCTAAACTCCAGAAGCCATCGATTCGGAACACATGAATTGGCACGCTATTTTGGATGGAAAGCCGCGCTGCTCCTGCATAGACTCTGGGAGGCTCTTGACCCAATTTGGCGAAATTACCCTGAGGAAAGATGGCAACACAGCCGTTTTCACTGAGTGCTTTACTTGCTTGTTCCAAAGCACCGGCATTGGCAGACTGTCCCTTATCACCTTTGGTGGCATGGGCATCTACCGGGATTGCTTTAAATTTTTCTAAAAAGGGACCAACCCCTGGGATGGAATTATAATCGGTGGTGGCAAAAAAACGCGGTGGTTCTTTCTTCATTTTTGCTGCAACCGCCACCGCTTCCCAACCTGTACGGTGTGGACCCAGTGCTATGATTGATTTCGCTGGCTCCTCTAGCTCTAAATCCCCGCTTTTTGTATGCATTAAGCGCATCATCAACACCAGAAAACCGGCTATTATACGGGCAGTACGGCTTTCATAGTTGAGGCGATTGTTAGCCTCAGCGACGCGTACAATTGCATATACCGCTACAGCAAGACCAGTAAGCAGGAACAATGTAGTAAAAGCACTCGAGGAATCATCATTTTGTGAATCTAAAAGGGGATCAATTTTGCCATACATGTTTTACTCCTTTAAAAAACGAATATCAGGTATACGATTTGTATTGCTGTGATAGTAAAGGATAATCACAACCCTTTAGGTATTTTGGCCACACTAAGCGGATGTTACTGTTTTTAAGGTTAATCCATAGCCAAGATTAGCTATAGTACCTTTAAAATTAAGGTTGTCAATTAAATGTCCAGGAGAATTAAAACGCACCAGCCTGCTTTTTTTGATTTTTGGTTTAGGATGTAGGAAAAATATAAAGGCACTATCCTGCTATACTTTTAAATATCCAATTTGGTGAGAAAAAACATGCCATTACGTCCAAGATTAGTTGTTTTAAATCGACTGGGTTTATTAGATCAGGTTATTAACCAGACAAATCTCGAGGAACGTAGGGATAGTCTTATTAATTCTCCGTCCACCCCGCCTATTTTAAAAGAATATTTCATTTTAATGCGGGAAAAGAAAAAAATTGAAACAGATTTTTTTAACGAATTGCGCGATAATCCGCAACTTAATACTGACCAGCGTCGACAGCTGGAAGAGTCTGCATTAACAGAATTACGTAATCTTAAAACGAAGTTTGAGCGTTTTTTCGAAGAATATAAATTTTACGAACCTGATATGACCAAAGTGCTTCAGGCACATCTGCATATGAATGTTGCAGCGGATAAAGAAGGGACATGGATCCTTTTTGCAGCAAATGCTGATGAAGCATACATTCAAAAAAATGCCCTGCCTCTCATCGAAGAATTAAAAAAAGAAAATTTTGGTATTGCTTATCGGATGGCTGCCGAAATCGCGGTGGATGATGCAGAAAAAAGGGAGCTTCTCCAAAGAGCTGCAGAATTAGGAGATGTCCCGGCTAAAGGGTTAATAGGTTTTAATTACCTCGCCTATCTTTCTTCCCATGCTTTCGATAATACTGCTCCAGAGTATCCCATTTCCGAACCTGCATCTCATCCAAGAGATTTTATGGGGCAAGCACTTAAGGAATTGGATCCGGACAGTGTAGCCAAATCGATGGCCTATTTAGCAAATGTGGCCAGCGCCTTATCGGATTTATCCAATGTGGCGAAACAAACTGCCGAGGCGGAGAAAAAAATTGCTTATGATCCGGTTTTGCTTTCCGATGATAACCCTGTTACCGAGGTAGAAAAAAATAAAATTTACCTGTCTATAACGAATAACAAAATTAAATATACTTTAGAGGTATCGGGTGAAGTATTAACCGGTGAAATCAGTTCTGAGGAGCTGGGATACCAAACCACTAAACGCCTGTTTGCAGAACAAAAATCATTTCTTGTGCCTGACATTCTCAAAATTATTGCTGAAAGAGATTCAACGCAAACTCTTCACAATGCGTATACCCAAATTGAGAATCAATCCATTTCAGACAACAAAGTTTTGGTGATGCTTGATGAGGCAGATAAAATCACTAACGACCCGGAATTAAAAAATGAAATTGATGCTGCTAGAAAATTAATCCAGCAGAAAGACTATGGGGCCCTTAAAGATATTAAAGTCAAAATTGAAGCCCGCCTCACTCCCTACAGCCAGGAACAACAGCAGAAAGTTCTGGAAATGTTAGAAAAAGAAAGTAAAAAAGAACTGTTTATTAATCCTGAATTGCGTGCAGATTTAAATAAACTTTATGATCATTATCAACAGGAAATAGAGCGAATTAAAAACGGTGATGGCGCAACGCCCTCTCCAACGCAAAAAAGAAATATAACCCTTCTGCAAGAAGCTATGGACGAATTATTTTTGCTAAATGAAGAACAAGACCCTGAAAAGGCAAAAAAAATGCTGGAACAACATATATTGGTGACTGAAACGAATATTAAAAAATTACCTCACCCTCACTCGTTTTTAAATTTCATCGAAAAAATGGTCAACACCTACACGCCCAAGAAATTATTACCTAAAGACGGGGATTTTAAAATAACCATCAAGGATGAAGAGCGCTCGCAAATGATTAAAAATTTTGCATCTTTTAAACAAAGTTTGGGAATTATAAAACAACAACAAGAAGAAGCCACTGAGAAAAACACTATCCCCCGAGTATCTCCTAATTAACCCCTCTGATGGGGTTAATCCAGAACTTTTGCAAAAGTAATCCCTTTTCTTTACTATCGTTTAATGATTATTTGAAAAAATAATCATTAAAAACAATCTATTGTATTAATTTTTAACAGGAAAAGATAATAATAAATATAAGGAAAAAACTAATGATAAAAAATAAACACTTGCTTTTCATCTTGCCGTCCGTGCTCACAAGCTCCCTTGCTATTTCAGCTACCTGTTCTTTTGATTCAACAAAATCATGCCAGTTAATTACCGATATTTTGCAAGATAAAGCAAGCAACGGCCTCAATTACTATGCATCCACGAATTATGATCATCGGATGTCAGGGGAAATTAATGTTTACAATACTTCCAAAGTCATTAAAAAAGCGGATGGAAAATTAACGCTGCTCGCAGATCTGATCAATACGGGTTATTGGCTAAGTGGTGAAATAATGACTAGGGCTAATCTTAACTCTCCTCCGTTTAATTCCCCGATCCCCTCAGAGGTCTGGACAACCAAAGCTACAAAACACGGATACCTTGAAGTAAATATCAATTTACCCGTATGTACAAAAAGCATTGATGGATTGTGTCAGCAAGGAACAAATCCCAGTACCTATAACCGTGGTTTATGGCCGGCAATCTGGATGATGCCCACTTATGATTCCAATTGGCCGCAAAATGGGGAAATCGATATTATGGAAGCCTATCCCCAAAATACCGCATTTAACGTGACTACTGCCACGCTGCACTTTAATGGAAATGCACCACAATGCGGGGGCTGGGATTGTCGTGGCATAGGGTACCCACTAGAATCTCATCAATTTCCTCAATTAGCCTATCAAAGCCCGCATACCTGGGGATTTGAGTGGGAAGCAGATCCCAACAGTCAGAATGGGGGATATATTCTCACCGGCTATATCGATAATGTTAAAACCTGGGGTCCTTTAAAAACGGATACTTTGCCCGCTGATGGTGCGCAGGCATTGCAACGGGGATTCAATGATCCCAATGGGGGTTATTACCTGATTGTCAATCTCGCCGTAGGCGGTCCTTATGCTGGTGCTCCTAATTCGAAAATGCAAGCGGCAAGCATGCAAATTAATAGCGTCAAATTTTATAAGGTGAACAGTTCTGCACCGGATGCCTGTAATCCGCCGATTAATTTTGCTGCATATTACAGCCTTGATAAAAGAAATATTAATTTAAAATGGCAAGCGCCAGCGGACAGCACTAATGTTCTTGCCTATAAAGTGAAAGATTGGCAAAAGAGGGTGTTGTGGCAGGATAATAAATTAACCTGGACTGATACGTCGCTCCCTGGTACCTCAGGTAAATTCACCTATTATCTCAGTTCGGTCTGCAGCAATGGCGTGTCTCAAGATATACAATATGATGTAATCATTCCAGATACTCCTCAGTGTGCATCGCCCACTGATATCCAGGCTACTTACAGCAATGATAAAAAAGCCATCAGTCTTGGTTGGTCATCGCCAGTACTAAGCTTGCCGGTAACCAGTTATCAGGTTCGTGACTGGCAGCAGCGTGTTCTTTGGCAAGGTAATTCACTTAACTGGACGGATCATTCTTTGCCGGGGACCCCAGGGAAATTTACCTATTTTATTAATGCAGTGTGCTCCAATCTCAATTCCAACATGGTGCAAAAGGATGTTTTTATAAATTAGGTATCACTTCGCTGTCTAGAAAACAGATCCAATAAGTTAGAAGAAAACAAGGGGGACGTCCCCCTTGTTTTCTATTATTTAGGTGAGGTAAACAGATTTTCAACGAGTGTTTTTGAAGGGTTAATTTTTTCAAAAAAATTAACTACAGGTTGGAAAAATCTATATTTATTAGCAGGGACTGGTTTATCCATGCTATTAAGAAGGATTGGTTCTTCAGCTGCTGTTAAGACAGTCGGAGAAAGTGCAGGAAATTTATTTGCCTGCGAGAGTAGGAGCGAATGGAGCGCAAGGTCATGTGGGAAAACAAATTTTACGTTCTCTAACTGTTTTGGATTGTACTGTGACAGGCTTTCAAGTACATCGACCATTTGTTCTTTACTTATAAAGGACAGATATCTGTCTAAGCGTAAAGTGTTAGGCTCCACCATTAAATCATAGAGTAAGGAAGTTACGCCGATTTCAATTGCTTTTTCAGGAAAAGCGGTTTGATTCGTTTTTAATTTTAACCAACTCAATTCATTTGCAAAATAGAAACTCCCAAGAAAACTTTCATTTTGCTCAATTGCATCATCTATTTGAGGAAATTCTTGTTCGTAGATTTCGTTCAATGAAGTGGGACCTGTTACTTCTATTATCCATTGTTTTAAAAAGCCGATAGTGGACCAGGGCTTATCAGGATTAAAGGGAAAGTAAACTCCTGTATAAGGATTTTGGTATTCTGTATTTTTTAATAAATCCTGGGCTGGTACTAGGTATTTAGAGGCGATTTTCTCGAGGAGTTTTTGCAAAATAGGGCAATGCTTAACCGCTAAAATAAAATCATTGGAGGATCCATAACGAATTTTACAATAGTCCTCAGGATTATCACCAAAGCGTTTTGCCATATTATATAACTCGAGAGGATGCTCGTTATATCGGGTGATACGTACGTGACCATTATGAATATATAGACCTAGCGGCGCCTTTAATTCTTCGGGAAGTCTATGATTGGGATCTGGGTCTGCTACTACATCAACATCACTGTAAATACCGCCAAAGTGGTACAGAATTGCAAGACGGAGTTGATCTGTTGCTGCAGCATAATTACGGCGTAATAGCTCTAACTGATACATCTGCTCAGAAGGTCCAATATGCCCATCCAATATACTGCTGTCTAATAAATGAATTTTATTTTCTTTGGCCCAATTAATTAGCTTTTCTTTTTCTTCTGGGGGATAAGCCGAGGAAGTAATCCATAGGGTGGTTATATAGTCGGGATATAATTTTTTAAAGAGAGCAATCGTTTTTAGGTGTTTATCTTTAGGATTGCTTGCCTCAATAGGATTCACTATGTAGATGTAGTTCATTCTTTTCGGAATGATTGCTTCCTTGGGTTCTGCATAAGATTCCACCGGTACATTAGCCAAATCGTTTTTTTCTAAAAGCAGGGGTAAATCAGGAATCGGTTGAGTGGGTTTGGGTACCTGTAATAATCCGTAGGGATCGTGTAAAAGGGATGAGCGCTGGGACTTGGTTGAATTATCTATTCGGCTTTGCATTTATAACTCCTAAGTTAATTAGCTTGTGTTTAGTTTATGAAATGAGAATTAAGAGCTATTTAAGAGCCTTTGAATTAAAGTGTTCTGAACTATTCCTAAAAAGAATGGGGCAGAGATTTTGAGTAGGGATGTGTCTGGAGATGAGATTTCTCCAGGCCTATTTTAGAAATGCTTAAGTGAGAGGGAGATTGCATTGATCTAATGAGCGAGTTTAACTTCGAACAGAAGAAAGAGATTCTTTCAACAATTGGGCAATATATTTTATTATTTTAGAGTCAGCGCGATTTTTGTGGCAATACCAGCATAATTTTATTTTTTCAGAGTAGCCTTCTATTTTTAATTGCACCAGTTCCTCATTGCAATACTGTTTTGGCAATGCACTCCAGCCTAATCCAGTTTTTACCAATTTTTTTATTGCATCTAAAGAAAATAGCTCGTGATTCACTATGAGAGGCAATTCATATTTTAAAAAAATTCGCTCCAGATTATCGCGAATGGAAAAACCTCGCTCAGTTAAAATGCACGGATATTGAGCCAGTTTGTTAAAATCCATTTTGTTTTCATTTGCCAGCTCATGCTTGTGGGAGACGACAATGTAAACATCTTCCTCGTCGAGTTGATTGCTTAAAATGTCATTATCGATTACTAAATCTTCAGTAGTTAATGCCAAATCAATCATCCCATTTTGTAATCCAGGTATCAGGTCTTGCTTTGCCATCTGCCTGATATGAAAATTAGGAGAATTAATATTATGTTCCAGCAAATACTCCATGAATTGCGGCAAAAATTGTAAGGATGGAAAAGTGGAGGTACCCAGAAATACGGGTATTTCTACCATTTCAGGATTGCTTAGGTTATCTGCAGCATTATAAAAGGTATGCAGAAGCAATCGGGCATAGGGGATAAGCAATTGTCCTTCCAGAGTAGGAATAATTACTCCTCCCCGCATTTCAAATAATTTGACTTTAAATTCATGTTCCAAATTATTGATGCGCTTGCTTATGGCAGATTGAGTGACATACAAGCGTTTTGCTGCAATTGAGAAAGAACGATATTCATAAACCATTAAAAATGATTTTAATTCGTTGCTATTCATATATGCGCCTTGTTGTTTAATGTTAATTTGTTTTTAAACATCTAAAAACTTTATTAATTATAGTCTTAATAAAATTATCAATTTGGGAGTAGCATTTTGGCTGCTTGCATTTTGAAAGAAATGCTTTGTTTTTGCAGCGAAACCTGAATCATACTGGATAACAATCCAGATGCCTGGCAAAAGCGCTTATCGTTTTATTGGGCATCATAGTGCTGAGCAAGTGTTCTAAATACCAGTTATTCTTAAATCACTAAAACAATAAAACATCGATAATGTATTCAAGACAATCGTTATGTATTTTAATAAGAAGGGTATATAAATTAAATAAGGGTTTGAGTAAATGAGAAAAACTACTCTTTTATTGTGTTCTATCCTGTTTTTTCAGCTACAGCCAACTTATGGAGAACCAAACAAATTGACGCCTTCCGCACCCAAAAGACAAGAAATAACTGGTTATAAAGAAAATCAGTTTATTATTCCCAAATACCAATTTAAAAATGGCCAAACCTTAGACAATCTCCGCATTCATTATATTACGGCAGGGATTCCGCAAAAAAATAATCAAGGTGAAATAAAAAATGCAGTTTTATTTTTGCATTGGACAGGCGGTAGCGGGAGTGACCTGTTTGAACACTTTAAAAAAGCATTATTAGCTCCAGGAAAACCCTTTGATGCAAATAATTATTATCTGATTTTTCCGGATAATATTGGTCAGGGACAATCAAGTAAACCCAGTGATGGTCTCCGTATGAAGTTTCCCCAATATACCTATCAGGATATGGTTGAATTACAGCATCAGTTAGTTTCCTCGCATTTAAAAATTACTCATTTAAAAATGATTGTTGGTACCTCTATGGGGGGTATGCACAGCTGGTTATGGAGCGAGTTGTATCCTGAATTTATGGATGGGATTATGCCTATTGTGTGCCTGCCGCGTAAAATTGATGGACGCAATTTATTATGGCGTCAAATCGTCATTAACAGTATAAAAAATGATCCCTCTTGGGAAAATGGAAATTACACAAACCAACCTTATGGGGTACAGGCAATTTGGCCACTAGTGGCGATGATGGTCGATGGCGTCCCTCATTTGCAACACACTATTTCCAATACACGAGAAGCGACCGATTACATCCATTCAGCGGTAAAGCAGAGTACAAAAAAGGACGCTAACGATATCATTTATATTATGGCAGCTTCCAGGGACTACGATCCAGAACCGTTGTTATCGACAATAAAAACAAAAGTATTTGCTCTGGATTTTACTGATGATGCTTTGGATTCACCCGAATTTAATCGAATGCCTGAGCTCATGAGACAAGTAAAACAGGGACAATGGGTTTTGCAAAAAGGTTCACCGACTTCGCACGGCCATTTTACTTTACTTTACCCTGAACTATGGAGCAAGCAAGCGGAACGCTTTACCTCATGGGTTAACCAAAATAATTAAATTTAAGCTTACCCATAGCCCAGGTATGCTGATTCTTTAAACAATAAGAGCAACCAAAGCCATTGAAGACATTTGATTGCTAAGATTGGGAGCGGGCTCTTGCTGCACTTTTGGCTAAAGGTTTCCTGTTAGGTTTACTGTGCGTGGAGGTGGTTTTCTTTTTTGAAGAGACGGGTTTTTTAGGTTTTGAAACATGGGTAGTCTGCGGTACATTGTGTTTGGGTTCAAAATCTTCAATCTCAATTCGGTTTAATTTATGCTGAATAAGTTTTTCTATCGCTTGCAATTGATTTATCTCATCAGCGCTCACTAAAGAAACGGCTAATCCCGGAGCTCCCGCACGACCGGTTCTACCGATGCGGTGGACGTAATCTTCAGCAACCTGGGGTAAATCAAAATTAACCACGCAGGGTAACTGCTCAATATCAATTCCGCGAGCAGCAATATCTGTAGCCACCAGGATATGTAATTCTCCGGACTTAAACTCTTCCAGGGTTTTGGTTCTTTGGGATTGAGATTTATTGCCGTGAAAAGCGGCTGCATAAATTTGTGCTTCCGCCAATTGTTTTACTAATTTGTTCGCTCCATGTTTCGTTCTGGAAAACACCAGGGTCTGGCCCCATTTATTTTTGTGAATTAAATGACTGAGTAATGCCGCTTTTTGGCTTTTATCAACTGGATGCACGGTTTGTTTGATTTTAGCTACGGTTGTATTTCGAGGAGTAACATCAATTGCTACGGGTTCGTTTAAAATGGTTTTAACCAGTTTACGAATTTCATCAGTAAACGTGGCTGAAAACAGCAGATTTTGCCGGTTTTTAGGTAAGCAGTTAATAATACGCCGTATATCGTGAATAAACCCCATATCCAGCATCCTGTCGGCTTCATCCAATATCAGGGTATCCACTTGATCAAACTGGATGGCGCGTTGCTGGAAAAGATCCAGTAAACGGCCTGGGGTGGCAACCAACAGTTCAACTCCAGAACGTAATTTCATCATCTGGGGATTAATCTTCACCCCGCCAAAAACCACCGCCGAACGAAGCGATAGATAGCGTCCGTATTCACGAATGCTTTCATGTACCTGACTTGCTAATTCCCGTGTAGGGGTAAGGATGAGGACGCGGGTCCTATTGCTTTTCGCCCTGGGCTTGGCACTTAACATGTGCAATACAGGTAATACGAAGCTTGCGGTTTTACCTGTTCCTGTTTGTGCGGAAGCCAAAACATCTTTACCAGCTAATACTATGGGAATGGCTTTAGTTTGAATAGGGGAGGGATCTTTATAGCCTAATTCTTCAATGGATTGTAGTAAAGGCGGGATTAAACCTAACGAACTAAAACTCATGCTGTTTCCTTTTAACTGGTGTTCTGTGGAAGGGGGTAAGGATATTTTTTGTTGTTCAATATGCTTATATTTTGGCAATTGTATCATACAATTGAGAGCTTATGTTAAAGGAAACATTCAATTTAATTAAATGCTTTCGGCAGGACTGCCCTAAATTATTCTCTAGAGGGGGATTAATCTTATACTGCAATACCCAACAAGGAACCTATACCAGCGCTCACAATCATTGCAAGTGTGCCCCAAACCACAACACGCAGTGCTCCTGACAGAACGCTTGCACCGCCAACCCGTGCAGCCACAGCTCCAAGTAATGCCAAAAAAAGAACCGCCATCACTGAGATGATAAGGATGAGATGCTCCCTGGGAGCAAGAAAAATGATTAAAAGCGGCAACAATGAACCGAGGGTAAAACTGCACGCAGAAAACAATGCCGCTTGCAGGGGGCGTGCACTGGATATTTCTGTAATCCCAAGTTCGTCTCGGGCATGGGTACCTAAAGCATCCTTGGCCATCATCTGTGTTACAACTTCTTTTGCCAGGGCAGGTTCTAATCCGCGTTTTACGTATATAGAAGTTAGTTCTTCCATTTCATTTGCTAAATTGGCCTCAAGTTCTTTTTTTTCCCGTTTGAGGGCGGATTTTTCAGTATCTGCCTGGGAGCTTACAGAGATATACTCACCCGCAGCCATCGACATGGCGCCAGCAATTAATCCCGCAAAACCGGCTATAAGAATTCCATTATATGAGGTATGTGCGGCAGCAACACCAATTAATAAGCTCGCAGTAGAAATGATCCCGTCGTTGGCACCTAGTACGGCAGCACGCAACCAGCCAATGCGTTCAATTCGATGATATTCTTTATGTTGCATCGACAGCAAAACTCCCAAGTTAAAGAAGCCGAGGGGTTAATAGGCCAGCAATTTACTCTGCTGGCATATCCGATTTCTGTTTATATTTCGCATTTTCAGGAATATCAGTAGCAGAATAAATGCTAATGATTTTAAAGGGTTTCTTGGCGTTAAGATTAATAAAATTATGAGGCATCCCTTGGGGGATAAAGATCATATCCCCTGCGGTAACAGTTGAATTTTTGCCATTGAGAATGGATTTAGCCTGACCTTCCACCACAAAAATGACTTGGTCAAATTTATGGGTTTCCATACCGATCTCATTTTTAGGGTTGGTCTTGGGGGTGATATTCATAAAAACAACTTGTGCTGCTTTCCCAGTCACAAGGGCTGCTTTCCAATATTCATTTTTTTTGGCCATCTCAAAAATTTTAGGAGAAATAACCGCATCAGGGCTATTTTCACTGGAGGTATCTTCAAGGGCAAATGAAGATGTAGCGATTGAAATGGACAAACCTAATGCAGCGATCAAAGATCCTTTTATTTTCATAACGTGCTCCCTAATTTTAGCTTTTTCTTTAAGAAAGATTTTTCTTTTGTACTGCACCTAATGCATATTTTTAATCTGTAATTCAACCCATCTTACCAGATCCTGAGATCCCATAACCCCGGCATTTCTCCCTATTTCCTTTCCACGATGAAAAAGAACTATCATGGGGATGCTTTGGATTGCATAACGGGAGGCTAAAGAAGAATGTGCTTCAATGTCGACTTTAGCTAACCTCATTTTGGGTTCCAGAAGACCTGCTGCAGATGCAAATTGTGGCGCCATCATTTTGCAAGGACCACACCATTCCGCCCAAAAATCCACAAGAACAGGGATATCATTATGTTCAAGGTAACGAGTAAATTGAGTGGTGTCGAGATTTACCGGTTTATTATTGAAAAGTGCTTGATGGCATTTTCCGCAGTTAGGGCGTTCCTCCAAACGGGAAGCAGGTAACTGATTAATGGTATTGCAATGAGGGCAGATGATATGAAGGCCTGTATTCATGAGCGAAGATTTCATAAAATGATGTAGGAAATGAATAACTTAACATAACCCATTTTATTGTTGCAACTTGATGGCTTATTAAGGTAGAGGTTACTCATTTTGTCCCTGCTAATTTATCCAATTAATTCTGTATTAATAAGAATTTTGGAGGTTAAAGTGCGATGTACAGGACACATGTTGGCAATTTCCAGCAATCTTGAACGCTGTTCTTCAGTGAGTTTTCCTCTAAGCTCAATCCTGCGCGTTATACGGTCAATTTTAGCACTTGCCTTCTCACAGCCAACACAATCCTCCACGTGAGTTTTTTCGTGGGTTAATTTCACGATTACTTGTTCCAGTGGAAATTTTTTATTCTCAGCATACATACGAATGGTCATAGAAGTACAAGAACCTAAGGCAGCAAGTAAAAAATCATAGGGTGACGGCCCCAAATCATTGCCGCCAAATGAAGTCGGTTCGTCGGCTATGAGATGGTGTTCTCCTATAATAATTTCCTGGGTAAATTTCCCCTTTTTTGATTCCTGCACGGTGGTTTCCAGCAGTTTATTGTTTGTTGATTCCATGATTACTCTCTTAAATCCATTTATGGGCCTGTGAATGCCAAGTCTATTTGAAATATTAGAAATTAGAATAAAAAATGCAAATGTTTATTGAGAATTTTAAAAAATAATGCCGTTTCCGAACAGCTTCAACTGCCCTTATTTTTAATCATCTTGTACAGTTCAGGAATTAAAAAAATAGGCAGGGCGCACAAGAGAATAACTCCCCAATGGCTAATAGATAAAGGTACTGTATGTAAAATGCGCTGAGGTCCAGGATTGTATATCGCCATGACGTGTAAACCCAACATGCTTAACAGCGCAATTAAAATCCATTTATTCGAGAACCAGCCTATTGTATAAATCGGTTTATAGAAGCTGCGGAAATTGAGTGTGTGGATATTAGCCAACACGACCAAGGAAGTAAAAGCAATGGTATTCGCTAATTCATACGATTGCGGAAAATACAATTGATATACTAAAAAGGTTACCATTCCAATATAAGCGCCGAAGGCAATAACCAGAATCAAAGACATGCGATCAAAAATGGGTTTGTCAGCTTGCCGTGGCGGCCTGTGCATGATTCCTTTTTCAGCACGTTCCACACTCAAAGAAAGGGCCGTTGCACTATCTGTGACCAGGTTTATCCAAAGGATTTGCACAGGAATGACAATTAATCCTCCACTTAAGAGCAGACTAATCAGGATAGCCAAAACTTCACCTAGATTTGAAGATGCCAAATAAAGGACAAATTTCCGCAGATTTGCATATTGGCGTCTCCCTTCCTCCACCGCATCAATAATGGAGGCAAAATTATCATCTGATAAAACGATATCAGCCACACTGCGGGCAACATCAGTTCCCCGTATTCCCATCGCAATTCCAATATCAGCTTGTTTTAAAGCGGGTGCATCATTGACCCCATCTCCCGTCATCGCTACCAATTGGCCTTGATCCTGGAACAGTTTCACGATCCGGAATTTGTCTTCAGGGATTGTTCTTGCAAATAAAACATTTTGCTTTAAAAGTTCCTTTAATTTGTGATCACTGAGTGTTTTTAATTCACTACTGGTTATCACTTTATCTACGTGCAAGCCAATCTGGTTGGCAATTGCTTTTGCGGTCACCGGGGAGTCCCCAGTAATCATAACGACTTTGATACCTGCATTTTTTGCTGTTGCTAATGCCCTGGGTATTTCTTCTCGTGGCGGATCCATGAAACCGACGAGTCCGATAAAGACTAAATTATTTTCAGCTTCTTTCCTGGATAGTTTAAGATGCTTGGGAACAATTTTCCTGGCTAGGGCCAGTGTACGAAGACCATTTTGAGCTAAATTAATGTAAGCATTTTCGATTTTGTTTCGCGAGTCGCTGTTTAGTTCGTTTTCCTGGGCTCCAAACAGATAATAAGTACACAAAGGCAAAATGACTTCTGGAGCCCCTTTGCTATGGATAATTTGAAAGTCCCCTGCATCTTCTATGACAGTCATCCGTTTTTTGATCGAATCGAATGTAAACTCTTTGACAAGAGCAGCGGGATGAGCGCAGCTGAGCCCGGATTTAACAGCAGCGACGAGCAGGGCTGCTTCGTCTGGGGAGCCAATGATTTTCCATTCCTCTCCCTCTTGATAGATGCGTGCATGATTGCATTGGTATCCTGTCTCTAACAATGTCATTAATTCTGGGAGGGATTGCGGATTAATCACCTCTCCATTGAGTATAAATTCTCCCTCGGGGGTATAACCGACTCCAGTGAGTTGCAGAGATTTTTCAAACAACCAAATTACCTGAACTTTCATTTCATTTTGAGTCAGGGTTCCTGTTTTATCCGTGCAAATGATTGAAACAGCACCCAATGTTTCTGCAGCCTGGAGATGCCGAAGGAGGGCCTTTTTTTTCGCCATGGCCCGGGCACCTAAAGCAAGGGCAATGGTCACCACCGCAGGCAGTCCCTCTGGAATAGCAGATACCGCAAGAGAAATGCCCGTCATTAGCATGCGGATGGGATCAAAACCCGCCAATACGCCAATTAAGATGACGCCAACCGAGGTAATAATCGCTAGCAATCCTAGGCGTTTCCCAATAAATGAAAGCTGCTTTTGAAGCTCTGTTTCTTCTTCATGAATTGAGCCTGTAAGCTCGGCGAGGCGGCCAAATTCAGTGTCCATACCAATAGCAACCACCAGGCCTTGCCCTTGTCCGCTCATCACATGGGTTCCCATGTAGGCCATATTTTTTCTATCTGTAATTAAAGTCTCTGCCGGCAAGCGCTCTGTTATTTTAGTGATGGGTTCCGACTCCCCTGTTAAAGTAGCTTCATTGATCATTAGATCGGCTACGGCGGTGATGCGGATATCTGCAGGTACTATGTCTCCGCCATCCATAAGCACACAATCACCAGGGACAAGTTTTTTTACATCAATAACTAGCTCTAGCCCATTACGAATAACCCGACATTGGCTAGTGAGCATGTTTTTTAAATTTTTAATGGCATTTTGCGCCTTCCACTCCTGGACAAAACCCAATAACCCATTAAATAGAACGATGGCAAGAATGGCCAGCGCATCAATAATATCGCCTAAAAAAAAAGAAAGCAGGGTAGCGATTAGGAGAACCAGAATAAGAATATTGGTAAATTGGCGCGCTAACAGGATAAACCAGCGTGAAGATTCCATATCTTTAATTTCGTTGACACTCAAATGTTCATTGTGTTTTGCAAGAACATTTTTAGTTTCCTCGATGGTTAAAGCATGCCATTGCTTCATATTTCTCCCAAGGCTATAACCATTTCAATAACAGCTGTTTTTCCATCTCATTTATTTATAGCAAGTTAGAAAGATTAAGCAAACATCCGGGCGGGGCATTTATTGTTTGCATCTTAAGCAGGAGCGCACAAGACCTGATATTCGTGCTCGCATTCCCTAAAAAATTTTAACAAAAAATAATAAACTCTTGCAAAAATGAAAGGGTCTGTATATGGTTTCATAACTATGCGCCCAGTTTAATTAAAAGGATGAATTTATGTGTCGCTTTAAGGAACTCCATTTCTACTTTTTTCTTTTGTTAATCATTCCGCTTCAATCCTTATGGGCTCAGGAATCACCCAAGACTAATGAAACAGCACAGTTAACCATAAGTGCAGGTAAGAAGGGATCCATTTGCTCGAAATCACTGCAAAATTGTTCCATACAGATTAGCCAGAATCTGCCCCAATGTATAGCCAGACCGGGTGCGATTACAATTACTAATAATTCCAAAATTGTGGCAAAGAATATACAGGCTTCATCTTCCGATGCTAATTTTAGGACTTATGTGGTGCAAAACAATGGTTGCCCTTCTTCATTATTGCCTGGGCGCAGTTGTACGATTACCTTTTCTACCAATACGTCAATCGCTTTTTTTATACCTAATGTAGTAGTCAAAGGTACAAACACTTCTTCGACTTTTTTTGATATGCAATCTTTAAGATGCGCCCCGCAAGCAACCATTAGTGCTCCTGCAAGGGCAATTATCCCTACTAATGATTCAGTAGGGATTGATATCACGGTACTCAATATAAGCAGCATCCCTGCCTCAAATGTTAGGGTCAGTCTCCCAACAACATGGACGAGCGTCACCAGCACCACATGTCCTGTTATTCCGGCCAACGGTTCGTGCACCATAACCCTGACTTCAAATTCTTCTATTCCATTCGCTCCCCGCGGCGGGATATTGGTTACAGGAGATAATGTCGCCTCCCCCCCTTCAATAGCGTTGGCTTTTTCCATCGAGGGGTATCTCGTGTTCTCGGTAAAAAATAGCACCTCATATGTGGTATCCGATAGCGAACCTGCTTTCCCGAGTTCCTGGAGCAGCGACAAGGTTAATGTCCCCGGAATCACGGAAACTTCGACCAGCCCTCCCGATAATTGTAACGGCGCTACCGATGGATACTGCAACACCAGTGAAATAACAAGCTTTGACCCAATGAGCCTTGCTGCCGGTTACTGCTTTTTTGAGTTGTTTCCTAGCGCCACCTGGTATTTGCCGTCTATTTGTGAGCTGGGAACTTCCGGAAGTGCAGGTTGCCCTGCCAATACCTCGAGCATTTACACTCTGTATAGCTTGGGATTTCTGACCGGTGTTTCAGGCCAATACTGGAGTTCTACGGAATCCAGTGCCAACCCTACGAATAATGCATGGTTTTTGAATTTTACCAATCAGGGCGCCCAAGGAATCAGTGACAAATTTACCTCGCTCAAAGTTCGCTGTGCACGTGCCTTTTAACCAGCTTGAGGTAGATAGCGCCTACAGCAAACAAGCAAATGGCACAAGTTTCAATAAATGCATCACCATTGCATGAAGTGGTGGTGCATTTTTTTAGTGGCCAGGGTTAATAGAGTAAACTATGGAAATTCTGCACTCCTCACGGTAGATCTAGCTTTATACCTTCCAGTATTTCAAGTCGGTACAACAATTATCCATCCCGTAGTAAATCTACCTTCGTTAGGAATTACAAAAGGTCTGAAAATTTGGAAGCGTAAGTGTTGCAATTGGAATGGGTGCTCATTTTTTTATCATTCTAGTTTTGACTATACTAGTATGAGTATTCTCTAAAAGGTTTAGATGAGTGTTCAAGGAGGATGGAACATGTTTAGAAATAATCGGGCTATGGTGTTAGCTTTAATTGTTGGTCTGGGTTTTCTTTTTTCAGAGGTGCAAGCAGAGACGGTAAATGTTGATAATCTATCCAAGTGCATGGCAAATTGTAAGGGAGATAAAACTTGTGTAGACAGTTGTGTTAATCGTTCAACAACTCGAGGTACAGCGAAAGAAGTTCTTCAATGTCTGGCAGGTTGTGGACTTGGAGTTACTTCAACACAGAGTACGGCCACTTTGAAAGAGCAAATCAAAGCGTGTTGCCAAGGCTGTTTAAAAGCCATGCATTAATTACGACACTCAATTCCTAATTCAATTAGTCTCAATACAACCTGGAGCGAAGAACCTTCCAGGTTGTTACTTATCAATACAGGTGGTTTTAGAGCAATCGATTGGAGCGATTGTTCCAGTCACCGCTTTGAAGAAGACTAGCCTTCATGCAGCAAGCGAAGAAGAGGATTATTCCCGCATCAAAATTATCACCTATTTAATTTCTTTTTATTATCAAAATTCCTCGCTTTGATAGTTTTCGTGTTGAGCAAATTTAGATCAAAGAGGAGAAAATTGTCTATAATATTTATAGATTTCCCTCAATGAGATCATATTATGTACACCGATCCAAATGCTAATCCATCCGCACCATACGATTTATTAATAGTGGGAATGGGCCCTGTCGGGCTGGCTGCCGCATATGAAACAGCAAAAAAAAATAAAAATAAGGACAATAAAAATAAGGTATTAATTATTGAAAAACGTTCAGAAAGTACGGCGGCAATTAGACCACAAGTAATCGTTCTGGAGCCAAGCAGAAAAGCACAATTAATGGATATGATTGGACAAGGAGAAAGCCTTGATGAGAGGGATATTGCTTTTCTAGATTCTTTGAGTACTTCTGCCGAGATAAAACTTTCCACCGTTCAACGATTCATTTTAAATCGAATTAAAAATCAGAGTCAAACTGGGGACATAGGACCGGTCGAGATTTTATATGAAACCACATTGAAAGAAGGAGTAAACCTTGGAGAGGGGGAAGCATCCATTATTACAAGAGGTCAGGAAAAACAGATTCGATTTACCCATCTGGTGGGCGCAGATGGCGCCAGTTCATCTACTTTGGACTTGGTTAATCCATCACTGGATGAGCCTGAAAGAATAGAGCGTACAACGCCCAGTGATATGCAACATTTGGAGAAAACTTTCCACTTAGGCGCCTATGTAAAAATATCATTAAAAAATGGTCAGGAGCTAGCATTACCAGAAAAGGAATTTGTATCATCTTTTTTGGAAAATGAAAATGATGCGCAAGTGACTGAAAGCCAGCTTTATTTTTTAAGATTTGATAAGAGTTCTCATGAAAAAAGCCAAAAAAAATCGGTAAAGCTGGGCTTTATTGGTGAAATACCCAAAGAAATATTTGATAAAATTCAAGGATTAAACCAGCAAATAAGCTTATTAGATAAACGGATTAAAAAGCTGCGGGAAACAATAAGCCCAGATCGGGCCAGTGAAAATTCGCTCGCTAATTTAGAAGTACAGCTAGCACGAACTAAGAACCAAAAACAAAATTTAGTTTTAAGCTATGTGAGAAGATCCGCCGCAGATTATTTAGGGATAAATGAAAACGAATTGGCTGTCACCATTACTGCAAGTAAAACGCGGGCTGAAAAAAACAACCTGAAAATTCTAACTTTCCAAGGGGGGAGTAAACAAGCAAATAAGGCCGCAACCCAAGCAAATGGACACGCTTTCTATTTAATTGGGGATGCCTATTTTACCCCAAACTATCCGGTTGGGCATGGGCTTAATAATGGTTTAGAGTCTGCAAAATTATTGGGAGAAGTTCCTACAGGTGGCTCTAGCGACTTACCAGCACATATGGCCCAATACGACAGCCTATGTTCCAAAAATGCCGCGTTCGCGCGTTTAGTCATGCAGGGTGTTCGCCGGTTCAGGAAATTGGATATAGGTCGCAATTTTGTAGCTGAACTGCTGGAAAATGCTGTGGAGAAACGTGAAAAAGGTGATAAAGTCGATTTGAAAAAAAATTTATCCCACACCATTTTTGCAGATGCTGCTAAACCGGAAGACAGTATTGAAATATTTCTAAAAGATAAATTTAATATATCCCATATTTCATCTTTAGTAGAAAAAGGTAACTTGAATTATGATATCGGGTTTATATCCGCGGATTGTCCTGAACTCAAAGGAAAAAGTGAGCCAGAAAAACTGCAATTTTTGCAAAAGCTATCTGAGCAAAATAACGGTATCCCAATTCTTATCAAGTCTTTGGATGCAGAAAATGCTCCAAAATATTCCTTATATCGGTTTAATAAAGAGTACTCCCAAAACGAGGCGGTAGATATTCTTAACGAAAGACTAGCCAAAGGACTTGATAATCTTTTGGAGAGGCATAAGGTTGCATTCACGAATGAATTAAATATCATTAACAATAAAACGGTCACCCAGGATTTAATTACTAAGATTTTCTCTAGTACTGTTAACAATGCCGATATACCGCTTCATTTTCTTCCTGCCGACAATGAAATCGAGCAAAAGATTCAAGAATGGGGGCGGTTTTTAACAAAGAATCCATCCATAGTAAAACAATATCGAGTAGAAATATCAGAGCAGCTAAAAGCGATTCAGGAAGTTTTCAGTAATTATAAAAACGAATCTGTAAATTTAAAATTTAAGGGACTCTATGAGAGATTCAATAGTATTGTCGAGAAACATAACAATGAATTAATTACTTTGGCTAAAAAAGGTCCGAATAAATGGGATGCTTCGGGTCGTAGCCCTTTATACCATGTGTTACAATATGGTGATCTCGATACCATAAAAACCATTCTGGGGTTTGGCGCTAATCCGAATAAAGCCTGCAAATACAGCTGTGAGACCATCTTTACCCGAAGGGTGCTGGAAAAGCCTGAGATTGCCCGAGTACTCCTTGTTCATGGGGCTAATCCATTTAATGATGCTAAATCTTCTTATTTTATAGCTTCCTTTCTTGGAGATAGACAATCCCCTTACTTTTGTCCTAAATTCGGTGTTGAATGCCTTTTAGCCCTGGCTGATCCGAATTGTAAAATAAAAAAGTCAGATGTTACCAAAATAGCCGAATCACAAATTGTACAGTTAAAGAAAACTCTTCAGGATAAGGCGTTATATGAACTTTACTTGGATAAACCCTATCTTCGGACAGCAGTGGCAAGAATAGCTGAGTTAAAAAATATTCCTGCTCCAGAGGATCAAGACGCTCAAATTGATTTAGTCAAAGAATTTGTTGATGAATCTCTAGATAAAATTCTTAAGGCCAAAAAAGCCATCTTTTCCAAGAATAGCTTCTTCCCTTCGCCAAAAGATACAGGTAGGGCGGAGACAACGCCAGAGATAGTTCTATCAGAGCAAACTTTAAAAGGGTAGATCGATCTTCATAATCAATAAAGGCGCCCAAATGGTGATTAAGCCTCGCTGCACTTAGCCTATGGTTCTCAGAATTACCGCCCATGTCCAGAATATTCTCGATGCAATTTCGAAAGCTGCCTCGTGTGATTTTTAAAAATACACGCCTGCATGAAAGACTTGTAAGGTAGCCTGGTTACTTGCAACCGTGATTAAAACAGTTGTTGTCTTACTAGATATAAAGGAAATAACTTAAAATGATTTGGGAAGGCAGGATGAAAAATTGTATTTAAAAAGCATTTTCCCGGTTGTACGCAACCGGGCTACGCTTGCTGCATTCTTATAACGTGGATGATGTGACAAGGGTTTCTCCGTCTAAAGTAGAGCTACAATTAGACTCAAATGTATCCTCACTATTCTGACTCGCAGCAAAAAACTTTATCCCCTTGCGCGATTTGTGAGAGTGTTCTGATGTTGGTAAAAGAGTATATTTGGGAAGTGCATCTGGGGTATGGTTTTGATCCCTTTTGTCTATCAAGGGCTTCTCCATTGAAGGATCTTGAGACGATTTTTTACTCTGAAAAACGGCAGGCCAAGTAAAAGCGACCGATACGAATACCAAAACGACTGGAGACAATATTGCCATAGTAATAGTTAATGCAAGCCTTGCCCCAATAGCTTCTCCCAGCGTTTCCCCAATATGAATTCCGCTTCGGATTCCTCCAGCTACAGAATAAGCAAGAGAATCTCCAATCAAAGCAAATAATTTGAGCATATTGAGGGCTACATGCTTTATCTTTTGCGCTTTGGTTTGGGATTCTTCCGGTGGTTGCTTTATTGATTCAAATTTTTCTTTCAGATCCACATACGTTTTCGGGTTAAAGACCTTATATACTTGTGAAAAAGTATTAACAACCATGGTTGTGGTAGTACATATCATGGCCAGGACATGTGCTAAAAAGGTATCAGGTTTCGCACCTAAAGCATTAAAAAGCTTGTTAACCCCTGAAACGGTAGTGAACCAGGTTAGCGTCGCATAGACAGCTAAAAAAACCGTACTTACTGCTCCTAATAAGACGCATCGCCAAAGACCATAAGGTTTTTTATAATCTTCAATAAAGAGATTTTTAAATTTTGTATAGTTTTCCCGTATGCCCACAGCTTGAAATGAATAAAAGGAGACAGCTGCAACCAAAGACAGCCCCACCGTAGCGGTTAAAACTAGCGGGTTGGAGGCAAGCATCCCAAGCCCCAGAAAAGAGAGGAGTCCTACGAGACCTGCATATCCGGAAATACCGGCAGAAATACAGGCCAGCAAGGTTACGATACCAAAAAATAATTTCTGACCCCTATCGTATATCGTTTTTTGTTCTAGGTTCTCTTCAAGGGTTTTAAACGTTTTTTGTTTTTGCGGTTGAAAGCCTGCACTATCAAGCATGGCTTTCCCACGGCTTAATAAACAAACTACTCCGTTGCATAAGGAAAGTACTATCGCCAAGGCAAGGCTTAGGGCAAAAGGAGCTCCTAAAGTACTTAATAATCCCAGACAAAATACCATACAAAGTGCCATGGAAGTAACGACCTTGCCAATGACTAATGGCACCCCTTTTATCAGCCTGTTTCTATTTTGGATCGGGGTTCTGGTAAATTCCTGGCCCTTGCTGGAACAGGTAGCAATTTGCAAGACTTCTTCCTTAGATAATCTTTTTCCACCCGCAAGAATTTCCCCCCACTTAAAGGTGAGGAAACTCCAAAAATAGTGGGAAAACGGGCGCTCCAGAAGATCGGTTACGCGAAGGTCCCCATTTAAAATGGCATGTTTGACTTTTGATAATTCTTTTTCATCAAAATCATATTGGGCGATAGAAGCAATAATCCACTCTTTTTGAGTACGAAATTTTCTTCTTAAAACCATTAAGACTTCAGGACGTTTGTAATTATCAAAGTCGATTTGATCTTGTTCTAATAAGTTAACTAGTTCTTTCATTTCAACAAATCCCTTTCACACAAATCGAGTAGCTTATTTATAATTACTCAATATTTCCATTGAAATTTTTAAAAAATTTATGATCAATAGGTCTAATCCCGCTATCTTTTTTTGTTAAAAAGATTTGACATACTGTGCGAGTTACATTCTAATCTTATTTTTTTCCGTGATATGGAAATCATGCCAGTGTTGAAATTTCTAAAGCCTGCTCCTTATCTTGATACCATTGAGGATAAAGCCATTGTTAACCGGCAATATCGTTATTGGCGTATCCGTACCTTTTATGCAATGTACATAGGCTATGCTCTGTTTTATTTCACCCGCAAAAGTTTTACCTTCGCGATGCCTGCATTACAAAGCACTTTGGGGATGACCAAAACTGAATTGGGAATGATTGCCAGCATTTTGAGTTTAAGTTATGGGATCAGCAAATTTTTGAGTGGAATTCTTGGCGATAAATCCAATCCCCGTTATTTAATGGCGATTGGGCTGATTCTGACAGGTATTTTTAATATTTTGTTTGGATTGTCTTCCACCTGGTGGTTATTTGCTATTTTCTGGGGATTGAATGGTTGGTTTCAAGGCTGGGGTTGGCCAGGGTGTACTAAATTATTAACCCATTGGTATTCTCAAAACGAACGGGGGCGTTGGTGGAGTATTTGGAATACATCGCATAACGTAGGTGGTGCCTTAATTCCCTTGATTGTTGCTATGTGCGCGCAATATTTCGGCTGGCGTTCAGCCATGTTTGTGCCAGGAATTATTTGCATTTTAGGGGGTATTTTTTTAATTAACCGTTTAAGAGATACCCCGCAGTCTCTAGGCTTGCCTGCCGTAGAACAATACCGGGAAGATTTTTCCGGTTCACATCACCACCAGGAAAAAACAGAGCTCTCAATTAAAGAAATTCTTTGGAATTATGTACTAAGCAATCCATATATTTGGATCTTGTCCGTTTCTTATTTATTTATTTATATTGTCCGCACGGCCCTTAATGACTGGAGTATGTTGTATCTGACAGAAGTGAAGGAATACTCCTTAATCACTGCCGGTAGTTGCATCATATGGTTTGAGGTTGGCGGCTTTTTTGGAAATCTCGTTGCCGGCTGGCTTTCTGATAAAGTCTATCAAGGAAAACGCAACCCGATTAATATTCTCTTTACAGCAGGGGTATTTGTCACTTTGTTACTCTTTACATTGACCAAATCCTATACACCATTCCTTGATTCCTTGTTCCTTTTTTTCTTTGGTTTTTTTATTTTTGGACCACAAATGATGATCGGTATGGCCTGTGCGGAGTTATCACATAAGAAAGCGGCGGCAACTGCAACAGGTTTTGCCGGATTCTTCGCTTACTGCTTAGGTGCTGTTCTGGCTGGTGCTCCTTTGGGTGCAATTATCAAAAATTACGGCTGGGATAATTTCTTCCTCACCTTGTTTATTTGCTGTTTAATTCCATTTTTTATGATGCTGCCGCTCTGGAATGTGAAATCCCGTCCAGGGTCTAGTAAACCAGAATTTTCAGGCAAATCCGAGTTTGCCTAGTTAATTGGCTTGCCTTGATAAGCCAATACAGATAAAGTTAGTGCAAGTAATAAAGCCGCCAGTCTGGGGCGATTTAGTAAATCCAGGGAATAAAAGAAAATTCCCTCACAAAATGCAACTCTTTCTCCAAGGAAAGCCCGGTTGCTCGCAACCGGGATTAGAGTTGCCTCTGTCTTGTATGCTGAAGTTCTTTATTAGAGTATATGGATCCCGCTGACAAGCAGTGGGACACAGGCACCGAGGAGAGCAGGGATGTATAGACTATACCCTCAACGGCTGGATACCTGATTGCGAATTAAGCCATGAAAAATCCTTGCCCAAAAACATCACGACTTGAAAACAGCAATCATAGCCTGGTTGCCAACATCGGCTACGCTTACTACCTATAATTGCGGTATTCAGAAGTGATATAATAAAATCTGGATATAAATTTTTTGCATGTCATTAAATGATCAAAAAACCCTTTACCCATGATTATCGTTTTGTCTTTAAACCAGTAAATAAATCACAAATGGCTCTTGTCCTTGAGTGGATTCATCAACCTCATATTAATGAATGGCTCCATGGAGAAGGGTTAAGTAATACTATCAAAGATCTCAATGAGTTTTTGAATGAAGGAGAACCTTGGGCAACTCATTGGATAGCCTATGATAAGGAGATCCCATTTGCTTATTTAATAACATCTGAATTAGAACGATCAGAGGAATTTCCAGAGGGAGGAATTACTCTGGATTTATTTATTTGCAGATTGGATTATATAGGGAAAGGGTTATCAGTTCGGATGATTCATGAATTTATCTTAAGCCAATTCTGGGATGCAAAGATAATATTCATTGATCCAGAAATTTCTAACACACGTGCCGTGCATGTCTATCAGAAAGCTGGCTTTGAAATTACTAGGGAATTTATAGCCTCGTGGCATCCGGTACCCCATTATAAGATGAGATTGACGGTTGATGAGTTAAAGAAAAAGCAAGGTAGCTCGGTTCCATGCAACCTGGATTAGAGTTGCTTCTGCCATTTATATCTGCTTATCATGTAATTCGGAAATAACAAATAAAAGAGGCTTTGTTCTTTCTTTATTTAATTGTTCCTGAATAAATGATTTAAGCCGTTTCATATAAGCTTCAGGAAGAACATATGGGTTATCATTAAATACAAATAAAGGCTGTATTTGACGTTCATCAAATATTTAGGCTGATTGTCATCCCACTCATTCAAAAGCATGTAGAATAGGACATGCTTCAGAAGTAGTTGTTCTGCATTCATCTATCAATTGATGCAGAAAATCGCGCGCCTCTTTTAATTCAGCCATTTTTTTATCGAGCATGGCAATGCGTTTTTGAGAAACCTCCCTTATATATGCACGATCATTTTTAGCATCACAGTCTAACAAGGCTTTGATTTCTTTAAGGGTAAATCCTGCTTTCTTCGCGGACAGAATAAATTTTAGACGTTGTGTGTCCTGTTCGCCATAACGCCTAATACCACTTGCGTCCTTTTTATGTTCTGGAATTTGTAGCAGTCCTTGTCGTTGATAGTAGCGTATGGTTTCTACACCCACACCAAACATCTTAGCGAATTCCCCAATTTTTTTATCAATCACCACTCACCTCACTTGACACCGTACTATAGTACGTACTCTATAGTATTACTATAGTTCATGATTAAGAGAGAATAAAATGAATCGAGCAATCGTTAAGAAAGCAGTGTTATACCGCATGGTCATGGGCAATCATGTCTGTCCCTATGGGCTTAAAGCCAAGGATTTACTGATGCGTCAAGGTTATGAGGTCGAAGATAAATGGCTCACCACGCGCGAACAAGTCGATGCCTTTAAAGAAAAGTACCACGTTAAAACCACACCACAAACCTTCATTAACGATGAGCGAATAGGTGGTTATGATGATTTGCGTCGTCACTTTGGGAAAACAATTAGAGACCCTAAGCAAAAAAGTTATCGCCCTGTTGCTGCTCTTTTTACAATGACAGCCCTTATGGCGATGGCAACCAGTTATGCCTTTTCTGGTAATCCATTCACGCCACAGGCTTTAGGATGGTTCATCGCCTTGAGCATGGCAGTCCTTGCGCTATTGAAACTTCAAAACATTGAGAGTTTCTCAACGATGTTTCTCAATTATGACCTTCTGGCGAAACGCTGGGTTCCTTACAGTTACATCTATCCTTTTGCCGAAGGATTGGCAGGGGTATTAATGATTTCAGGGGCACTTAATTGGGTATCCATTCCCATTGCCTTATTCATAGGAACAGTCGGTGCGCTCTCTGTATTTAAAGCCGTTTACATCGATAAACGTGAACTGAAATGTGCTTGTGTAGGTGGTGACAGTAATGTGCCTTTAGGCTTTATTTCACTTACTGAAAACTTAATGATGATAGGCATGGCGTTATTTATGTTGGTTATGTAATTCAATAAACTCAGAAAAATCCACAATGCGGTATTTATCAATGGTGTTACTATTAGGACTAATGACGCATCACGCTTATGCCAATGCGGCAAAAAATTATATTAAAAATCCCAACGATGTAGTTGTTGGGGACTTATGGTTAATCGTTAAATCCCAGCACAGAAATGGATATGAATTGATTGATTCTTGTGAGAAGGTAGATATTGGAATGGGAGCAAGCGTAGGTCGGGCGAGGCCTCCGACCTACGCTTGCTGAACTATTTAACAAATACAGGTTGAGGCGCATCAAAATTATAAATTATCCCAAAAGCCACTTGAGCTGTATTTGGATAAATTCTGGTACTCTTAGAAACTCCTCCAAAAGGCTCAAATACAAAACTTTTTATCTTGCTATAATTGATTTGACTGTAATCCATCATCAAAGTCCATCGCGAGAACATATTGTAACGAACGCCAGCCCCATAACGAACACCGCTACGATTTGATGTGGAGCTCTGAATTGTTGGATCGGATTCATTTATTTTGACCCGACCATTGGCATAACCGACTCTTCCATAGACTAAAAAAAGGTCTGAAAGAAAAAATCCAGGCAATAAACTGACGCCTTCACTGCTTTTTACGGAAAATGTGGTTTTGGAAAAATTCCTATGTAGGAGTTCGTCATTAACCAGTTTATATTCAACTGAGCTGAGATTCCCATTGATTTCTCCTGCCAGATAATACCGGTTATGGCGCCAACCATATCCTCCAAATAAAGTTCCAAATACTCCTATGCCGGAAAAGTGCTGTGTATCATAAACATTAAAAGTACCGGGCCTAACCACATGAGCCTTTTGGGTGAAATGAGCCCCTTCAGGACCAAATCCCGCACCAACATAAAACCCAGAAAAACAGGGACTCGCTAGTAATAAAGACGCTATGCCGAGCAGGTTTGCTTTCCTTAACATGATATTCCTTTAAAATTAAAAATCGCTACGCACTTAAGATTGACAATGCGTTTTCACAAAAAAGGCATCATAACAAGTATAATTATTTATGCATAGCATTCATTTAAATTGGAAGCAAAAAGGGAATAGTTTAGAAGATTTAGAAAATTTAGTATGGGGTTTTAGAGAAAGTTAAAAACCCAAAATTAGAAATTTTAAAAAAATTGGGCTTTTAAATAAGATTTCCGTATTTCAGGTTTTTTTAATTTGAGAATTTGATTCCATACCCATTTCTGTAAAATGCCGCTGTTCTTCTAAATAAAAGCTTTATAATCGTAGGGTTCGACAGATGAGGCCGCATTGGCTTATGAGATAATAAAAAGACCTATCGATAGGGATGAATCCTGGTATAAAAAATTGTGGAATATTAATCCCCCTGATGTGGTTGATGGACATGCACTTCGAATAACAATAATTGAGTTTCATTAATCAAAAACTCTTTAAATTTATCTTTCTTTAGAGTTCTTTCCTGAACATCTAAAGGAATAAAGCGTGATAGCTCATTATGGAATGCTTCGCTGTAGATGATTTTTTCAATATTTACTTATGGCGATTATTTTAATTAAGTATACGGTAATCCTATATTTATATAGCATTTCTGTATACTCGAATTTTTACGGCTGATTTCAGTTAATCAAAAAAATTGAATCGCTTGCATCGCTCATCCAGCAATTCGATATATTTCTCCTGCATCTGTTGAGATAAGAAACTGAAACCAATTAGTTTTCGCCATTCAGGTATTATTTGATGGAACTCTTGTACGATCCCATTGATGACGTTCTGATTTAATCCTAATTTTTCAACGGCAAAATATTTAAGAAAATCACTCTTTGTTAAATTATTTTTTTTCCCTTTTAGAGGTAAAGCTAGTTCTTCTTTGGTATTTTTTTGAGCGATGGTTGAGTTAAGTAAATCGTAGGCTGGTGATATGGAAATTTTTCTATCCTTAGTAATTAAGGAAAAATTTTTTAGATGCATATCTTCATTGCCGACCAGAAAGTTAAACAACGTCAGCTTAAATAATTTCACGAATTCAATTCTTGGGAATGTACAAAACTGCTGTATGACTGTAATTACTTTTTCCATAGAGCTTTTATATTTTGTATGTCGATCTTCACCTGATAGCTGTGCAAAATCTTCTAAAGCTAACTTTTTATTATGGCCTATTCTATCAAAGCGTTTAATGAAGTAGGTCAAACTGTTGTCTTTAGAATAAACCAAACCATGAACCGGAACTTCGAGGCCTATAGTTTTTGCAAGGGTCATAGTAATGGCTTCATTTTCAGGCAATTCTGGATAAATATCACTTTGTGGTTTTAAAATATACTGACCATATTGATCAACGATTTCAAAACCTCCCTCTTTAATCTTTAGTTTGGCACTTAGTTTCTTTTGGACGCCTTGAATAGACATCTTTCCTACACGAGCAATTGCTTCCTGTCGCTGCTCATCAGCACTTAAATCTAATGGGCTAAGATTTTTTAATTGAGGGGAAAGCAAATGTAATCCACGTTGCGAATAGTTTTCTTGGTCACTAATTACGTCATAAGTAATAGGGCAGCGTTTCATCTTAGTTCCTCAATAGTCACTGCACCAACGACATCTTGGCCAACTAGTATCAATTGACCAAAATAATCATTTTTATCGATTTTATATTTACGTAATAATGCTTCAAGCATAATGCCTTCAGGGAGTAATCCTTCAAAAAAGGGTGGAAATACGTCAAATTCATAGACCTTATTTTTCAACGGCATAGTGAGTGAAACAGGTGCGCCGTGATAATCCTCAAAGTAGGTAAATTGATAGGTTCCACCTTGTAATTCCTCTAATATTCCAGCCTTAATGCCATTCACTGATATGTATGCTTTTCTCATTAATTATTATCCGTTGTTTGAGGAAAAGGCGTTTCAAATTTCATTTGAATATTTAACACATCTAATACTTTTAGCAATGTATTTAGCCGCACCGATTCTTTCCCTTTTTCAATATCATAGATAACCGTCTTACCGACCCCCGCTAACCGGGCTAATTCTTGTTGTGATAAGCCGCTTTGTTTGCGGTAATAATGGATTAAATTGGCAATTTCGTGTTTGGGCATGGAACACCAAAAATTAATTATATATTACTGTTATAGCAGTAAAAATGATAAAAATAAATTTATTATTGCTTTTCTTTGCATTAATTCACCATAAATTACTGTTATGGCGGCAAATTTGATTGATTTCCTGATTTTCCCATATTTATTTATTATAAATTCCTAAAAATTACTGTTATCGCGGTAAATTCAAGGGGGGGGGAAGAACAAAAAGTCATGTTTAGCCTCAAAAATACGTCCATTATGGATTAAAGGTTCGTCCAAAATGGATTATATGTCCGTCTAATATGGAATAGAGCTTCGTCCAAAATGGAATGCAAATGAATTTTTCCGATTATTTAATGCTCATTGGTAGACGTATAAAAATATCCGGGACTAATGGGACACGGATAATTCTTGCACTTAAGTAATAAAACTAAAAGTTATGGTAAATTCGCGAATTGCGAATTTATGACGTGTTATATTTCATTTTCAGTATCAATCAATATCCTTCGATAACACATCTTTGAAATTGTTTTGTGCTTGACATTCTTTGAGGGAATACGAAATACTTTATCCAAGCTTAAGGAGTAAGCCCGATGTTCCAACAAAATGTAGGCAGTTGGAAGTCAAAGGATTAGGAGAAAAGAATATCAATCAATTGTTCAGGGTGATACTGGATGATGCATCGAGTTCTGTTCAAGGAAGATACATCTCGGCATTTGGCTGAGGTGTAAATAACTGAGGAATTTCCTATGACTTTAAAAACACCATCCCGTTTACATCTATTAAACGAATTTGAATCTGCGCCACATTCTGCGCTTTTTAATCAACAAACGATTGCTGCGGTATTAAGCTGCTCCACCCAGTTACTTGAACGTAACCGCTGGGCGGGTGGTGGTGTTCCCTATTTAAAAATCGGTCGTAAAGTGTTGTATCGAAAAAGTGATGTGTTGAATTTTCTTCAACAACAAAAAATTTATTACTCAACCAGTGACGAAGGTCAGTTACAGCTCGTTGAGAATGCATAAATTTAAATTCGTCAGAATGAATTTGCTTCATTCCGACGGTTTGACTGTTGTTTGGAGAATGAATTATGTCACAAAATCATGTTATTGAATTACCCAATACATCAAAGTAGCGTCCAGTTTTTTGCGATTATGCGGGTAAAAGGTATGAAGTAAGAGGTATCTCCTTTCTTAGTCAAGAGGACTTTCGTAAATTAAACTGTCAAAATTTGGAGGGAGTGAGCGATTCTTCAGAAAGAGAGATGTTAATTAAGAAAGCTAAGGAGTTTGCTCTTATTGCTGTTGCAACCTATAAAAATCCTTTTATTGCACTGAAGACCCATGGTTTTATTGTCAACATAGTTATTGCCTTTACTGCTCTATTTCACGCTGTTTTTGACAAAAGCTCAATTGCTTATCTTTATAAAGATAAGCAAGGAAATCAAATGTTCAAAGATGGTGAAGCTAAAGCTTGGGAACTTAGTAAATGTTGCGAACAGTATTGGAGTGGGCAATCGCCAGAAAAGTCTAATTTAAAATTCTTAATTAGTTTGCGTAACAAAATTGAGCATAGAAGTTTACCTTACTTGGATCTTATAGTCGCTGGATATTGTCAAGCTGCACTGTTAAATTTTGAAGAAATATTAGTTAATGAATTTGGTAATAAACATGCACTAATGGCTAATTTAGCTATGGCAATGCAAATGACTCGAGTGGCTAATGAACAACAAACTGAAGCAATGAAATGCTTCCAAAGAGAAAATTATAAAGTCATAAGAGAGTATATGCAGACTTTTAGTGATGACTTGAGTAATGAAATTATCGAAAGTCAAAAATATCGTCTAAGTGTATTTCTTGTGCCAAAGATAGGTTCCCGAGCTAGTGCGACAGATTTAGCTATAGAATTTGTAAATGTAACTAATCTAGATGGGGAAGAGCTAAGCTTACAATCACGCCATCGCTTTGATCAAAGGTGTGGAATCACAATATAAGTTGAGGCCAGGAAAAGTTGTTGAACAGGTTAAAATAAAAATCCCAGAATTTAACATGACTCATCATACTAAACTTTGGAAGAAGTATAAGGCAAGACCTTCCAAAAAAATGCCTAAATATAAAGGCAAATATTCAGGATATGTTGAGGGATTTGATGGTTATTTATATTCGCAAGATTGGGTAAACTTTATAATTGGAGAATTAAGCTAATAAAAGTAGAAAAAAGCTGTTATATACATAGCGTCTGTATTAGACGCAATCGTTTGCTCTAGCGAATGAAATGAGTTAATTATTTGGGATCTTAGATAAAACTGATTCTAACCAACTCCACGCTTCATCAATATCAAATGACTTGCTCCCATAATTAAGAGCACGTAATTCTTGTGACAAATAATGATCGTGCTTTTCAATCTTGGTATTAGCTACTGTATTGGCTAACGCACTAGTCGAAGGTTTTTTGCCATTTAGTATTTTAGTAATAGTTCCTTTTAAATCGCTTATTGAACACTTAGCTATTTCTATAACACCACCAGTACATCCAACTGTGAGATTTTGATTTCGAAGCAAGACTGAAATGGTATTTATTGTTCTATCACCTTTCCACGGAAATAGAAAGGTTGTAGCTCCATCCTGTATGATATTGCGCCCATCTAATTTCATAGTATGAAAAAAATCTACGCCTTCTTCAAATAGTCTTATTCCATTTGAATTCAAGTAAACTGGCAGTTCTTTGGTTGTGTAAATTCGATACATTTCTTTTCTAATAATGGCATGCACCATTTGTCCACCTCCATGGAAAATAGGAGGTTCTCCACCGCTGGATGGTGTCAATATAATTAATTTTTTTTCAGCATTTATATCAAGTATTTTCCAGCGTTTACCTGCAAAAATGATGAGTTGACCCTCAATCAACATATCATCTAGTGGTACTGTTCCTAAAGTTCTTCCTTCGCATTCCAATCGGTACTCTTGGGTTGTGTTAAATGCAGTATAAAAAGAATAGTGTTCAATAAGCTGCTCTCCTTTGGAGCCTAAAATAATTTCACCATCTTGCGTTTGCGAAATAAGATGTTCCTTTCCTAGATCTTTTAGAAATTTTCCATAGGTGGTGGCGTCAACAAGATGAAATGGTCCATTTTTACAGAGTAATGTCCAAAGTTGATTCGCACGTACACCGCCATATTGTCCAATCACTGATATTGTTTGCTGAATCAAAGTAGATAAATGGTATTGTTGCTTCTCGGGTGGTTCATACCATTTTTTAAGTAACAAATTAATCATGGCAATTGTTTGAATTGTTTCTAACCTTAATTTATCAACAAGATGAGTTTTGGCTGATATTTCTTTTTCTAATAGAAACACTCTAAGTATTGCTGGCTCTCCTCTACGCCCTGATCGTCCTAGACGTTGACGTAAGCTAGCAACGGAGTTTGGAGCAGTAACTTGGGCAATAGAGTCTACATTTCCAATATCAATTCCTAGTTCAAGTGTCATAGTACAAATTGCAGTAGTAGGAAATTGGGCATCTTGCAGCCTTTTTTCCAAACTTTCTCGAATTTCTTTGGAGAGATTTCCATGATGTGGAAAAAATTCGTTAGGTACACCATTTTTATTACAACGGTCAGTTAAACTAGCTGTAATTTCTTCTGTGAGGCCACGACTATTAGCAAAAACCAAGTTAGATTTGCCTCGAAGAATTTTATAAAGATCTTCGGTAAGTAAATTAAATGCAGACGGGGTATTTTCCTTAAAATGAGCTGGGTATAAGTAACCTCTCAATTGAATTTTTAAATCGGATCTGGATGTTGATGATTCAATAATTTTACAAGGAAAATTTTGTTGGGGGCGTAAATACTTTGCAACTTGTTGCATATCCCCGAGTGTAGCACTGAGTGCAATTCTTGGAACTAAACGTTGAGTTAAAAATTCTAGCCTATGCATCAGGGAAAGAAGCTGCATGCCTCTTTCTGTGCCAATGAAAGAATGAAACTCATCAATAATAATATGATTTAAATTAGCAAATGCTTGTGTGCACCAACCAGAGTGATGAAGTACAAGGGACTCTAGTGATTCCGGAGTAATTAAAAGAATTCCTTCTGGTTTTTTCCGCAAATTATTTTTTTTTGATTCAAGGGCATCACCATGCCATGAGGTTATAGAAATGCCAAGTATTTCTCCAAGTGATTCTAATCGGCGCTGTTGATCGTTAATTAAGGCTTTTAAAGGACTTATATACAAAATCCCAATGCCTAGTGACAAATTTTCAACTAATCGAGAGCATGCTGGGAGAAATGCGGCTTCTGTCTTACCAGATGCAGTAGTGGCACCAATGACAACATCGCAATTCCTTTTTAGTACAAAAGGGATAGCTTGTTCCTGAATATCTCGAAGGGCTGTCCAATTTTGTTTCCAGATCCATTGTTGGATCTTTTGATCTAATAAAGCAAACCCTTGAGAATTACTCATAAAAATCCTTATAGATTAAATGTAGCTAATCCATCATCTTCATCCTGAATCTCAATGTGGGGCATATCTGAATTATTTTCTTTTGTAATGGTTACTTGGGTAATTAATTGTTCCCATTTGATTTCAGGATTTTGTTCTAATACAGATAATAATTCTATGAATGCTTTAATTGTGTTACGTGGTGTTTTGAAATATGCATCGCCGATATTTTTGGAGCAATGGGCTAAAAAAGCCGATAAAGCTTCATCTGGAACAAGATATTTTTGAGGGTTTTCTCCAGCATAAACATGACGTAAGTTACGCAATAATATATACAATTCTTCTGGAGCAAGATTTGTTAGGTTTAAAGAAGTTGCTGAGTAATCAACTACACCAGCTTGATTAGCAAAAGAATTTGTAGCTAGTCTGGAGTGTAGTGCTTCGTAGCTATATAGTCCCTTACGTGGATCATAAAGGAAGTCCGGTGTTCCCCCTAATAAAAAACCAATATTTTCAGCACTTCCTTGCAGGCAATCATTCAATATACGCAAGATTTGTTCGTAATTAGAAAAACGAGCTTTTTGACTGGCTAACTTATAGAGATTAACCATCTCATCTATATTAACTAGAAGTCCTGTATAGCCAGCTTGTCTTACAAACAGACACATAAGTTTCAAATAATCATAAACGTTAGCATCATCTACAATTGACCTGACTCCTAAAGCGAGGCGGGCATCTGTTTTTGTAGTACACTCTCCTCGTAGCCAGCGAATAGCATCTAATTTCAATTGTTCATTATCTTCGCTATATCCACGCCAGTAGGCTGCAATAACATTTGCAAAATCATAGCCACCAACCATTTCAGTCAGATGAACCAAACGATCTTTTATTATTTGTTCTACACCCTGACTAGTTTGTTCAGATTGTTTACGAGCTTCTGTAATAAATTTTTCCACCACACTCCCAAGAGCATTACCTTCTGGTTTTGTTCGTGTAGATATATTTCTCATTAACTCCGCAAATAGATTTCTTGCATGCCCGCCAGTAGAATGTAATCTTCGATCAGGTGAAAGATCAGCGTGAATTGTAACTAATCCTTTTTCAAGCGCTATCGTGCGGATTAATTGCAGGAAAAAAGTTTTACCCGATCCAAACTCTCCAATAATAAGACGAAAAGTCGAGCCACCTTGAGTAATTCGTTCAATATCTTGTATTAAAGCAGCAACTTCTTTTGCTCTTCCAACTTGAATATGTTGTAATCCTGTGCGAGGTGTTACTCCTGCTCGTAAGGATTGAATTATGGCATCACGTTCTCTGGGTCGGAGCGAAGGCCTATGTTCGTTGTACATTCAATATCTCCTCAGCAAGATTAATATCAACATAGATAACTTCACCATCTTCAAGTAGCGGGGCATTGGTGAGGTTAAAAGCCCATTCATTAAGAATTTCCATGGCTCCATCGGTCATTAATCCCAGTTTTTTACAAACATCATGAACTTCGTTTTTATTCCAGTTTTCTTTAACTATTAATTGATTAAAAAGTGACTGATGATTTTGATCTAATAATAGTAATGGGTTGTTTTTACTGACATCTGTTGGGGGTGGAGCTTGATAAAAAGACACATCTTCTCGTTCAGTGAAGATTTCTTCTAAAATTCCTTTAACCTGTCTTGTCTCTTCCTCGCGTATTTTGACTAAATTTTCATTTAAAGAAAAAGATCCATGGAGTGTTTCATCAATTTGAGCTGAGGGTATTTGATAATGTATTTCTTTTTCACGAAATCCTACTGTAACTGGCTCATTTGCAGTAGTTAGTTGATGTATGTCACTAGATACAAGCTTTTTATCTAATCCTAAGGTGGTATATAATTTTTCAAGTTGTTTGATTTCTTCAGATTCTATTCGGCCATCAGCAAGTGCAACAGAAATTAAAATACTACTTATTGCTTGCTTCTCATATGTATTGGCAACTTCTAATTTTTTCTGAAGGCCAGCTGTAGTTTGGGGAGTTCTAAGGCACCAATATAGAAATATCATAAGAGATACTCTCTCAATACTACTTAATTGATTGTTTTCTCGAATAATTTTTTGCAGGGTGTTTTCTTCTTTTGAAGAAATTCCTTCACCAACTTGGGCTACAATAGAACCAAGTCTTATGATTGTGCCAATTATGTGAAATTCCCTCGAAGGAGTGAAGTCTTGTCCGTGCCCGCCTGTAAAAATAATGATTTTGCTATTTTCATTAAAACTAATATTGTAAAAACGAGAATCAGGTATTATGCCGAATCCTAAACCTTCAAGAGCTATAGCGAGGCTCTCAGTATCTTTAATGCTCATCTTAGCAGGCTTTGTTTCTCCAAAAATTTCATAAATTGTATTTATAGAAATGAACTCTATTTTTCCGCTGGTAATATCGGTAAGTTTATTTTGAATTTGCTTCAAAGGGGAAATTTGGCTTATAAGAATATTAGGTAACAAGGCTAAAGCATTAACCGAGAGGGGATTGGTGTTTTTTCGACTTAAGTATCTACTATACTGTTCTAGCTCATTTGTACATTCTTCAATCAAATCATATATACTTTTCGCTGGGGTAGTTAGAATAAAAGGGTTCGGAAGATTTATGTTTTCAAATCTGAGCATACGTAAAGAAGGGCTAGCGGCGCGATACTCTAGAATTAGTCGTGTTTTGTTGGGGGCTATTTTTAATCCATCCCCAAATTTTTCTCGATATTTATAACAAAATAAAGTTAGAAATTCTTTGGGGCAACGTCGAGCAGGGGTCTTAATACTGAAATCTGGATGTAAAATTAACCACTGAAGTGCAATATCTGCTGGAATTGATTTTCCTACAGCAACATATTGGGCAAGTAGAAATTGAAAAGCATGTAAACAATACCGATCGTTGAAGTCGATATAACTTGGGGGTGGCTTATCTCTATGATAGAGAATCCACTCTGTTGCTAGGAAATTATTAGCATAGCCTTTGAAAGAGCGATTATTGCCATAAACTGTTAAGAGACGTTTGACTTCATCAATAATATGATTTCGCTCCACATCATCAAGTTTATATTTTTGACCATCAATAAATATGCGGCGCTCAAGGCCATAGAAAAATAAAAATACATACCCTATATTGGCCTCTGGTTCTGAACGATTTGTGGTAAGCCAGTTAAGATATGCGCCCCGGCACTGTTCTGGGATTTGAGAATAACGCGGCCAATACCCTAATAACTCTCCATGCTCCCAAGATTTTGCAGGCAAAATGCCTAGTTTCGGGTTTATCAGGCTGGCATCATTCTCGTACTCATCTATATCAAGAAGCACTTCTCCAACATAAATTAAACCATCTTTAATGTTAATGTTATTAACAGTTATATCTTCTTTAAAACCATACCACTTAGCTGGTTTTCCTGACGGACGAGTTTGAATTATTTCGAACTGAAATTCGGTTAAATTCTCTTTTGAGTATGTTTTTTTATCTGTAGCAGTTTGTTTTTTATAAACAATATAGATAATGAAACATATTAATATTCCACCCAACAATTCCATAAGTTATCTCAAATGATAGTCCATTAGATTATTTAGAGTTTAGTTTATCTATTATTGTATCGACTAAAAAATTAAAAAATTAACCAAAATTTATACTTTCTTTGAGTATTCAACAAACCGAAAAGGCTTTTTCTCTGGGCTACAGAGATATTGTAAAGAATGATTATGAAACCAAGAGGAAAAACCACCTTCCCAATCTCCATTGCGTTGTTTATCGCAGTTCCAAACGCAGTCCTCTTCATTTTGTAACTTTGTAAGCCTAGGGCGTTTGATATGAAATGAGCACTAAAGAGCATCCAGCTAAATTATACAAAAATGTAGAAAGATATTACTTCTACCCCTTTTTTTATTACCTATAAATTCCTACTAAACTTAGAGGATTAAGGAAGAAAATCAATTATAAAGGGATTTTTATGATTCAATATATGACTAAGTCAAAATTCAAACTTTTGATGGAGTGCCCCACCAAGCTTTATTATGCCGATAAACAAGAATATTCAAATAAAAAAAGGGAGGATTCATTTCTTAAAGCTTTGGCTGAAGGGGGGTATCAAGTAGAGGCATTAGCTCAATGCTATTATCCAAACGGAATATTAATCCCATCTGATAATAATGAAGAAGCAGTGAGTTTAACAAAAGAATATTTAGATAATGAGCAAGTAACCTTATTTCAAGCCGCTATTCAACATGAGGGATATTTTATTCGTACCGATATACTTATAAAAAATAAAAATCATTTGAAATTAATTGAGGTAAAAGCTAAGTCGATCAATAAAGAACAGCACTTGAAAATTGAAAAAAAGGATGGCTTTATAAATTCTGAATGGAAGCCATATATCGCTGATGTTGCTTTCCAAAAATTGGTAATTCAGAAAGCTTATCCAGCTTATTCAATTTCTTCATTTCTTATGCTGGTAGATAAGGATAGCATTTGTCCCACTGATGGGTTAAACCAGAAATTTTTAATTAAGCGTGATAGTAATGGAAGAGTTAAAGTAGAAAAATCAATGTCATTATCAGCTGATGATTTATCTGTGCATATTTTAAAGGAAATAAATACTGATCTTTACATTGAAAAAATTTGGGGTGAGTGTGATGAAAATGGAGTAACTTTTAAAGATTTATTTAATCAATACTGTTTACATTATTTTGAAAACAAAAAGATAAAGCCTGTATTAACAAAAGAATGTGCTATTTGCCAATTTAAGACTGATCAATTTGATTTAGATTCTGGATTAAAGTCAGGTTTTAAAGAGTGTTGGCAAGAAATTCTCAATTATAACGATCGTGATTTTGATGAGCCAAACGTCCTTGAGTTATGGAATTATAGAAAAAAAGATCAATGTTTAAAATTGGGACTCATAAAACTTAAGGATTTTCATGAGGATGACTTGTCCGTAAAAGGAGACGGCAAACCTGGGATTTCAGCTAGTCAGCGTCAATGGCTGCAAATTACTAAAGCAAAAGAGAAAGATTCCAATTTTTGGATTGATATAGAAAACTTACAAAGTGAATTATCCTCTTGGATTTATCCTCTCCATTTTATTGATTTTGAAACAGCTATGCTTCCAATACCTTTTAAAAAAGGAGCTCATCCCTATCAAGGAATTGCTTTTCAATTTTCGCACCATATTCTGGATGAAAATGGTAAAGTTGAACATCGCGGCCAATTTCTTAACGCTAACCCCGGCGTTGATCCAACTATTGATTTCATTCGAGCTTTAAAAATGGAGTTATCATCTGATGCTGGTACTATTTTTCGTTATAGTGATCATGAGAACACATACCTTAATATGATATTAAAACAACTTGATTCATTAAGTCTTTTAGAGACTGAGAGGAATGAATTATCTGCATTTATTAAAACAATAACAAAATCTACCAATGATTCCCACGATAAATGGTATGGCGCAAGATGTATGGTTGATTTATTAGAGTTAGTTAAACGGTATTATTATGATCCAGTTATGAAGGGCTCAAATTCGATTAAAAAGGTATTACCTGCAATTTTACAAAGGTCGAAGTTTTTACAAAATAAATATGGAAGAGCGATTTATGGCGTAGAAAATGAGATTCCTAGTAAGAATTATGAAAATTATCAATGGATAATAATGAAAAATGGGGAAGTTAAAGATCCTTACACTCTTCTTCCGCCCTTAAATAAAGAGGCTACTAATGAGGAAATTGAATTCTTATTTGAGGATGAGCATTTAAAAGAGGGGGGAGCCGCAACAATAGCTTATGCAAAGATGCAATGCATGGAAATGAGTGAATTTGAACGAGAAGATATCAGAAAAGCTTTATTAAAATATTGTGAGTTAGATACTTTAGCAATGGTAATGATAGTTGAGGCTTGGATAGATATGCTTCAAAAGCAGTATGGAGATTAAAAAGCAAGCTATTCACATTGTAGGTACCTGAGAAATTATTTACAGCTTCTGATCGTTTTGCTTTTGAGGCAGAATATATGGTTGGATTGAAAGAAACCTCCTATTAGAGGGTATTCTTTTGTTAATAGGGCATCAAATACATCTCTTTTAAATAAGATTATTCTGGCAATAATATCGTGTCCATTCTGAAAGATACTAACTTGATGTTGACCAAAATTATCATTATGCAAAGTGTCAATATTTTCATTTATAGGGTATTTATTGAGAGTGACTAACTTGTAATTGGGTTTTAAGCCATACCTGATAAAATGTCTAAGATCATTGAAATAGTCTTTAATTGCATATCCATGTCCAAAAATATATGTGAAATAATTAAACCCAATTTTTGATACAACACGTATAATCCCTTCATCAACATAGGAGCTGAAAAGTAAAGGGCTATTTTGATCTAATGGGGGCTGTTTATTTATTCTTCCTCGTCCTATGAATTTTTGTATTTCTGCTGCCTGGAGAGCTTTTTCAATTTTTGATGTTTTTAATTGAAATTCATTGGGATTGATTTCCCGTCCAAGGAAGCTAAAAATAGGTGGGCGCATTGGAAGCCCAAGTGCATCTAATTGGCTTTTATGTGGTAATTGATCTACTGGATAATGAACACTTACTCCTTTAGTAGAGTTTAGAAAAATAAACTGGTCAGCTAAGCTGACCTCAAACAACGTATCTGGCGTTAATTCTAAATTAACCAAGACATGTCCATACTCAACGTGGTTATTCAGAATGTTACAAATTAGAGTATCAGCCAATTGTAGCAATTCCGACTTATTATAATCGCCTCAATCCTAAACCGGTTTATTATTCTCTTCAGCATCCATCTCTGTGCAGTTATTCACCCAAAGCAAGAAATGCATCAACTACTCTTTCAGATCTAATTGCTTTAATAGATGTTGTTCATAAATACCAAAAGGATTTTTCTTCACCAATTAGAGAATGTAAAAATACTATTCTTGAAGAAGTTTCTAAAATAACCAAGTTTAATTTTTATCATTCTATTACTGAAGAAAATAGCATTATCAAGTCACCGGAAATTATTCCGATTCAGGATGAGCGCTTCAGAGGTGAAATGAAATTTCCAATTAATGCATCATTTTTTAAGGGGTGCATTTCAATGATTTCAAATAGTATTTAGTGATTTTTCTTGGAAAAAAAATAAAATAAATAAGAAAAAGCCAAGAATGCCAGCCAAGATCCAACAGGCATTATAGCTATAATACTCCATTAGGAAGCCTGATAGGGTAGGGCCAACAACCAGACCAGACGAATAGGCGCTTCTCCATGCGCCAGTTGCCATCCCTTTACGCTTGTTTCCTGCGGATTCATAGCATTGCACAAAAGAAGTTGGCATAAATAACATTTCTCCTAAAATGAAGGTCAAACAGGCCAGAATTGCTCCTCCCACGCGGCTTACTACCGTCAAAGTAAATAAGCCTGTGCCTAATAATAATCCACCAATTGCTAACTGATGATGGATTTTCAATGCTGATACAATTTTTGTTATTTTGACTTGAAAGAAAGAAACAATAATAGGATCTAACCAGAAAAGGATTGCGGTGATTATAAAACTCGAGAACTTTTCATTTAAAAAAAGTGGATAGGCAATACGTTGCTGGGCATAGATAATTCCTGCTATAAACACTGCGCTGAGAGTAATATAAAGACGTTTATTATTCTCTTGCTGATTTGTTTCTTTTCCTTCGTTAGGTGAGTGTTCCAAGGGAGCTTTCCTTACACTCAGATATTTCATGGCATTCAGCGCAAAAAAAAGGAAAAACAGTCCTATCACTTCGAAAATTTGCCCATAGTATTGTGCCGCAAAGAACATAATCAATAGTATTGAACAGCTATTACCAAGGTTTTCACTGACCACTTTCATACTTTGTACCAAACGAAGGCTGTTTTGATCTTGAGGAGCTTTTTGCAACAAGAGGGTATTGTTCGTGGTGAGAAACATGCTTGTTGCAATGCCTATTATGAATGCACAGCCTGATATCGCCAGAAAATTAGCACTTTGAGGTAGGCAAAAAAAACTTAAGCCTAGAAAGAGCAAACTGATGACAATAATATTTTTACTATTCAGTCTGTCTGTTATGTATGTAGAGCATAGCGCGCCTGATAATGCCCCAAATCCAACAATTGAACCAACTTGGCCAATTTGCAATTTTGTTAATGGGGTAGATGTGCCTAAATATAATGATAAATAGTAGGCAATTCCACCTGCAGCACATTCCAGGAATGAAAAAAGAAGAAGTAAATAGCAAGTTTTTGATAGTTTGGGTAGTAAATTTAATCGATGAGATAACAGAGCAAACATATTTTTCCTTAAATATTAGTGCGTTAATTCTATGAAGTTATTTGATGCAGAATTTCTAAATCAGGGTTTCTCTGGGGAAGTGGAGGAATATATAGTGTAGAAAGTGTTGCAATAGTTTGATCTTCAATTTCATATAATGGGAATTGATGTATTCTTGGTTCCACGCTGGGGTACATCGACGCCTCATAAATGATACATATATGATCTTCTGGATAATATTTTTTTAATTTATGTTTTAGTAAGTTTAAATGCTTACTTTTTTGGTTTGATTGGGGAACCGAGCGGTTGCCAATCATTCCGGGCTGCCAAATGCAAAGGTGAGCTGTGGGGTCAATGATTTTGTTATACAGTAATAACTCGGTTGCTTCTACATGGAAACACCCGAATTGTCCCGGATCTATTTTAAGATCAGCATAAAGGCAATTTTCGATGGAAATACCTGGTAAAATAATTGTTTCAATCGAATTCATTGCAGCTGCAATTACAGATTGTAAACCTGGATCTGCGAAAATTGTAGGATGCCCATAAAGAACTACAGTGATAAAATCATAAGTTTCAAACTCAGCAAGAATTTTATCTTTTATTTTATCATATGAATTCTGCCGATCATTTTCAGAAAAATATATCGGCTCGAGGGATTCTGACAACCTGGAATAGCGTTCTATCCATTGTTTGGTAACAGGTTCGTTCACTAAATATAAAACTTTATCAGCACTGGTAGTGTACGTGCTAAATTCAGTTGTAAAATGAGATATAGATTTGATGCCTGAGCCAACTAAAGCTAATTTCTTAATGATAAATCCTATTACTATTTAACTACTCTGGTCATATCAGCAAATTGTTCAGAACCATTAGATAAAGCCATTCTTATTTTTTGATTATTTTTGGATTTAAATGTATCAGTCAGGCCAATTGATCGGAGAATGTTATTTTTATTACTGGAGAATATGGCCTGTTTAGCCAAGTTTTCAAATTTATTCAATACGCTCACAATATTCACCTTTATATGGCATGTTGCCAAGAGTATAAGTAATATGCAATAAAAAAACTATAGCTAAAAGTTAAAGTACTATTACATTTTTGTGCGCAGGTGGGCTTATTGTGAATTTTAATCTAGACCTCATCTTGATGCTGTCCTAGAGTAGGTGTAATCAGCAGGCCAGCCTTTGTGGATGCAGATAATAGAAGAGCAAATTCGACTGAGGTACTTACGCCGGGCTTGGTATTTTTTTCACATGTTATTCCCAATTTATTATCATGAGTCATTTTTTAATATCTTAAAAAATGCTCGAAAATAAGATAATCAAACAGGAACCAATTAAAATAACTGTTGATGACAACAATGCAAACCAAGTTAGTTTTCGGACCTGTTGTGCCATATCGCGAGCCTCTGCTAGGGAGGAAGACATCATTATTTTCATGGTCTGTATGGATTCATTGGTAGAATCTTGCATTAATCTGGCTATAGCTTCTTTACTGGAAAAGTATCTCGCCAGGCGCCTCGAAGAAATAAGACAGGCAACAGTCTATGGTGTTACGCCCTAAAAGAACATTCAAAGAAGCCGCGACTAAATTTCTGATGGAAAACCAACACAAACGTAGTATCAGTGATGATGCTGGCCGCTTGCGAGAATTGGTGAAGTACATTGGAGACATGTCTATTGAAGCAATTCATATTGGTAGTTTGCAATCCTTTATTGAAGGTCGAAAAAAGGATGGTGTAAGTATGCGAACTATCAATCATGGCTTGAAAATTGTTAGGCGTATATTAAATTTAGCGGCTAGTGAATGGATGGATGAGTTTGGTTTAACCTGGTTGAATTCAGCACCGAAGATAAAACTTTTACCTGAACCAGATTTAAGGAAACCTTATCCATTAAGTTGGGATGAACAGCACAAGCTGTTTCAGCTGCTACCTGAGCATCTGAAAAATATGGCATTGTTTGCTGTTAACACAGGATGTCGGGATCGTGAAATATGTGAGTTGCGATGGGATTGGGAAATACAGATTCCAGAACTACCTCATATCATCGTTTTTATTGTAGGTGAAGAGCGGTTGATTGTTTGTAATGAAACAGTTCGGGAGGTGATAGAAGGGGAGAGGGGTAAACATCCGACCCATGTCTTTAGTTTTAAAGGTCGACCATTAAGTCGTATGTTATCGACGGGCTAGCGACAGGCTAGAGAGAAGGCGAAATTGCCTGAAGTAAGAGTGCATGATTTAAAACATACGTTCGGTAGAAGATTGAGAGCTGCAGGGGTAAGTTTTGAAGACAGACAAGATTTACTTGGACATCGTTCAGGAAGGATTACAACCCACTATTCTTCAGCTGAGTTACAAAGTTTATATCAAGCTGCGAACAAGGTTTGTGAAAATCGTAAAAGTGGGGGTGATATTAACGTTATTGAGAAACCCAAAGAGTAGACCGGCCAGTCAAAATCCTCTAAGGGATAATCAGGTAAGTTTGTAAGTGCGTGATCTAATAACTTATTGATTTTGTTATAATTTATATCGTAGGAAACCACTACAAATTTCCTACGATGTATAACAGTGTAGTACTCAAATACGCAAATTCCCCACAATGCATTTTGGCTGATTTTGAAAATTACAAATACAGAATTATAATGACCGCATTGCAAATATCTCAAAATGAGATATAATTGTGTTAAATAAAGGATATTTTTTGTAATGCATATTATCACAAGAAGAAGAATTACAGAGGCAAAATCATCTTTTCCTCAGTGTGCATCAGCTCTCTCAGGGTGGTTGAAAATTGTTGAAGAGAACGAGTTTAAAAATTTTTCTGCGTTAAAAGCTACTTTTGGTAGTATTGATAAAGTAGGTGATTTGTATGTTTTTGATATTGGAGGTAACAAACTGCGCTTAATTTGCAGCATCCATTTTAATAGACAAAAATTATACATACGTCATATCTTGAGCCATCAAGAATATGACAAAAATAAGTGGAAGGAGTGAACTATGACCGCTTTAGCACGTAATCATTTAGAAGAGACAATCCAACATTGGAAGCATATCTCTCCTGTTATCCATGATCCGCAAAATGAAGATGAGTATGAAAAGCTAGCCAACATGCTCGATCAGTTGTTGGATATTGTAGGCGACAATGAATCTCATGAGTTAATGGGTTTAGTTGATGTGATTAGTTATATGATCTCTATGTACGATGAACAGCATACTGATCAGCTCAAAAAAGGAACCGCAACAGAAGCGTTACAATTTCTTATGGATCAGCATGGTTTAGATCAAAGTGATCTTAAAAATGAAATTGGAAGCCAAGGTGTTGTTTCTGAAATACTAAATGGAAAACGACAACTTAATATTTCCCATATCAAGAAATTAGCCGAACGGTTTCATGTTACCCCGGCTACTTTTATTGATTAATTTTAAAGTTACATATCTGCTTCAAAAGGATTTAGGGGCAAAAGCAAAAGGCAAGATCTGACCCCTTTGTGCTAGCGCTGGTTCTGACAAGAGTCGTTAGCCCTTTAGTCAATCTGATAGACGTGGCTGGAAGTGTTTATAATACGTTTACAACTGACTATGATTTCAATGATGGCAATGACTGTTTATTTAATATGATTTTAACATCTAGATGTTTGTTGGGTGGAATTCACCCAACAAGCCACACCCTCGCTTAAAAGAGGATTGAAGCCTATAATACTAGCAATACGATTTGAGTATTAAAAGATGACTTCCTCCGAAATAAACTCCAATACCTTGTATCTCATTTATGATGACGAATGTCCTCTATGTCGCAATACTGCTCACGCTTTAAATATCAAAAAAGCAGTCGGAGATCTGGTATTGCTCAATGCCCGCGAATCTCATCCCATGGTAGCCGCAGCCTATGCCAAAGGCTTTGATCCTGATGTAGGTATCGTTGTCATTTATGGCGATAGTTATTATTTTGGTGCCGATGCCGCGCATTTTCTTGCCTTGCTAAATTCATCATCTAGCACTTTAAATTCCATCGGCGCTTCTCTTTTCAAAGTAAAACCATTCGCCAAATTACTGTATCCCGTTGTTAAAACCCTGAGACGCCTGTTCATAAAAATAAAAGGGGTTGGAGCTATCGAGCAAAACCAAGGTCAGCCATTATTTGCCAGGGTACTCGGTGATGACTGGCAAAAACTATCTCCTTTTATGCAAAAACGCTTTGCAAATCGACCTTACACCAGTGATATGGTTTTAGTGAAAGGTGCGATGACTATAAGAAGCTCAAAGTGGATGAACCTGGTCAAACCCTCATTAAAAATGTCTGGCGCTTTAATCCAACAAGATGGAGAAAATATCCCAGTCACCGTACAATTTAAAAGCGAGCCCAATTCCGCAAGATATTGGTTGTTCGCGATTTCCAATTCCAACCACTGATTCATTTCAAATCCTACATGATGCCTGTTAAAAAAAATATTGTGATTGAATACATGCGATTCAATGTGGGATGGCGGGCCAAATTTTCGGTGAAGGGTGATAAACTCTTAATGTCGCATCATGGGTATGTGTTTCGTCTGTTTAATATCTATATACCGCTACCTATCGCATTAATTCTCGGTAAATGTAATGCGGTAGAGCGCCAAATAGCAGAAGATACCTTCAGTATGGAAATGAAACTAACCCATTTTCTTTTCGGCACGATTTATGAGTATCAAGGCACATTTAAAATGATTGAGGGCATTAATGAATAGGGTAATGATTCTGGGAGGCTATGGTCACTTCGGGGTAAAAATATCCGAGGCCTTATTAAAAAGTCAGATACCGGTGATTATTGTCGGTAGACATTTCGATAAACTAAATAACATGGTCGAACTTTTAAAACAAAAATATCCCGCAGATCTAATCTTTGGATCCTGTTTCGATATTTATGAAGATCTAAACGATAAACTTAGAGAATTAAAACCCAGCATTGTTATACACACCAGTGGGCCTTTTCAAAATCAAAACTACATCATTCCCCGATTGTGCATAGAAAATCAGGTACATTATATAGATATTGCTGATGCCAGAGATTATGTTCGCGATATATCAAGCTTAAATGATCAAGCGATACAAAATAAAGTAACGGTAATAAGTGGTGCAAGCTCAGTACCTGGCCTGACGTCTGCGGTTATTCAACACTACAAACCTGAATTTTCAAAATTAGATCATCTCAAGTTTGGCATCAGTTCCGGACAACAAACTCCAGGCGGAGTAGCAACCACCGAGGCGATTCTGAGTTATACCGGCAAAGAAATCCCAACTTATAAAGGTGCCAAAAGTCGAGTGATTGGTTGGCAGGGGTTACATCGCGTCGAGCTTCCAGTGTGTGGCAAACGATGGCAATCCAACTGCAGCATTCCCGATTTGGATTTATTTCCAGAGCACTATGGATTAAAGTCTATTGAGTTTTCCGGGGGAGTAGAGAGTAGTTTTCTGCATTTGAGCTTATGGTTGATATCCTGGCTGATTCGCTGGGGCCTGCCATTGCAATTAAATAATAATTCTAATTTATTTCACACGGTCGCCAAAAAATTTGAAGGCTTTGGTTCCGATGCGGGTGGTTTATATATTTTTCTAAGTGGAAAGGATTTAGCCGATAAGTCAAAAACAGTGAAATGGTTTATCATCGCGAGAAAAAATCATGGTCTATATATACCCACGATTCCTGCGATCGTATTGGCAAAAAGAATATATCGCGGAGAATACCAGGATATTGGGGCTAAACCCTGTGTAGAGTTAGTTTCTCTCGATGAATTACTAGCTGAAATGAAAGATTATGATATCTCTGTTTTTGATTAGGGATGGCTTGCCCACTTGAATGGATCCCTTGATGAAGCGCAGCGTAATCAAGGGATCCGTTATCATGGTAGCCTGATACGGTTTTACCTTAATTAGGCATGATGGGGTTAGAATTACCTAACATCGCTGAGTGCAGTCGATGGCTATTAACAAATTGCCTTAGCTGAGTAAAATGATCCACTGGTGAATAAAAAGCGCATAAATATCATGCTGTGTGCTCATCAAAAATCCTTGTCTAAAAAATCAGAATATTAATCGAATTAATGCAAATATCTAATTAGAGATAAGCAAATGTCATATAAAACAATAAGTTATAGTTATCAAAATACAGAAAATTGTGATTTTGTGGCTCTACCCCAAATAAGGGGGCACTTTAATCAAGTTAGTCTAGACTAACTAATTGATTTCGCGATCAAATTGGAGATTAAAGTGCCTAAGCATAATCTTATCTTAAATTTACTTGGTTTTACTATAGAAAAAGTGAGTGGTTACCAACCACTTATATTAGATATTTCGTATCATCGATTACCTCGTTGTGCCCATTGCTATAGTAAAGTGGTGCGTAAAAAGTCTTCGTATATACGAACAGTGGCTCATGAGTTAATTGGTAACCGTCGGACTTTATTGCGTTTTAAAGCATATAAACTTTATTGCAATACGTGCAAGCGATACGGTAATCAACAATTTCCTGGCATTAATAAGTATCAGCGCTCGACCTGGCGTTTACAAGCTGCTGTATTTCGTGACCATACTCGAGGCATTTCTCAAAAAGACCTTGCCCAACAATTTAATAAAGGAAAAGCCACTATAGAGCGTTGGTATCATCGCCATTATCAGGAGCAAGCACGAGAACTCATGAACACACCATGTCCCGTAGTGCTTGGTATCGATGAGCATTTTTTTAGTCGAAAGCAGGGGTTTGCAACAACGCTCTGTGACCTGAAAAAGCATAAGATTTTTGATATCGTTAAAGGACGAAGTGAGACAGACCTTTCCCATTATCTGGCCTCCTTGGTAGGGAGAGAACGCGTTAAAGTGGTCTGTATGGATTTAAGTAGCACGTACCGTTCTATTGTTAAAAAGCACTTTCCCAATGCAAAAATAGTGGCTGACCGCTTTCATGTCATTCGCTTACTTCAACATCAATGTATGATGACCTATCGTGAACTATCGAGCCAAATAAAAAGTAACCGAGGTATCTTGGCTCTACTACGTACACGACCTGACAGATTGACACCTCAACGAAAGCTTAAGCGTGATGCATTCCTTGAAGACAATCCAGCTATAAACGCCATATATCAGTTCCAGCAACAAGTTCATGCATTGCTCTTACACAAATCTATGAATAAAGATTGGTGTAAAAAAATGATTCCTCAGTTTTTAAATATGCTCGATGACCTGAAGAGTAGTCCATTTAAAGCATTGGCGGCTCTTGGAAAAACATTCTGTCAATGGAAAGAAGAAATAGTACGTATGTGGCGTTTTAGGAAGTCTAATGGCATTACAGAAGGGTTTCATAGAAAGATGAAGTTGATACAAAGAAGAGCTTATGGCTTTCGTAACTTTGAAAATTATAGAACCCGTGTTAGGGTGCTGTGTTGTTAACTGGTGAGTGCCCCCGTAATTGGGAAAGAGCCAATTTTTTTCGAACTACACGTAACTACTTGATTTAATTGGTGGGCCCACTAGGACTTGAACCTAGGACCAACGGATTATGAGTCCGCTGCTCTGACCAACTGAGCTATGGGCCCGGAAGTGGAGGTCATTTTAAACTTAATTGGCTTAATGTGCCAGTTTTTTTTGAGTTTTTTTGAATTTTCTGAGAGCGGTTAAAGAGGATGGGAGTTTGGGGGAGTGAAAAGGGCCCGTATTTATGTTGCGTTAATACGCGCCCCTTTAAGTCACTTTAACTGCAATTTTAGCCTTCGTCACCTTCCAGGAAGCTTCTCAGTTTTTCTGAGCGGGAAGGGTGGCGCAGCTTGCGGAGGGCTTTGGCTTCGATCTGACGAATCCGTTCACGGGTTACGTCAAATTGTTTGCCCACTTCTTCCAGGGTATGGTCGGTATTCATTTCGATACCAAAACGCATACGCAGTACCTTGGCTTCCCTTGGGGTTAAAGTTTCCAGGATTTCAAGAGTTGCTTCGCGTAAACCTTCGGCGGTGGCCATGTCAATTGGGGACTCGATGTTGTTGTCTTCAATAAAGTCGCCCAAGTGTGAATCGTCATCGTCACCAACAGGGGTTTCCATGGAAATGGGTTCTTTAGCAATTTTCAGGACTTTGCGGATTTTGTCTTCGCTCAATTCCATCTTTTCTGCCAATTCTTCAGGGGTGGCTTCACGGCCGGTTTCCTGAAGGATTTGTCTGGAAATGCGGTTGAGCTTGTTAATCGTTTCGATCATGTGTACCGGAATACGGATGGTACGCGCCTGATCGGCAATAGATCGAGTGATTGCTTGTCTAATCCACCAGGTGGCATAAGTAGAGAATTTGTAACCTCGGCGGTATTCAAATTTATCTACTGCTTTCATCAAGCCGATGTTGCCTTCCTGAATTAAATCAAGGAATTGCAAACCTCGGTTGGTGTATTTTTTCGCAATGGAAATTACCAGACGCAAATTCGCTTCGACCATTTCTTTTTTGGCACGGCGGGCTTTGGCTTCGCCAATGGACATTTTTCGGTTGATGTCTTTAATTTCGGCAATGGTTAAACCGTATTCGATTTCGAAAGCAACCAAACGGGATTGGATGCGTAAAATTTCCTCGGTGTATTCCTGGATTCGATTCAAATCAAGTTTTTTGCCGTGCTTGGCAATAATGCCATTGAGCCATTCCATATCCGTTTCTTGACCGGGGAAGGTATCAATAAACAGTTTTCGCGGAATACGCGCTTTTTCAATACAAAGGCGCATAATACTGCGCTCATATTCCCTAATATGGTTACGTAATTGACGGAAATGACGTGTTAAGCGGTCTACTTGTCTGGAAGTGAGCTTAAGCTTCAGGAACGATTCAGACATTGCTTCCAGGCACTTAAGTGTTTTAGCATGTTCCCTGCCATGCTCTTTCAAGGATACTACTGCAGTGTCATACGTATTACGCAAGTCATCAAAATAGATTTTTGCTTGTTCGGGGTTTGGACCGTCATCCACTTCACCTATGCCGCCTTCGCCTTCTTCATCTTCTTCATCTTCAGAAAGCAACAGGTCATCCATTTGCGCTTCATCCAGCATGGAGCCAATGTTTGCAGCAGGGGCTATTTCATCTTCAACATCAGAGAAACCACTGATAATCTCATTAAGACGAATTTCCTGGGCATTGAATCGATCATAATCATCAAGTACGAGCTGGACAGTTTCCGGGTAATGCGCCAAGGATTTAAGTACCTGGTAAATTCCTTCTTCAATGCGTTTAGCAATGCGGATTTCGCCTTCCCGGGTTAACAGTTCTACTGTACCCATTTCACGCATGTACATGCGGACCGGATCAGTTGTTCGGCCAGTTTCCTTGTCCACAGAGGCAAGTACCATTGCGGCTTCTTCGATGTCGGGTACTTCTTCTGTATTAAGCAGAAGCGCCAATTCATCATCACCAGGCGGTAATTCAAATACTTTGATGTTCATGCCTTCGAGCATGCTTATAATTACATCAAAATGTTCTGTGTCAACTATATTAGGCAACAGGTCATTGATTTGGCTGTAAGTCAAGTAACCCTGCTCCTTTCCCAAGCTAATGACTTTGGTTATTTGTGAGCTTTGCTGTTCTTGATCGTTCATGGTCATAGGCACTTCTCTAGGGACAATTGGACACAATCCTAAAAAATAAGCAATTGTACAGCATCTAACACTAGTTGGATAATAATTGCTTCTTTAGGATTACAAAATCTTATAATTATAAACCGAGAGTTTGCAACATACTAGTAATTTTTAATTGCTTCTTTTGGAACATCCTATTTATGAGGTTTTGACCTGGTTAGTCCAAGTCTCCATGTTTATATTTTAAGCAAAATATGCAAAAAAATCCATTAATTGCAAGTTCGCTCGCGGGTGCAACAAGGTGCTGCGAGGATCAGCTCAGATTCTATTAGTTTCCCATATGCCGTTCTTTGAGCATTTCCTGCAATTTTATTTTTTCCGCTTCAGTCAATCCTTGTTGGCGAGATTTATTAATCAACTGGCGTATGGTCAAATCACGATTTTGTTTTTGTAAAAAAACGATAATATCAATAAATTCCTTGACGAGCTCCTGCTCAGGAACCAGATGCTCCCAGGCAGCAAGTTTATTCAGGGAATCAAAATATGCATGGTTGCGCCATGATTCGATAAGTGTTGCTGTAGTTGCTTGCGGGTTTGCGGCCAATTGCTGCAACACGCTCAGTAAAATTTCATGTTCTTTGGCATCCAGTAGCTCAAGATTGATTTGCTGTTTGACTTGCTTGTAAATTTCTGGATTTTGTAAAAGCAGGGCCACGGCGATCCGCATGGGGGTGCGGGCAATGGTCATAGTCTGTTCTGGTTGGGTGTTTTTTACTTCCTCTGCAAGCAGTTGGCTTAAACGGTGAGTTTCAATATGGGTTAAACGAGCCAGATCTTCAATGAGGAGTTGTTTATAAGAGCCCTCATCCATTTTTTGTAAAAACGGTTTGACTAAATTAATGAGCTGGGTTTTTCCTGCTGGCCGCAACAAATTAAGATCTTTAGCCAAAGTGTCAAAAAGGAAACGATGTAATGGTGTGGCTTGTTTTATACGATTTAAAAATTGGTCTTTACCTTCTGCTCGCACCAGACTGTCAGGATCTTGTCCATCCGGCAAGAACATAAAACTGGCATCGAGGCCTAAATTTAAATGCGGCAAACTGCTTTCCAGGGCACGCCATGCTGCTTGTCTGCCGGCATTATCGCCATCAAAACAGAAAATTAACGATTTTGTATGTTTGGCAAGAAGTTGGATATGGTAGGTACTGGTCGCAGTCCCCAGGGTTGCTACCGCATTCATAATTCCATGCTGGGCTAATGCAATTACATCCATATATCCTTCAACGACAATGATGTACTCCACATTTTTTTGTTGGCTAAGAATTTGATGCAAACCATACAATTCCCTGCTTTTTTGAAAAATCACCGTTTCCGGGGAGTTGAGGTATTTGGGCTTTTGTTCCTTGTCCAATACGCGTCCACCAAAGCCTATGATACGCCCGTGGCGGTCATGAATAGGAAACATCACGCGGTTACGGTACCGGTCATAGATTTTCCCATCCTCATTTTTAATCAACATTCCTGTGGCAAGCAGTTCACGCTGATTACGGGGGAAAGCTTTTTCAAGATGGTGCCATCCATCGCTTGCAAAGCCTAATTGGTAGAGTTTAGCAATTTCACCGCTTAAGCCTCTGCTTCGCAAATACTCAATAGCAGCTTGCCCCTCATGTTTTAATTGTTTTTGATAATAGAGGCTCACTGCGGACAAGAGTTTGTAAAGATCCTGCGAGGGGTTATTTTTCTCAGGTTGTTTGTCGCGGGGAATGGTTAAGCCTGCGCGGGTAGCCAGGGTTTCAACTGCATCAACAAATCCCTGGTTCAGATAGTTCATGACAAAGCTGATGGCATTTCCTGACGCACCGCAACCAAAGCAGTGATAAAACTGCTTTTTGGCAACGACATTGAAGGAAGGTGATTTTTCGTTATGAAAAGGACAGCAAGCAATATGGCTGTTCCCTCGTTTTTTCAAGGGAACATAACTGTCGATTAATTCAACCAGATCCGTGCGGTGGAGAAGATCATCAATGAATGGCTGCGGTATTAAGCCAGACATGTTGGGGCCTTAGCTTAGTTTGGCCTTAATCATGGCACTTACTTGGGCCATATCTGCTCGTCCTTGCAAACTGGGCTTTAAGGCTGCCATAACTTTACCCATGTCTGCCATCTTCTCAGCTCCCGTTGAGGCAATGGTGTCTTGAACCATCTGCTCAATTTCCGCGGCGGATAAAGGTTCAGGCAAATACTTCTTGATGACATCAAGCTCATATTGCTCCTGGGCAACCAAATCATTACGGTTGGCTTTTTCATATTGGGCTATGGATTCTTTGCGCTGCTTGCTCATCTTGTCCAAAATGACCAACATGCGCTCATCATCTACCTCAATCCGTTCATCGACTTCGACCTGTTTTACTGCTGCAGTAATCAAACGAAGTACCGATAATAATTCTTTATCTTTGGCACGCATTGCATCTTTAACATCGTTATTGAGACGTTCTTTAATAGTCATTTTTTATTCCTTAAAATCTAATGAGCAGTTCGGCACTAATGTAAGGAACAGCTATCTGGCATATCTTGAACAAACCGAAGCATTCCTCAAGACTTAAAACTTTGAAAAGCGAAAGGCCACGAATACCGCACCATAATCATAAAAGCGAATTGTGACTATGCGAAGTACAGGTGGCCTTGGTAAAAAATACAGGACAGTAAAATCCTATTTACGTCGGCGTTTGCCGCCTTGTTGTTTTGCTGTCATATCACGAGAAATTTTCTTCAGATGACGTTTTACTGCAGCAGCTTGCTTGCGCTTACGCTCAGCAGTTGGTTTTTCATAAAATTCACGACGGCGTAATTCGGTTAAAATACCGGCTTTTTCACAAGAGCGCTTAAAACGGCGCAGTGCGTATTCTGGATTTTCGCCTTCTTTGACGCGAACTGTAGGCATTAAAATGGTCCTCTGGTTATTTGATCTTAATAGGTGGGCAATTCTAGTGCTAGTTTAAGCCCCCGTCAAGTTTTAAATGGATAAATTTTATTTTTGAACAATTAAAGCATGGATTGTGCATGGTGAGGAAGCGTGAACAGCCTCACTGCTGCCAGCTCCTTATTGATTTAATTGTAATCCCCCTTCATTCTGGGGCTGCTGGTCGAATTCGTCTTTCATTTCGAGTAGTTCAGTTTTCATATTTCTGCAACTGTCTGCATAATTTTTTGCTGAAGCAAAAAACAAACCACCACTAAGTTTATTCAAAATTAATTTAACTATACCCAATTCGTAAGGCTTAATTGCTTTCTTCACTTCTTCTTTATTTACAGCGCTCATAAATTCTTTAATAGCTGTATTATACTCTCCAAGCACTTTATCATCAAAACCTGGTATGGGTAAATTATTCTCAATTTGAAATGCAAATTCCTTAGAATATAGATCTATTTGAGTTTTTATATTGCCCAGATGTTCTTTGAGGTTTTTTATTGGTGCTAATATGATGCTTTCATTATCAAGTTTGGATTCAGAATGTTCTAATACTTGCAGCAAAAGTTCTACTTTTTCTTTTAATGTTTCAGGTGTGAACTCTTTAGGCTTTTTTAAATTAAAAATTAAACCTCTGGTTTGACCTGCACGAATTCCAAGTTTCTGCATGGGTTCTGTTAAAGCTATTAATTCATTATTAGAGTCCTTTAAAAGACTTTCTCCACGGGAATATAGTGCCTGACAATCTTTTAATAACTCCCAAAGTTGCTCTTTTTGAGGATGCTTAATTGCACCTTGAATTTTTTCTATCATTAATTTTGCTTGTTCATCAAATTCTTTTAAAGTAAGGTTTTCGGGTACTCGCCCAGGCTCTTGCCATCCAGTAGGAAAAATTCCTTTAATTTGTTCTTCTCGCATTATTGCATCTTTAAGCAATCCCATCTGTTCGAAAAGTTCCTTTTGAGTTTTGTTTTCAGGCACCTTATTGTTTTCATTAAAACATCCTGAGTAACAAGCCAATATGGCCTGGAGAAAATTTTCTGCGAAAAGTTTTTCTGCTTGCTTTAACTCTTTTTCAGCCAGCTCGGTTGCTTCGGTTGAAGCATGTTCTGTTGAATGCGGCACAATCTGGATTTTGTCCTCTTCCTTAGCGATATTTGTTCCATTGACTAAACGACAGTATTGCTCCACACCAATTGCTTTGATTACCTCATCATTAATTCGAGATTTATCTGGGGTCAGTAATGATTTTGAAATCTCATCTATGATGGGTTTCATATAGGCCTCAATACTTCCAGCTTCTGTCATCCTGGTTTTAAAGTCCTCCCTTGAAACACATGGTAGAGATAAGCGATCGAATATTCTCGATATTTTGGCATAATTATCTGCTGTGGCCTGGTTGAGCATTTTTTGTGCTGCATTCTCGCTTTCGATATCGGGGTTACTTAAATGGCTGATAAATACTTCATTAAAACCATCGACAAAACTTTGATCAATCTTTTGATAGGACATGATACACTCCGCAATTACCCCATAGAATTTGCTAATTGTGGGTTTGATTCAGCAAATTATATCTGGCGATAAAAACCGCACTAACTTAATTGTATCATAAATTGCACAAATAACATACTAAGTGCTCATGAGGGTCCTTTTTAATTCATAAGTGGCATAACAGTCTAAATTAATTAGATGTGGTACAATTCCTGATTTAGATTAATCTAGGCTTTATGTATGTTGGTTTTAGGTATTGAATCCTCCTGTGATGAAACCGGTGTAGCGATCTATGATGCAAATAAGGGTTTATTGGCGCACGCCTTGCATTCGCAAATCAACACTCATCGCATACATGGGGGCGTGGTTCCTGAGCTTGCTTCACGGGATCATATTAACTATTTAGTTCCCTTGCTGGATCAGGTATTGCACCAGGCAGGGCTCGATAAAAAAGCACTCGATGGTATCGCTTATACCGCCGGTCCGGGGTTAATTGGGGCATTATTGGTGGGTGCCTGTTTTGCCAAAAGTCTAGCATATGCATTACAAATCCCTGCGTTGGCCGTTCACCATTTGGAAGCACATCTTTTGGCCGCGAAAATGGAAACCCCCTCACTCGAATTCCCGTTTATTGCACTTTTGGTATCGGGAGGCCATTGCCAGTTAGTTGAAGTCCAAAAGTTAGGTGAATATCGCCTGCTTGGGGATACTCTCGATGATGCGGTGGGCGAGGCATTTGATAAAACCGCCAAGCTTATGGGCATACCTTATCCGGGCGGGCCAGTACTCGCAGCACTTGCGGATCAATGCGAATCCACGCCCTATCGCTTTCCACGTCCCATGACTGACCGTCCCGGTCTTGATTTCAGCTTTAGTGGTTTAAAAACCTTTGCTTTAAATACCTGGAACCAAAGTGCAAAAGATGAACGTGCGCGTACTGAAATTGCCAAAGCATTTCAGCATGCTGTAGTTGAAACCTTAATGATAAAATGCAAACGCGCGATTCAGGAAACAGGTTGCAAACAACTGGTGGTTGCAGGAGGAGTAGGGGCAAATCAAGCCTTACGTTCCGGTTTACGTGCGTGGATTCAGAGTATTGGGGGAACGATTTATTTTCCGGCTTTGGAATATTGTACCGACAATGGGGCAATGATTGCTTATACCGGATGTTTGCGAATGTTAAGGGGAGAGAAGGATTTAAGTACCAGCGTAGAAGTTAAGCCAAGATGGCCATTGGCTTAAATTTTTTTTATCGAATCTCTGAAAAATTTTTTGAATTTTTCAGAGATTTTTTCGGATTTATGCGGCTATGTTTATTCCTCTTTAGTCGGTTTCTTTTTCGCTTTGGGCGCAGTGGGTTTTTTAGCTGCTTTTGTTTTCTTTTCCGCCCCTTCAGTTTTTTTGCTGGTGGTTTTGGCAGTTGTTTTTACTGCTTTAGGTTTGTTTTCCCTGGGCCGGGTTTCTTTAGGCTTGGATTCTACAGTCTCCGTGATGGTGACCGTTTCTACTTCTATTTGTACCTCTGACACAGGGGGGGTGGTGTGTTCGGCAGGAACAATGGTTTCTTCCGGTTCATCCTGCATAATGTCTTGAATCACTGCGCTTTTTAATTTAATTTTGGGCTCTTTTTTATCGATAAGGCGCACAATATTCTCTTTATGCTTGTAAAGAACCAAAATAGCCATGATGAATATGGGAGGAAAAATGTCCAGGCGTTGGATTAGTAATAAGGAATAAAAAGGCGCCATACCAATAGCAGTGATTGATGCTAGAGAGGAATAACGTGAGAATTTGGCCACCAGTAACCATGTCGCGGCGACAAGAACACCGACAAGAAAATGAACCCCCAAGAGCGCTCCAATTGCCGTAGCAACTCCTTTTCCGCCTTTGAAATCAAAGAAAACGGGGTACATATGGCCAATAACTGCTGCTAATGCAGTAAATCCTACTGTGGCTGGGTCGGCATCCAACATTTTGGCAATAAGCACTGGAATGGTACCTTTGAGGATGTCGGTAACCATAACCATGGCAGCGTATTTTTTTCCTGAAAGCCGCAGTACATTGGTCGCACCAGGATTTTGGGAACCTTCTGTACGGGGATCAGGTAAAGAAAATGTTTTGCTGACAATGACTGCAGAGCAGATAGATCCCATCAAATAACCAAGAACTACCAAAAGTATGAATAAAATCACCGATTGCTCCTTTTTCGGAAAGTAACTTATTATTAATTAATCTTTATTTGCAAGCAAGTGGCTCATACTGGCATGCATGCAATTATCATTTTATTCTCAGCCAAGCAGAGGGGTTTTTGTTGCACCCGGGGGACACCTCTCTATAAGTATAGTGCCTGTAAGTCATTAGTGTAACGTCTGCCTAAAGAGGTTACTTGCCAGTGGGTTTTGGTCAAAGCAATCAGCTTTTTATGTTCTGCAATTTTGAGTTTGGGCAGCAAATAACTGAATGGTAGACCAGTCCTTTGGGTGAAAAGATCCAATGAGATAGGTTGTTGCAGGCGGGTGGTGTTGAGCATAAACTCAAAAAGGAGGTCTTGGGCCTCCACTGTTTCGATACTGGCGAGAAAGGGTTTGTTTTTATCAAGGTATTCTCTAGGTTGACGGTGTTTTCGTGTTCTGAGTATTCTATTTTCAACAGTAATTTTGCCGTGAGCCCCTGCTCCTATGCCCAGGTAATCACCAAATAGCCAGTAATTTAAATTATGGCGGGCATGACGGCCTGGTTTAGCAAATGCAGAAATTTCATAGCGTTCAAAACCTGATTTTTTTAGTAAAGCAAGTCCTTCTTCCTCAAGGAGCCAAGCTTCGTCTTCGGAAGGTAATGGAGGTTTTTCTTTGTAAAATACCGTATTTGGTTCTATGGTTAATTGATACCAGGAAAGATGTTCGGGTTGATGGGAGATTGCAGCTTGTAAATCGCTGATCCCCTGGGCAACACTTTGCTTGGGTAATCCGTGCATGATGTCCAGATTTAGATTACTAAACCCTGCATTACGGGCGGACTCAATGGCGCGATGGGCTTGTTGCTCATCATGGATGCGGCCCAAAGCACGTAGATGCTCCGGATTAAAACTCTGAATTCCCAGGGAAAGCCGGTTAATGCCAATTTCACGGTATTGGGTAAAACGCTGTTGCTCTACAGTACCTGGATTGGCTTCCATAGTAATTTCAATGTCCTGGGAAAATGGCAAAAGAGTCTTCAATTCGGTAAATAATCTATCGTAAGCATGTGCAGAAAACAGGCTGGGTGTGCCGCCTCCGATGAAGATAGAGGAGATTTCCCGGGCGTCTACGTAGGGTAAATCGGTTTCTAAATCAGCAATGAGGGCTTGAACATAATTTAGCTCTGGCAAAGAATCAGGACTTTTGTGGGAATTGAAGTCGCAATAAGGGCATTTGCGGATGCACCAGGGGATGTGAATATACAACGATAAAGGGATCATTACTCTTTTTATACTGGCGTGATTGGGAATGCAATAGTATCATGTTCCGAGTTTTGTAACAAAACTGTACGGGATATTGCGGTAACCTGGGTGCAGCGCAGCCAAAACCCGGGATATTTTTGTCTTTTCACATTAAAAAAGAATACGGTTAGTTAAGCCTGGTTTTCTGCGCTGGATTCAGGCTGGAAAAGCATAGAAAATAAGAGGAAAAATCACATGGCAAATAAACGCGTTAGAGTCGCTGTAACTGGTGCAGCGGGACAAATTGGTTATGCATTATTATTTCGGATTGCTTCTGGACAAATGTTTGGTCCAAACACTGAAGTGGAATTAAATCTGCTTGAGCTTGAAGCAGCACTTCCTTCTCTGGAAGGGGTTGCTATGGAGTTGGATGATTGTGCTTTCCCCTTACTGAAGCGTACTGTGTGTACTGCAGATATGAATAAGGCAATGGATGGGGTGAATTGGGCTTTATTGGTTGGCTCAGTGCCACGTAAACAAGGTATGGAGCGCTCCGATTTATTGCAAATTAATGGTGGTATTTTCACCAAGCAAGGGCAGGCAATTAATGACAATGCGAGTGATGACGTGCGTGTATTTGTAGTGGGTAACCCTTGCAATACCAACTGCCTGATTGCAATGCATCATGCCAAAGACATTCCCAATGATCGTTTTTATGCGATGACTACTTTGGATGAATTGCGATCACGTACCCAATTGGCTAAAAAAGCAGGCGTCGATATTACAGCAGTCACTGAAATGACGATTTGGGGGAACCACTCTTCCACTCAATACCCTGATTTTTACAATGCAAAAATCAACGGAGTTTCTGCAGCTCAGGTGATAGATGAATCCTGGTTGAAAGATACTTTTGTTTCTACCGTACAACAACGTGGTGCTGCGGTAATTAAAGCTCGGGGTTCTTCTTCTGCTGCATCTGCTGCAAATGCCATTATTACCGGTGTGAACCATTTGGTTAATGACACCCCTGCAGGGGAATCGTTCTCCATGTGCCGTAGTTCTCAAGGTGAGTATGGGGTAGATGAAGGCTTAATCTTCTCATTTCCTTGCAGACGTGAGCACGGTGAGTTGAAGGTAGTTGAAAATTTACCCTTAAATGCATTTGGCCGTGAGATGTTCGACAAAACTTTAGATGAGTTAAGACAAGAACGTGATACTGTTAAATCTTTAGGTTTATTGGACTAAAACTGATTTTGATTCACGTAACCCGGAGAATTCCGGGTTACGTTATATTGCATTCACATCTGTGGTTTTAATGCCTCAACTTCTGTGAAAGAAGGTCTTTCTTGCCAGTTTCTATATTCTTCACTTTGATAGATTTGAAAAAATTCAGAACGATTTAAAATATCTCTGGCTTCGGAATTACGTAACAGAGTCGAAATGGAACGCCCATTGGATAAAATTCCATTCAGTTTTTCTACGAGTTGCTCGGCTTGTGTAAAGGGATCGGAGTTTTCCTGAATCAGGTCTGGTAAAAATTGAATGATTGCTTTAGCTATTTGCTCATCTGTTAAGTAAAAAATTAAGCGTGTACTGGAGATTTCGATAAAGTTTTTCTTGGACTCCATAATCAGATTGGATAAAAAATTGGGATTATCTTTTAAATGTGAATTTAATTTTTGGCTAAACCCAAGATGTTCCCTGTGCGCAATTAACATGGAACGCAGGCTGGGGTCAGGGTGGGCAAAGGTTTCTTTGGATATTGTTTTCAACCAGAGGATGAAGTCTGGATCCTGCTCCTCCTTAAATTGAAAACCGGGTGAAATTTTAGGGTGAGTAAGGTACCTGTCCCAGTTAACAGCGGGCATTTTGTGTTGGGCAGCCAGAACATCAACCGAATTTTTTATAGGCTCAAAATTAATCCTCCACTTTTCAAAGTGAGGCAATGCTGCGCCTATGGCTTTTACCAGTCCAACGAAAGTGTGACGATCATCATCCTGATAGTTTTCAATTGCTTCCTTGAGCTGCTGGATTTCTGGATAGGCATATTTTCCATTTCTCATCGGTAATAAATGGAAAACGGATTTCATCGCTTCGTTCAAAGCAGAAAAAGGGTCATCCATAGATTCATCCTCATAAGGAGCAGGCCCTTCTTTAAAAGTAGATTATAAAGATTGAAAATGCCAAACTATTTTACATAATGTTTGCAAAAAAAATTGATTTGGTAAAAAAAATGCTTAAAATCAGTATATTTATGTGTGCGGTGCAGCATTTTAGTCTGCCTTAAAAAAACTCTTGGAGTTTTAGTTATCCTGCTTCCCAGAATGAATCCAAAGTGATTGTTCAGGATAGTTCTGATACAATAAGCCTATTATTTTTCTGAGGTAATGGTGAAGAACATGCAGTCTTTCAAAGTGAGCTGTGTCATTATTATTGCCATAGTTTTTTGGGCTTCAGCATTCGTGGGAATACGGATAGGTTTAACCGGCTATTCACCCGGGGCGCTTGCCCTTTTGCGTTTTATTGTTGCCTCACTGTGTATGTTGATTATCTACTCAAGCCTGGGCATTAAAAAACGGGTGGCCTGGAAGGACCGTTTGCAATTGCTTTTTGCAGGGATGGGCGGTATCGGGATTTATAACATTTGTCTGAATTACGGTGAATTAAGCATTTCTGCAGGTATAGCCAGTTTTATAATGGGTTTAATGCCGGTTATGACAGTACTTTTATCGCTGATTTTTTTAAGAGAGAAACTGACGCCTGGCGTAGGCTTGGGCATCCTTGTCAGTATCCTGGGCCTGACTTTATTGGCTCTAGGTGAAAATACCGAACCGGGAATGCAGCAGGGAATTTTGGCAATTTTGGTTTCGGCGCTCATGGGGGCTATTTTAACCATTATCCAAAAGCAATTTGTGAGTGTCTATCATCCTGTTGCCATAATTTCCTGGGTGATGTGGGGCGGTACTTTATTGTTGTCTGTCTTCTTGCCCGATATGCTCCAGCAAGTACGAATCGCCGATTTTCAAACCACTGCAGCAGTAGTTTACATGGGGATTTTCCCGGCAGCACTTGCTTATCTGGCATGGGGTTATGTACTAAAATATTTACCCGCTTCCAAGGCATCCATAACCCTTTATGCCCTTCCCATCGTGTCGACTCTAATGGGGTTTTTCTTGTTAGGCGAGCACCCTTCAATGCGTTCACTTCTTGGCTGCAGCATTACCTTGGCGGGTGCTTTTATTGCCAATCGCTTTCAGGTACGTCCCTCTTTTGCCCCAAAAGAGCAACTTTCCACTTAGGTTGCCGTCAAGTTTCTGATTTATTCTCTGTGAAAAGAGAGAAACAGGGTTTATACTTTTTATTTTGATGTCTTTGGTGAGAGTACTCATGGAATTGAGAATAGACAATACCCCGTTTAAAGCGTTATTTCAGCCTCTTGATTTAGGGTTTACCCAGTTAAAAAATCGTTTGTTAATGGGGTCAATGCACACAGGCCTTGAAGAAGACAAGGAAAGCTTAAATCGATTGGCACAATTTTATCGGGAAAGAGCGCTAGGAGGCGTGGGATTAATCACCACAGGTGGTTTTGCTCCCGATCGGGCAGGGCGTTTGGCACCTTTTGCAGCTAAATTGACCAACAGTAAAGAACAACAACGCCATGAATTAATCACGCACACAGTGCATGAAGCCGGCGGTAAAATTATTCTGCAAGCATTGCATGCAGGCCGCTATGGTTTCCATCCGTTTATCGTGGCACCCAGCGGCATCAAATCGCCCATTAGCCCCTTTAAACCCTGGGTAATGAGTCAATATCGCATTAAAAAGACCATTAAACATTTTGCCCGCTGCGCTCGTCTTGCCCAACTGGCTGGTTACGATGGCATTGAAATTATGGGCAGTGAAGGCTATTTAATTAATCAGTTTATCGTAACGCATACCAATCAACGCCAGGATGAGTGGGGCGGCAGTTATGAAAATCGTATCCGTTTTCCCATAGAAGTGGTCCGCAGTGTACGTGAAGCAGTAGGGGAAAAATTTATTATTATCTTTCGTTTGTCCATGCTCGATTTGATTGCCGATGGCAGCAGCTGGGAAGAAGTAGTGATGCTTGCCAAAGAGATTGAAGCGGCAGGGGCTACACTGATTAACACCGGTATCGGTTGGCATGAAGCCAGAATTCCTACCATAGCTACCATGGTTCCTGCTGCAGCCTTTGCCCCTCTTACCCAGCATTTAAAGCCGGAAGTTAAAATTCCAATAATTACCTCCAATCGCATTAATACGCCTGAGATAGCGAATGAATTAATCGAGTCAGGAGTAGCGGACATGGTGTCTATGGCCAGGCCATTCCTGGCTGATCCCTTATTTGCAGAGAAAGCCAAAAAAGGGGAAAGTGAGGCAATTAATGTATGTATTGCATGCAATCAGGCTTGTCTGGATCGCGTGTTCGTCAATAAAACAGCATCTTGTCTGGTTAACCCGCGTGCATGTAATGAAACTGAATTGATTTATGAGGTCACCGCGCAACCGAAAAATATTGCCGTAGTAGGATCAGGACCGGCAGGGCTCGCCTTTGCCACAGTTGCAGCAGAGCGAGGGCATCAAGTCACCTTATTTGAAAAGAATGAGCAAATAGGCGGTCAGTTTAATTTGGCAAAAAGAATTCCAGGCAAGGAAATTTTTCAACATACCCTGGACTACTTTAATTATCAGCTGCAGAAATTTAAAGTGACCATCCATTTAAATACCGAAGCCACAGTAGAACAATTACAAGGTTTTGATGAAATCGTTTTAGCCAGTGGAATCAAACCGCGTATTCCAACGATTAAGGGGATTGAGCATCCCAAAGTAGCAAGTTATATTGATGTAATTACAGGTAAAAAAGAAGTTGGCCAAAGAGTGGCTATCATTGGGGCCGGAGGAATTGGTTTCGATGTAGCTGAATTTTTGACCCACCAGCATCCGGTTCCCAAGGATCAGTTCTATAACGAGTGGGGTATTGATATCTCTGGAAAATTCAGAGGAGGACTTAAACCACCCGAAATTACCCCCAGTCCGCGGGAGGTCTATTTACTGCAACGCAAAAAGGAAAAAATGGGGCAGCGCTTGGGCAAAACCACTGGCTGGATTCACCGTTTAAGTTTAAAACATAAGCAGGTGAAAATGATTTCCGGCGTCCATTATGATGCCATAACTGATGAAGGCTTGCATGTTCAAGTGAATGATAAAGCACAGGTTCTTCCTGTGGATACTGTGGTAATTTGTGCGGGTCAAATTGAATTGGCTGATTTGTTCACCCCCTTAAAGGAAGCAGGAAAAACTGTGCATCTAGTAGGTGGAGCTTACAAAGCCTTGGAACTGGATGCCCGCCATGCGATTGATCAGGCGTGTCGTTTGGCTGCTTTAATTTAACCCAATCCTTATGGTGTTTGATAGTGCGTTTGTCTTGACTTAGCTGCCGGATTGTTCCTATTAATTGAAAAATAGCATATGATCCCCGTGAAGGCGGGGATCCATCAGCGCATGAGTTGTGCTAAACTAGAATCAGATTTTTCGTTATGCGGAAACAACAGTAAGCATCCATTTTGCTGTAATACCCCTAGATAACCAAACACCCAAAAAAGGGCTGAGGTATTGGATAATTTTATAAATATAGTGCATTATTTTGTTTATTTTGTTATTATACTGTTCAATTTTTATATCACTTAGCTTTTTCTAGGTAATCTTTTAACCGATCAGGATTTTTATGTCTCAAGAAATCACAAGCTTTGCGTCCTTTAATTTTTCCGATGCTTTAAACCAGGCACTAGAGGATATGAAGTTCACTACTCCTTCCCCGATTCAAGCTCAAACCATCCCTTTATTATTGGAAGGTCGTGATGCTATCGCCCTTGCGCAAACAGGAACAGGGAAAACTGCTGCGTTTGCGTTACCTATATTGCAAAATTTGTCTAATGTGCAGGGTACACAAGCTTTAATTTTAGCCCCTACTCGTGAACTGGCGATTCAGGTTGCAGAGCAATTTCAATTATTAAGCGCCAACCAACGTGGAACTACAGTTGCAGTTTTATGCGGTGGACAAGATTACGGCCGACAATTAAAACAATTAAAAGGCGGTGCCCAAGTTGTAGTTGGAACTCCCGGCCGTATTCTGGATCACATTGAAAGACGTACACTAAATTTAGATAATTTGCGTACATTTATACTTGATGAAGCCGACGAAATGTTGCGAATGGGCTTTATTGAAGATATTGAAACCATTATGGCAAAGCTGCCTGAAGAAAAACAAATAGGCCTATTTTCAGCAACTATGCCTTACCGTATTCGGCAAATTGCCAATACTTATCTGCATAACCCGGTATCCATTGAAATCCGTGCAGAAACCGCAACGGTAAAAAGTATTGAACAACGCTTTTTATTCGCTTCCGGGCATCAAAAGCCTGATGCCTTGTTGCGTGTTTTGGCTGTAGAGGAATATCAAGGGGTTATCGTATTTGTGCGCACCAAGAGCAGCACTGAAGAAGTTGCTGAAGTATTGCAGCAACAAGGTATGCGTGCCATGGCCATTCATGGTGATATTACCCAGGCTTTGCGTGAACGTATTATTGCCCAGTTCAGACAAGGGGCAATTGATATTCTTGTTGCAACTGATGTTGCTGCACGTGGTCTGGATGTGGATAGGGTAACCCATGTGATTAACTATGATTTGCCGCATGATAACGAAACCTATGTCCATCGTATCGGCAGAACAGGAAGGGCTGGGCGTTCCGGGGTTGCGGTTTTATTCGTCACTCCAAAGGAATCGCGTTTAATCAGCAGTATTGAGCGTCATACCCGTCAACGCATTGCGAAAGTGACGGTACCTAATGACCATATGATTCAGGTTGCGCGACAACAACGGTTTATGGCAAACATTACGGCACGTTTAGAACATGAACACCTACCTTCGTACAAACGCATTATTGAAGAATACATTAAAGAAAATGATGTATCTGCTGTGGATGTGGCTGCAACGCTTGCCTTGTTGTTAAACAAAGACCTGCCTTGGCAAAAAGAGCAAGCTTTACCCAAACCAATTCGTCAAGGTAAAGAAGCCCATGTTGAACGCAGCGGTAAATTTGAACGCTCACGAGATGATCGCAAAAGTTTTGCAGATAAGAAAGGCTCGCGGGACGGACGTAAAAAATTCAATGATGAGCAGGTGGAACAAGATTTGTTTAGAATCGATGTAGGTAAGGTCCATGGTGTAAAACCAGGCAATATTGTTGGTGCAATTGCGAATGAGGCGGGTTTGCAAAGTAAATATATTACCGGCCTTAAAATTCATGATGACTATTCAACTGTGCGCTTGCCTAAAGGCATGCCTAAAAAGGTGATGAGTGATCTGACCAAAGCCTGGGTTTGTGGACGCCAGCTGAAAATTACTTTAATCAGCAACGCTTGATGGGTCGCCTGGGTTAAGGCGATGCCAAAGCCCAGGGATTAAACGCGTAGTTGAAAGCCATGCTTAAAAGATGTCCCTTTATTCACTATGTTCTGTAGGATAATAAAGCTACGGTTGTTGCTGCGGCCAGTACCACAAGTCCTGCTGTAACCGGAGTAAAAAAAGCATGGGGATTTTCTCCTTGTCCTAGTTTTTCCCGCAGTTCCTTTTTAATTTGCCCAATCTTTTTCTTTACCGAGTTTATCCGATCACTGGGGTCGGTATTTACAGTTATAGCAGGTAAATATCGTTCCAAAAATTCGGTATTGGCACAGTGTATTTCATGCGCTCGCCCGTCTTTTTCTGAGTAAAAAAATAAAGAGGCACGGGCAATGGCCTCAAATGCAGAGGCACTTAAGCGCAATTTATCCGGTTCACTCCAGTGTGAAGAATCCGTAATTTTGGAGTTAAGCTGGTAACGCGGATCCTTTATTTTATTTTCAGTACAACCTTTGATGGCTTCTTCTAATTCTTGTACATCAGTAAGAATATGTTCCATATAATCCAGACACTTGAGGATAAAATTGTGTTCAAAAGCCATTGCCTAAGCCTCCCTGGCGAAAAATACTCATATAAATAGCATTTTTTTGGGGGGCAATCAAAAAACGTATAGGTTTTTTTTTGTCCATGAAATAAACATAATTTTGTTCTATCTCGATGTTTACAAGAATTTTTATTTGTTTAACTAATTGATAAATATAAAAAAATAGATATAAATGAGCTTTCGTAAAAAAATTGCTTATCAATGATCTTTCATACTATAATGCGAAAGGCATTTGTTTTTAAAATAACCAGATAAACTCTTCAAAAATCAGTGCGGTAGCCATCTTAAAATGAAAGATGCCACTGCTTTTTTTAGGGATTAGAACTTAAGGGTATTCATGAAATTATTAGCAACTATAGGGGCTTTTTTATTTTCTGGGATTGTTTCAGCTACACCTCTTCATAATATAGTTGTATTTGGTGATAGTTTGTCTGACAACGGTAATTTATATAAGTTTATGAAATATCAATTACCCCCATCCCCTCCTTACTTTCAAGGCCGTTTTTCTAATGGGCCTGTCTGGATAGAACATGTAATTGCTTCTTATTTTCCCAAGGATTCTGCGGCTCATTTAATGGATTACGCATACGGGGGAGCGGGGGTTTCGGAGGAAGAAGGGGCCGATGATGTTTTGTTTACATTAAGAAGAGAAGTGAACAACTATTTAGCAGAGCATCATGATAAAGCAAGTGAAGACAGCCTTTATGTGATCTGGATAGGTGCTAATAACTACCTTGCCTTTCCTTCTGAAATCGAACAGACATTAACCGAAGTACATACGGGCATTATCCACAGTATTGAGCGTTTAGTAGAAAAGGGCGCAAAGCATATTTTAGTGGTTAACTTGCCGGATTTGGGGCGTACTCCTGCTGCAATTGAATTTGGTTCTGTGGATGAAATGACGTATTTCGCCAGAGAACATAATAATTTACTCAATAAATCCATTGATGAATTAAAACAAGCGCATCCCGATGTAGAGTGGCTGTATTATGATTTGCATCAAGCTTTTGAAGAAGTCATGGCCAATCCTCAGGATTATGGCTTTACCAATATAACCGGTACTTGTGTTAATTCTGTAGTTGAAGATATTACCAAAACCTCGGTTTTAAAAATGGTATCAGCAGTTAAACCCAGATTAACCCAAAGCGCATGTACAGGTTATCTGTTTTTTGATCTGGTACATCCGACTGCCTTGGCCCATCAAATTCTTGGTGAAAAAGCAAGAGAAATGCTCGATCAGGCAGGGATAGAACTGGCTGATTGAAAAAGTTTTGTTATTTCCCGGTCAGCATAGCATAACTTAGGGGAGGGCACTCATTTCTGGATCCTGCCCCGTGCACGCTGGGGATGCACCATTCAAAGGAATCAGTGAATTAGGATAATATGAAATATATTACACGGACAGTTCTGATATTTTTTTTGTTGTTTTCCACCGTTTTTGCAGACCAGCTGGAAATAAAGGTCGATGGTAAAAGCATTAATTTACCGTACTGGCCTACAAAGGAAAAAAAATATGGCGCGGTATTGCTGGTCAATGGAGGGGCACAAGCCCAATCTACTTCCTTGTTGGATAATTTGGCAACTCAATTAGCTCAAAATGGGTGGCAAGTTGTATTACTCAATAATGACAGCCGGGTGAACACTCCATGGATTAAACAATTTCCTGAGGTGATTGCCACTTTACGAAAACAAAAAAACACCCGTATTGTGCTTTTGCATTATGGAGAGCAACTAAAACAAACATTTGATTACCTGGGGAAGTCTCCTGTACCTGACATCGAAGGCCTGGTCCTGTTGTCCGCTTATGATATCCCTCCCTCGACAGATAAAAAACCCGAATTAAAAATGCCCATTTTTGATATTGTTGGCCAGTTTGATTTTGACATGACGAAACAGGATATGGCGGAAAGAAAAAAAGAGTTTGCCTTAAAAAAGAAAAATTATCTAGCTTTGGAGATACCGGGTGCATACCATGATTATGAGTACTCAAGACAGTTACTTTTTTCCTTTATTCATGGATGGATGGTAAAGCTTCCTGAATTTCAACCAAAATCTCCCCCGGTGATGTATTCTTACCTGGTTCCCATTGCATCATTTTTTCAACATCAGATGGCCCAAAATAAAGCATCCAATTGGAGTGGTCATTTCGAGCAACCCCTTGAAATTGATTAAATGAGTTCCAGAGAAAGAATTAAAAAATGATGAATGACAGTACTTGCACCCTATTGATACCCGCATGCTTGAGTAGATACGAAGCAGGGTGAGAAGGAGGGATGCCTATAACCGCTGATAATTCAAGGAGAAAGAGTCAGAGTTACCATCCTTTACTTTCGCAAATCAGTTCATAAGCTTTTACGATTTTCTGGGTTTTTTCATTTGCCATTTTAATCATTTCTTGAGGTAGGCCTTGGGCAATTAATTTATCTGGATGATTGCGGCTTAATAAACGGCGGTATGCTTTTTTTACCTCTTGTTTACTTGCCTTTGGTGACACCTCCAAAAGTGCAAAAGCGTAATCCATGTTGTTTTTCGTAGGTTGATAATTATATCTGCTGTAGGATGAATACGAATGAGAGGATGAATCGGACTGTTGTGACTGCCTGGACTGTTGTGGCTGTTCTTGGGTATTATATTGAGGCTCGGAATAGCTCCTGCCAAAATCTTCATAAAAGCGATATTGATTATGAAGAGGGGCAAACCCCAGTCTGGAAAAAATTTTATCCAGGAGCAGGATCTTTTTGCTATCCAGCCCATCAGCCTGGGCTGCACGATATTGAATATCAATAAAAAGACGTAACAGATCCCGATTATCTTTACAGGTTTTTTTTAGATTTTCCAGCAGGGAATCCAGATTAAACCGGGATTGTTTTCCTTCATTAAATAAATGTTTGGCCAGAGTTTTTTGTTCGCCATTCAAACGCATCTCATCCATAAATAAACGTGCCATGTCCAGTTCCTGTTCTGAAACCCGGCCATCTGCCTTGGCTAAATGTCCCATAACTAAAAAGGTAGCTTCGAAAAAAATTTTTTGAATCGCTCTGCGTTTCTCGGTGTAGTACAGCCAATGAGGATTGGAAAAATAATTATATAAGCCCCGATCAAAGAAATTACCTACCAAGAGGCCAAAAATTGCCCCTGTGGGCCCCGCGATTAAGTAGCCAAAAAATGCTCCAATAATCTTTCCCCACCAGGTTGTTATGATAAAGAAGTCTCGTAGAGACATTAAGATTCCTTATGTTAGTTCGTTCATCTGATTTTATCGCTTTATACCACATTTTAAGTATATACTGTCGCCTTTTGGGTTTGGTTTTATATGCGATTTCTTTACTCTTTTTTAATGTATTTGCTTACTCCTTTTATTGTAGTCCGTTTATGGTGGAAAGGAAGAAGCTTGCCCGCTTACAGAGAGCGTATCGCAGAGCGTTTTTTTCTTGGTAAACAAAAGCATAAACCCGTTGATGTTTGGGTGCACGCAGTATCTTTGGGAGAAGTTATTGCGGCCATTCCTTTGATTGATGCCATGTTGGAAAAAAATTGGACCTTACTTGTGACTACTATGACCCCAACGGGTTCGGAACGCGTACAAGCACGTTTTGGCAATAAAGTAACCCATCAATACTTGCCCTATGATCTTCCGGGAATCCTTAAGCGTTTTTTTAAACAAATTCAGCCTCGGGTTGGCGTGATTATGGAGACTGAATTATGGCCAAATTTAATTTATCAGGCCCGTGCTGCCCACGTTCCTTTACTATTAGCCAATGCACGAATTTCCGATGATTCATTAAATGGGTATAAAAAGATTAAGTTTTTAATTAAACCCATTCTGAATCAATTCTCTGCAATTTTGGCCCAGGGAGAAGAGGATGCCCAACGTTATATCACTCTTGGAGCCCAAAAGGAGAAGGTACATGTTTTGGGGAATATGAAGTTTGATTTGCAAACCGATACCATAGACACCAAACGCTTTAGTGATTTAAAAAATCACTGGGGGCCAGAAAGAATAGTCGTGATTGCAGCAAGCACCCACGAAAATGAAGAGGCGCAGATTTTATCCCATTTAAAACGGCTGCAACAGGCAATTCCCCGGATAATTTTATTAATAGCCCCACGCCATCCGGAACGTTTTCAAACGGTGTATCAATTATGTCGGCAAGCAGGTTTTAAGACTGGCCTACGCTCTGATTTAAACACCTTGAGTCCTGAAAACGAAATTGTGGTGCTTGACAGTTTGGGAGAACTTTTAGGTTTCTATCAAATCAGTGATTATGCTTTTGTGGGAGGCAGTCTAGTCCCTGTGGGAGGGCACAATGTACTGGAACCCATTGCCATGAACGTACCCGTGTTGAGCGGCAACCAGGTCCATAACTTTAAAGCCATTTGCAATGCACTTAAAGAAGCCCATGGGATCTTGTTAGTGCAACAGGCCAATGAAGTCATTGATGGAATCATTCAATTGCATACTGATCCAACATTTCGTCAACAGATGATTAAGAATGCCGCGGCAGTTTTTGAAAAAAACAAGGGCGCAGTGATACGGCATTTACAGCAAATTGAAGCGGCAATTTAACAGGCTGGGCATTTTTTTATCAGGGAGTAAGTCGCTTGTTACGGTTGCTGAAAATAATATCGCGGAAAGCAAACGTGATGTGACAGCCCCATTTTAAAATAACCAACTGTCTAATCCCGTTTGCAGAGTGCTAAGATAATGACTTGTTCCAGTTCGACTGTAAGTCTTCTTTTATTTCATCTAGGGCAAGAGAGAATTGTTTTCTATTGCCAAAAAAACCTTTTTTGGCGGCAATATCCCCAAGGCTATATCCAGAGCCGGACAATGATAAAAAATGGGTTTGATTCATATTCAGCACACTTAGGCCAGCTCCCAAGGTAGCCCCTCCTAATAAGCCAATAATTTTTAGCCCCCAATATAGAATAGCGATAATTTGAGATGGTTGGCTTGCTTGCTGGGCAAGGTTTAAATCCGAATTGAATTGCACCAGACTTTCTTTGCTTTCAGGTTTTTTCAGTAAATCAAAATAGCTTTTTAACAGTCTGCCAATAGCAACTACCTCATTTCTATTGCCGAGATTATCTTCCAGCTGCACAAGCCGTAGTACGCAAGCTGTCAGGAAGTTTTTATTAAAGATCCTAAGTTCCTTGTTCTCCATAGCATCACCTGTCGCTGATCCTGTTTCGTTGGTTGGCTCTTCAGCCAATATTCCCTCATCGCGTAAGATGTGTATTATTCTTTTCAGGCTGCTGTGGTTCATTGCAGCGGATTCTGTTGTATCAGTTTGATGTGTAGAGTGGGCAGATGAATTGCCATGTTCCATTTGCATCGGGGCAGTGCGACTGCATGCAACATAATGATTTAAAGCATTAAATAATCGGATGCAAGGAGCAGTATTGTCCGGATCTGGATTGGTGGAGGTTTTGCCTTCAGCCCGAATATAAAATACATCCTGAACTGAAATTTCCTCACCGCTTATTTCATCAAAATGCAATTCATAATTTATGACTTCGAAAACAAGCTCAATACCCAGATTTTCTTTGAAATATCTGGCAAGAATCACTCCTTCACAATCCTGATTTCCCCATAAAGGCGGATCATCACTTTTAATTTTTCTGACATAGTCCTTAATATTTTTAAAATCTTTAAAATCCTCTCTTTTTTTTAAAAGAGCAAACAGTTCACTTTCTGCATGACTTTCAGCGTAGTTTGAGCAAATATCCCTTAGATCCTCGATGGAGTAAGAGATTAATCCAGGCATCTGGCCAAGCTGTTGCGACACTGCATCAAAGAAGCAATCCCCATTATCTATCGAGTCATGCACAACCAGTCCATTTTTGTCCAGATAAGCATTAATTGCCTCAACTTGACGTTTTCGACGTTTGTATTTTCCGTTGTACGAATCAACAAATTTACCATTTTTAACTTTCATGACATCTCCTATAGCTTTAATTAATAAGTTACAGGAGGCTCATTAAGATAAGATGAACAATTGAAATAGGTCATACCGTATAAATACAGTATTCTTTTGAGAATTCATCAAATGATGGTCTCATATCGTCCATTACTCCAACGCTCTTAGGAAATTGAGGTGAATTCATCGGGAAAGAATTGAAGCAACTTTGTAATCAGAAATCCCTTATTATGGGCATTTAATTTTCTTTTTAAAATATTAATATAATGCTCAATAGTACGTTTTGATAAACCAAGAATAATTGCTATTTCCTCGGCTGTTTTACCGATAATTAATAAGCGGGCACATTCAATTTGCCGCTGGGATAAACTAATTGATTTGATTCCTGAACGCTCAAGAGAGTAGTCTTTGAAAAACTCATCCAAAGTACCTGCATAAGATTTTATTGGGAAGGGTTCTATGGCGGTATTAGGTAAAATGAATTTATTTTGTTTTTCACTGTAAGTTAATATTTTTGCTGCTCGTTCGATGAAGTAATCACAAAATTTATTTAGTGAAGCCTTGTTATGTACATAATAATTATTCATATCAATTTGATATTTGTCCCCGATAAAATGAAAGTAATCACTGTAATTCTCATGCTTTCTGACAATAGTAAAACTATACCCATATCCAAATTTTTGCGCAGTAGTTTCATAAAAAGCAGAGGATTTTCCATCAAGGGCGGGGGAGTTTAGAAAATAGCCCTCCAGGGTATGCATTGGCGTACGAAGCATTTCAAGCTTGGAAATTCTTTTTTCATGTTGAATGCATTCCAGGTTAAACTGATATTCGGTAGTTAGGAGAAATGCAGTTTTATCCTCATAAGTACGGCAAAAAGTAAAGCCTTTGACAGGAGTTAAATTAAATAGCGGCAAACAGTATTCTTTAATCAAATTACTGTAAATAAAATACGGTGAATCATTGAGTTCATACATACTTTAAAACCAATATTTTCTTATTTTTATGCTAGTATAAATAATTCCTGCTTTCCACTCAGATACCAATTATCTTCAGTCGATATTAGGCCTTCCCTGGCCCATTCCTTTTAACCAAGTCTTGGAGGAGCCCCTTTTACTGCATTGCTGTCTGGGGAGCAATGATAGACAGTATTTGTTGTTTCTACTTCAGAACTTATTTCCCACTTCATTTCATCTCCCCATGGTGAGCGGTATCTAACTGCTTTTTGTACCGAGTAGCGGTCATCATATTGCTCTACATACCGACTTACATTCGCATGGAGATACAGTAATAGCCCCTGGGAAACGATCAGTTGAATGGCTCCACCTTTTCCATGTTCGCTATTGGAAGAGGTGCTGGCGGCAACAACGGGGACATCCAGCATCCAATCAAGGACAGTAAATATTCCTAGTGACTGTCTTAATGGCAGTAGCGTTTTTTTAGTCTCCGGACATTTGGGTTCACCAACCTGAACTTTCTGATGATAATGCTCATCTTTTTTGCAATGATACCCATGGATTCTTCCTGATCCAAATGCATCAGGCAGCGCAAAGTATCTGCTGGTTCCTTTGGGAACCGGTTGTTCCAACCAGTGCAGAAAATCGTTAAACTCCATTGTATTGCAATTAGCAGGTGCTTCGATAATGCTCTTTTTGCCAATAAGGGATTGAATGAGAGAGTTTGTGGCAACTTCTCCTAAGCGAAGTTGTTGCCAATCATCTGCTTTATAGCCTCCTCCAGTCTGCATCGATATCGCCTGTTCGACAGTTACATTTTTTTGACTGTCTTTGATAATATGTTCTCGTATTTCTTTTATTGGGCAAGAGTTGCGCGGATTTACTCTCCGTCTAGGGTTTTCGTGGGGTTGAAAAAATTTCATCATTTTGCTCCAGTTCATGTTGCTTCCAAGGCAACAACTTCTTCATTCCTACACATAGAATAAAAAATAAATATGAAACCAGAATTAAAACTAGAGATGTTTACTACCGTATTTCTACGGTATTTCGTTAAATATGTTTTCAGTAATAATGATAAGGAATACTAAATAGGAGCAAAAAATATGCACTCATTTTTCTTAAAAAAAAATACAACCAAACCTGTGGAGGCAGTATTAAAAAAGGAAATCAAAAAAATTTTAAATAGTCGGCTCGGGTTTATGTTTCTTGAAAAAGGAGATAAAGTAATGAGTTACACCAAACATCCTTATCATGATACCCTGGTTTCAGCGTACACCCCTAATATCATTTACTCTAATGAACGAATGAATCAGGTTCGAGAGGTGATGCGTAAAAGACGGTGTGGGTTTGCGCTGTTTCGAGTTAAAGAAGATACAATTTGCCAGTCCAAGCGTCTAACGAATTATGCGGAAGACATCGAGGGAAAAGATTCATCGAAATTTATTATTGCTCCTGAACTTTTGGAACCCGTAAAAATGCTCCAACATGCTCCGCCTTTTTGAGCATTTTGCATTAAAAATTTAATGAATAGGGTTTTAACAGGTCCGGTACTTTACCTGAACGGGAGATTGTCTCAGGAGGTCCCAATGGGCTTTGATATATCCTTCGGGTTTGAGTTTCTAAGTTCAGCAGCGTTTTCATAGACAATAAGCTAAACGATTTTGGAGATAGAAACTTTTTTTATAGGGGTTCAGCATTTCATTCGCAGAAAATATTCCCGCCTTCGCGGGAATGGCATAAATGTTTAATTTAAATGCAGTGGGTTGCTGATTTTCCGGTTTGCTTGACCTTGCTCTTTAACAAAAGACGGTACTTTGAATCAGTGCCGGGTTTTGGGAAGAGCTCGATTGAGTTAGGCACCCTGGTTTTGTTTTTCTTTGATTTCGGACAAAGTTTTACAATCAATACACAAGGTCGCAGTAGGTCTTGCTTCTAAGCGTTTGAGGCCGATTTCGATACCGCAAGCTTCGCAATAACCAAAGTCTTCATTTCTCAAGCGTTCTAAAGCATCCTCAATTTTCTTAATCAGTTTGCGCTCGCGATCACGAGTACGTAATTCAATACTGAACTCTTCCTCTTGACTCGCTCTGTCGGAAGGATCAGGAAAATTAGCCGCTTCATCTTTCATGTGTGTAACGGTTCGGTCAACTTCTTCCATCAATGATTGACGCCAAGCCAGCAATATTTTTTCAATATGTGCCAACTGTTTTTCATTCATATATTCTTCACCTGGAGTTTCCTTGTAGGGGGTGATTCCCATACTACCTATTGCGTCGTTTTTCACGTTGTGTCGTCTCTCATTGGTTTTATCAATTAATTGTTCAGTCATTTTAGCCTCCGTACCCATTGCGTACAACCTGTGTGCACAGAAAGCGGTAAGGTATATCAAAAAACTATTGTATCATCAATAAAATTATCGCCAACCCCCACTTACTCTGTCATTACCCTGAATGTCTTGCCAACAGGTGACGTTTTTATACTGTAATTCATTGAGTATAGTCTGCACTTGTAATTTTTGATCGTACCCATGTTCTAATAAAATCAAACCACCCGGCAGAAGATACTCATAACCTTGCTTAATTATACATTGTAGATCACCTAAGCCGTCTTGACTACTCACCAAAGCATTCCTTGGTTCAAAACGCAGGTCTCCCTGGTATAAATGCGGGTCGTGTTCGGAAATGTATGGAGGATTGGCAACCAGAGCGTGATAGGGATGTTGCGGGATATTATCAAACCAATTGGACAGGTAAAAACTTACGTTTTGGATCTTATGGTTTTGCGCATTTAATTTTGCAATGCTCAAGGCCTCCTGGATGATGTCTGCAGCGACAATATTCCAATGGGGCCTTTCCTTGGCAAGAGCCAGAGCAATGGCACCGCTTCCTGTGCCTAATTCGAGGACATGGATGTCGGGTTGATTGGGAATCAGCTCCAGTGCCAGTTCTACCAGGCGTTCCGTTTCATGCCGGGGAATTAAAGTATGCTGATTGACCTTTAAATTAAGCGACCAGAATTCCCGCTCACCTATGAGATAGGCAACCGGGATGCCTTGTGCTCTCTGCGCCAGTAAATTCTGGAACATCTCCCATTGGGATTGGCTTAATAACTGTTCAGGATGGGCAAACAAATAGACTCTTGTTTTGTTTAAGACGTGACAAAGTAAAATTTCTGTTTCCAAATCCGGGGATTTTCCCAGAGCCGTGCGAATATTAATCATTTCGTCCCAGTTCTGCGAGCAATTCTGCATGATACTCACGTTTCAAGGGTTCAATAACCAAGCCTAAATTGCCTTCCATTACATCATTAAGTTGATAAATGGTTAAATTAATCCGGTGATCCGTCAATCGACCTTGAGGATAGTTATAAGTACGAATGCGTTCGGAGCGATCTCCACTACCCACTAATGATTTGCGTGTTTGTGCCTGTTCTTTCTTTTGTTTGCTTTGTTCTGCATCCAGCAAGCGGGTTTTAAGTAATGACATCGCCTTGGCACGGTTTTTATGCTGTGAGCGCTCATCCTGGCATTCTACTACCACACCAGTGGGAATATGAGTGATACGTATCGCCGAATCGGTTTTATTGACGTGCTGGCCTCCCGCACCTGAGGAGCGGTAGGTATCAATTCGTAAATCATCCGGATTAATTTGGATGTCATCGATTTCATCCACTTCAGGCATAATCGCAACAGTACAGGCTGAAGTATGGACACGGCCTTGAGATTCAGTTTCGGGTACGCGCTGAACCCGATGCGCACCAGACTCAAATTTCAGTTGCGAATAAACTGCCTGACCACTAATGCGTACTATTATTTCTTTATATCCGCCATGCTCTCCATGACTGGCACTGATTAACTCTTGTTGCCAACCCTGATCTTCCACATATCGGCTGTACATACGATAAAGATCTCCGGAAAAAATTGCGGCTTCATCACCACCGGTTCCGGCTCTGATTTCAAGATAAACGTTACGCTCATCATCAGGATCTTTAGGGATCAAATGCCATTGTAACTGTTCATCAAGTTCGTCTAACTGTTTTTGCGCCCCTTCCAGTTCTTCTGCTGCCATTGAGGCCAATTCTTTATCATCACCTTCGAGTAATTCCTGCAGCGAAGATAAATTATTTTTTGCCTCAATATAGGTTTCATAACATTGGGCAACTGGTTCTAATTGCGCGTATTCTTTTGAAAGCGTTTTAAATTGGTTCTGATCTGCAATTACGGATGCTTCTGATAAAAGGCGACCCACTTCCTGATATCGCTCCAGCATTTGCTGCAGTTTGAGTTCAAGAGATTTCTTCATAGGATGATTGATGTGTTGTTGTATTAAAAAGATATTGAGCTAAAGTAAATAACTCCTCTCGGCCATCTTTGGCTATTTGCCGTAAACCCGCTGTAGGATTATGGGTGAGCTTATTAACCAGACGCTCACTAAACTCGTTTAAAACAACTTGCTGGCATTGGCCGGCGGATAGTTTTTTTAAAGCGCGCTGCAGCTCCTTTTGAGCCAAATCTTGCATTTGACTGCGGTAATCACAAATTACTTGTTTTGCTTTAAGCGAACGGTGTTTGCGGATGAATTTATTTAATTCTGTTTCGACTAATTGCTCTGCATGTAAGGCGGCGTGACGCCGCTCTTCCATTCCTTTATCAATCATGGATTGCAAATCATCAATATTATAAAGTTGGACTTGCTCGAGTTCCTTAATATGTTCTTCCACATCGCGGGGAACTGATAAATCCAAGAAGAACATTGGTGTATGGTTTCTTTGCTTTAATGCTTGCTCAACCAAATCTTTATTAATGAAATGGATGGGACAATTCGTTGCAGAAACAATAACGTCTGCTTTAGGCAAATATTCTGCAATATTGGTAATAGGCACCGTTTGCCCATTAAAGGTGTTTGCAAGCTTCTCTGCATTTTCCAGCGTTCTGCTCGCGACCATAAAATGTTCAACACCTTGTTGACGTAAATATTTGGCTACCAGGGAAGCGGTTTCACCTGAACCAATTAAAAAAACTTTGAGCGATTTATAATCTGTAAAAAATTGACCTATGGAGTGGGCTGCTGCATAGGCAATTGAAACCGGATTAGTTCCAATACCGCTTTGAGTGCGTATCCGTTTTGAGGCACTAAACACATATTCAAAAATAGGGCGTAATTCTGTTTTGATGGCCCCAAGGCTGCATGCATGCTGGTATGCTTGTTTCATTTGCCCAAGAATTTGGGGTTCGCCAATCATCATGGAATCCAGACCACTGGCAACCCGTAACAGGTGTTTAATTCCCTGATGATCCTCATGTATGTAAATATAAGGTGATAATGCGTCCCGAGATAACTGGTATTCTTTTGCAAGCCACTGCAAAATGACTTGTGGATCTTGAATGTCACAATAAATTTCAGTGCGGTTACAGGTAGATAAAATAGCGGCTTCACTCACTTCAGGAAGATTTAAGAAACTCTCAAGGACGAAATCCTGGGTAGCCGGAGATAATGCGACTTTTTCACGCACGTTTATTGGAGCAGTTTTATGATTTAATCCGCAAGCAACAAACACCATAGAATATAAAATACTTGAATATGAATTTTAGAGCTAATCGTGGAATTGTAAACGATTAGCCATTAAATTTGTAGTAGAAGGGCTTTATTTCTTATTCTTATTTCCATAGTGAACTTCCTGCAATCTCGATACAGGGAGCAAAATTCGGGCGTGGATTTCTTCAATAACGCTGCCTTTACCCCTAGGCCGAGCCAGGAATGACAAAAAACACTTGTAAAATTAAAGTACATGTTTTTTCGGTCGCTAACAAGAGTAGAGGGTTTTATAAGAAAATCCCAATTTATGGGGAGACGATTATGGATATTATCCTTCAAGGCGAGCATAGTGGCGAAGAAGCAGCAAAAAGTTTGGCACGAGTATTGGAATTATTTAAAGAACGATATCACATTGCCGCATTTCGTGAGATTCATTTAACCGTTACATTAATGGATGAGCAAGGTGATGATGTTGAATTGGTAGATAGTGAATCCAATCAGGCGTACCGAATTTTTGAGGTATATCGTAAAGGTTATGAATTAAATGGTAGAAAAGGAACACCAGTATTACAATTGATAGTAGATAATACTCGCCCCCGGTGAAGGAGTAATTTATGTTTTTGGCAATTATCGCCATCATCTTGACCTTAATTTTGGTAGTTGGCATTCATGAGGGCGGACATGCACTGGCAGGGCGGATTTTTGCAGTAAAAATTAAAAAAATATCTATAGGATTTGGCAAACCCTTATTGACCTGGCAAAGCCGCAGTGGTTGCGAGTGGGTGTGGGCTTTTTTTCCCCTGGGTGGATATGTCCAGTTTGAGAATACCCGAATTACTCCTGTGGAACCTTCACAATATCCTGAATGTTTCGATAAAAAACCTGTTTGGCAGCGAATCCTGATTTTACTGGCTGGGGCGGCTGCCAATCTGATTGTTGCCTGGTTTACATTTGTTTTGGTCTACAGTATAGGCCTTAGTTATACTTCACCAGAAATCAAGGAAGTCTCACCCAATAGTACTGCGGCGCGCGCAGGAATGTTGCCGGGGGATAAATTGATAGCGATAGGTGGTGAGCCCTCTCCCACCTGGAACGATGTAGGGATGCAGTTAGTAATCCTTTGGGGAAAAAAAGACATCCCAGTGACCCTGTTGCATGCGGATGGCAGACAATCAGCAGTAACGCTTGATTTAAGTCATGAACACTTCCGTGGAGTAAAAACATCTTTATTGAGCCAGCTCGGCATTAAACCCAATTTGTCTGCACCCAAAAATAAACTCCAGGCTCCCACCCTCGTGGATGCAATGCACGAGGCTAATAGTTTTATGGTTAAAATGGTTTATTTTTTTATGATGATCCTGAAACAATTATTCACCGGGGCGATTCCTTTTTCAGTCTTGCTAGGTCCCATTGGAATTTTTGCGGCTTCTGTAGCATCGCTTATGCAAGGAATTGCAGTTTTTCTGTTTTTTATCGCCACCTTAAGCCTTGCAGTTGCCGTGATTAACCTGTTACCCATTCCTGGACTGGATGGTGGGTCGATTGTCTATGCAATTGTAGAAAAAATTCGCGGCAAGCCTGTTTCTGTGCCTATGGAGCTGTTATTGCATCGATTGGTGTTTATTATTTTTTGTGTGCTCCTCGTCCATTTACTAATGAATGATTTGCAGCGGCTCTGAAACGCTTTAAGGGGCATTTTATGAAATTGCTTATCCTATAAAAGGCAAATATAATCGCGCAGTTTTGTTAGAAAGGGGCAAAAAATGTATCGACCATCACAGCAAATTGAAGGAAGGATAGCAAGGAAAGAATATAATCCGAGCTTTTTTTCAGAAGAGAAAAATAAGCAGAATTCCGTTGCAATTCATATTAAAAATAAGAAGTTAAATATTCAACAAGGAACATTTGATGGGGATTTAGAGCTCGCCCGTGAAGCAATTCAATCTTTTGCAGATACTAATGAGCTTACCTATCAATCTTTTGGACATGGTTACGGTTGTTTAACTGTCAATGGGGCACAACACAATACCAATCCTTATGGAATTGATATGCTCATGATGTTGGAGTTTTGCGGTATCGACAAGTCATCACTAATCCCGCAAATTGAATTAAAATAACGCTCATTTATTTTTCATTCGGAGCCTGGTTATTTCGTAATCAGGCTTTTTCGTTTTATCGGCAAGCCGGCTGTGCTTACAATTTTACCACCGTTCGTGCACAACACCAGACGTCCACCCGTTTTACCCCGGCCTTTTTTAAAGTGAATGCCAGTTCATTTGCTGTGCTCCCTGTAGTTAAAAGGTCATCAATAAGGGCTACATGCTGCCAAGGGAGTTGTTTGGTTGTAAAGGCGTGGTGTAAATTTTTTTGTCTTTGTTCCCCATCAAGACTTGCCTGCGGCAAGGTGTTACGAATTTTTTTGCAGCGGGTCAAATCATAGGGTAACTGCAATTTTTTGGCCAAAATGCGAGCTAAAACTGCCGCTTGATTGAAGCCGCGAGATTTAATTCGTTGCGGGTGCATGGGCACTGGAATGAAACATTGCGGCAAATCTTCAGGATGTGGCAGAGCATTCATCATTAAGTGACTTAAAAATGAACCGAGATAGAGTCCATTGTGGTATTTAAATTGATGCAAAAGGCCACGTAATGGCTCTTCAAAAGTATAATTAATGAGTGCACGATCAAAGAATGGTTTGTTCTTAATACAACGGCCGCAAATCAATGGATGGGCATCGGGCAAAGGATACGCGCAGTATTGGCATGCATAACCTAATCGAGGCATCAATTGAATACAACAAGAGCAAATTGCCATTCCTGAGTTATGAAATTGATTACATAAAATACAAAGTGAGTGCAAACGCAAACTTTGTGTTAAACTCCCTATTTTCCGGCGCACGAGTGTTGGATTCCATTAATTTTTCCTGGTTTTATCATGGCTGTTATCTATGAAATTAGCAAGGCTTTTAATCAGCATGCTTCTGAATACGAACATGCTGCCAAAGTACAACAAGAAATTGGGGTACGGTTATTAGGACGTTTGCAATATTTAAATATCAAGCCTCAACGTATCCTGGATGTGGGTTGCGGGCCAGGTTATTTTTCTAATGAATTGACCCGTATTTATCCGAAAGCACAAGTTATAGGTTTGGATTTGGCGAAATTTATGCTCATTCAGGCCCAAAAAAAACAAAGCTGGCGTCGGAAATGGCCATTAGTAGCTGCAGATATGCGAAGTATGCCCTTTGCTACCGGCACCTTTGATCTGGTTTTTGCCAATCAAGTGATTCACTGGGGCGGTAGTTTAAACCTCATTTTTCGGGAATTAAACCGGATCATGAAACCACATGGTTGTTTGATGTTTACTACATTGGGCCCGGATACATTTAAAGAGTTAAAGCAGGCATGGTCTGGAGTCAATCCTTATGCACATGTTAATGAATTTGCTGACATGCATGACGTAGGGGATAGCCTGGTTTCAGAGCATTTTCTCGATCCGGTAATGGATATGGAGGTACTGGAAGTGCATTATGGATCGCTGTCAAAATTATTACACTCTCTGAAAGCTCAGGGAGTAAAAAATATCAATCCCCAAAGAAACCAGGGGTTGACAGGTAAAACTGCCTGGCGCCACTTTGAACAAAATTACGCTGCTCTGCGAACAGAGCAAGGAAAATATCCATTGAGTTATGAAGTGGTCTATGGGCATGCCTGGAAAGGCGAACAAAGAAAAACAGAACTTGGGATAGAAACTGTAATCCCTATTTCCCAAATCGTGCGCCCAAAGGGTTAATCTCGTTGCTTGACGCTTGGTGTCGCACTTCTTTATCGTTTCATGGCCGGTACTCATCCTAAGCTCTTTTTCTTGTTCCGGATTACTTATCCAGCTTGCTCCGCTTCTGTAATTGTTGGGTTAACTCAACCAAGGGACGCGCTTTTTCCCCAAACAGGTTTAATGCCTCAAGGGCCATGTGAAAATGCTCATTGATTTCCTCTTCCAGTTTATGTTTGGAATATAAGGTAGCAAAGGTGGTTTTTTGATTGGCCAAATCAGAGGAACGTCCCTTGCCCAATATCTCGGCGGGGGCGTAATGATCCAGATAATCGTCTTGCATTTGGAAGACTATACCCAGATGGGTGGCATAAGTCCGTAAAGCGGTTTTCTCGCTTTCCGTCACTGATGAATGGGCATTGAGAACCATTTCAACACACGCGAGAATGAGCCGTCCCGTCTTAAGATAGTGAATTTCCCTCAACTGCTCTTCGCCAGTAGATGATTTGGCTAATTCAGATAAATCCAGGCTTTGGCCGCTTACCATTCCACTGATACCGCTGGCTTTAACAAGTTCGAGTGTGCTTGCGATCACTTGCCGGGGTTGGAGCAGAGGCGATAGATGGGTTAACAGTACTTCTATGGCCAGGGCTTGCATGCCATCGCCAACCAAAATCGCAGTTGCCTCATCAAAGGCTTTATGACAACTCGGTTTTCCCCGACGGAAATCATCATTGTCCATAGCGGGAAGATCATCATGGATTAAAGAATAGCAATGGGTTAATTCGATTGCTGCGGCAATCACATCAAGAACTCTTAAATCCAGCTCAATTAAACTTCCTGTTAAATAGACCAGAATGGGGCGAATTCTTTTCCCGCCGGGAAACAGGGAATAATTGATAGCAGTACGTATGGATGTTGCAGGGACGGAAGATTCGTTGATGATTTTGCCAAGGAACTCTTCATGCCGTTGTATGTAGTCACTTATCACTTAATTGTTCATCCGAGCTGTATTCAGCAGAAGTTAATGTTTCTATTTTTTGCTCGGCCTTGTGTAACACATTTTGACATCGTCTGGCCAGGCTTATCCCCTTTTCGAATTGCTTGAGGGAGTCTTCCAAAGAAAGCTCTCCTTTTTCGAGCTGTCTGACAATTTCTTCGAGTTCGGTAATCGATTGTTCAAAATGCAAATCCTGGCTCATAGATTTTGTCCTGTTTGTTCAAAATGTACTGATTATACTAAGTTGTTCCCAGGATTCAATCTATGTCAATTAATTTTCATGAATTTGGTGAAGCCTTTGTTGAAAGGTAAAGCTTCAGTTGAATAAATGGAGAAATTAGCCACAGACCGTTGGTACTCTAGCATGCTTCGTATTATAAAGCTTCGATAGAATAAATCGTGTATATTGATTTCGTTTCAATTTTTGGAATAAGCATGAAAACAAAAACTCAATTTGTTTGCAGTCAGTGTGGCGCAGTTTTTAAACAATGGGCAGGACAATGCACCCATTGTAGCGCGTGGAATTCAATTGCAGAAGAAGGTTTGCCGGTGAATCGAAATGCGCGAAGCGCATCCTGGGTAAATCAACGTTCTGTAATTACCGCTGTAGAAGATGTAGTCATGAATAATGAAGTACGGATGGATTGCGGTTTGTCTGAACTGAACAGAGTCCTTGGCGGGGGATTGGTTTATGGTTCTGTGGTCCTCATTGGAGGAGACCCAGGCATCGGCAAATCTACTTTGTTATTGCAAACCTTGGCAAATCTTTCCATGCAGGAAGCGGTTTTGTACGTTACCGGCGAAGAATCCTTGCAGCAGGTCGCCATGAGAGCGAAACGACTGGGGTTGCCTTTGGCAGGATTAAGGTTATTAGCCGAGACTCAGGTTGAATCCATTATTGCGCAAGCACAAAAGGAGAATCCCAAGGTAATTGTTATTGATTCCATCCAAACAATTTTTACCGAGAACATCAGTTCTGCTCCAGGCGGGGTAAGCCAGGTTCGGGAATCCGCCGCTCAATTGGTTCGGTTTGCCAAATTGACCCAAACGGCAGTATTTTTGGTGGGGCATGTCACCAAAGAGGGAGCGTTGGCAGGACCCCGGGTTTTAGAACATATGGTGGATAGTGTTTTATATTTTGAAGGACAAAGCGATAGCCGTTTCAGAGTAATTCGTGCCATTAAGAACCGTTTTGGTGCCGTTAATGAGTTAGGTGTATTTGCAATGACTGACAAAGGGCTGAAAGAAGTAGCAAATCCCTCTGCAATTTTCTTATCGCGTCAACCAGAACCTACTTCCGGGAGCGCAGTCATGGTGACCTGGGAAGGATCGCGCCCTATGCTGGTTGAAGTACAAGCTTTGGTTGATGAAGCCCATGGACAACAATCAAAACGCGTCACTGTGGGGCTTGAATCCAATCGTTTGGCAATTTTACTTGCTGTCTTACATCGACATGGGGGAATTGCTACCTATGATCAGGATATTTTCATCAATGTAGTGGGTGGGGTAAAAGTGACAGAAACTGGCTCAGATCTTGCATTGTTAGCTGCGGTTGTATCCAGCTTGCGTAATCGGATTTTTGACAGGGAAACTATTATTTTTGGTGAAGTGGGTCTTGCTGGTGAAATCAGACCAGTACAAAGTGGGCAGGAGCGCTTGAAAGAAGCTGCAAAGCACGGATTTAAACGGGCTATAGTGCCCTTTGCAAATGCCCCAAAGCAACAGAATTCTTCCATGATAATTGAACCTGTAAAATACTTACATGAAGTTTTGGATAAAATGTAAGATCTTAACCGAATTCCGGGTGGGCGAGGCCAAACCCGGATAATGCCGCAATTTGATACCTCCTTTAGAAAACCTGAGTCCGAGTTGCATCTGGTCAAGGGACCAAAAGCAGTATTGTTGTAACGTTTTAAGAGTCAAAGACAAGGTCTTTTATCGAATTGAAACCCACTCAACAATAGGAGTAATGATGACTTTTCCTGCCATGCTAAAAGTTTCTTTTGTGGATATGCTCAAACGCAATAAAATATCTTACAGCCAAGGATGGTCGAATTATATGGGGAACGTGAAAAATCCCGCAGCTTTGGTTGTTGATGTAGAGAATGAAGAACAAGTCCAGTTAGTTATGAGGGAAGTAAAGAGGCTGAATGAAAATCGAACCCCGAAAAATAAAATTACTTTAAGGGCGAGTGCAGGATGGAAAAACAGTAAAAGTATGGGATGTTGCTTATTTCCCTGGAACAAAACCCAGGAGGATGAATATGGAAAGGGCAGCTTTTCTTTTTCGGAGGTAGTCGGCGGCAGGGCAGCGCCCCAAAGTGAAGGTACAGACATCATCATCCGTTTTAAAAAAAAATTTCACAAGGCAAAAGTACTTGGGCCTGTCCATACAAAACCTGCATGGATTAATCCTGATAATCCCATCCATCAACTTCCAGCGACCCTGGTTGAAGTCAGTGCAGGAATGCAAGTCGCTGAATATGCCGAATTCCTGCGCAAAAATAATTTATCCTCATCCACTATTAGCATGCTGTGCTGGGCAAGCCTTGTCGGGTTGTTCATCCCAGGCGGTCATGGAACAGGTCGCGATGAACCTGCAATCAGTGGCCTGGTTGAATCAATCAAAGTTTGTGATTTGGATGGAACTATACGAGAACTGACTGCTGATCACCCTGATTTTCAAACCTTGTGTGCAGCCAGCAGTGGCTTTTTAGGGATTGTCCTTAGTATCAAAATCCGTGCGGTGAAGGCTTTTAATTTACGTGAGACAGTGGAGGTGTTTCACAATACTGGAGAAATGAAAGGAAAACTGGGGGACATATTAAAGAATAATCAGTATGTAAGTATTATGGGAATGCCGAGTTCTGCCGATTCAGAAGTGAGTGAAAAAATTCACCAATGGCAAGTGCGTATGTGGAATTTCACTACCGAAAAACCTACCCAATCAAGCAAAGCGACGTATGCACCAACGCTTAGTTCTTTTGTCCAAGAGTTGGAGTTAAGGTTAGGAGCCGATTTGATGAATTTTCTGGTTCATTCAGAATTTAGGCATTTATTACCGGAATTCATGTTAATTGCTGCGGCCGAATCCATTGAAGGACGGGGTACAAAGCCTATCGTTGATTTCGAAAACCATATTACTCATCCACAGGTTGCTTTTCCCAAAATTTTGCGTGATGTGGATTATTTCATACCTGTAAAAGACGACCAGGCAGGAGAGAATCTGGAAGAAATCTTGCAGCAAATAGAAACCCAGGTAAATAAAGCCGCAAGGCGAGGAGAGTATCCGATAACCTATGCAGTTTACGTTCGATATTTAAAAGGCACCAATGGGGGATTGTCCCCAACCAGTACTGGTTCTTTGGATGAGCGTATTATTGCCCTGGATGTGGTTACTCACCCCGAAACAAAAGGGATTGTACGTTTTGAAAAAGAGTTTCTGGACTATTTAAAAGAAAAAGGGGTAGAAGTAAGGAACCATTTGGGTAAACAGTTCCCCGTGGGGGTGGTGCGATATTCCCAGTTTTTAAACCCTGAAAATATGAAGAAGTTTATCGAGGCGGCAGAACGTTGGCATGCAACCCCAGGAAAACATGATGGGGCCGAGCGGTTGGCTATGGCTTCTTATAATACGCAGTATTTCCAGGAAATGATGGCTCTGACTTATGAACTTGACCATGAATTGGTGGAGAAAAGTTCAGAAGAAAAAAATTCGAAAAAAGAAATTCTTCCCCCAAAAAAGAAGTCTATGGAATATACTAAAGAAGAGTGTACCAATTTTTTAATTCAATTAAATGAAGTAGTTGAATTAATGCCCGTATTTAGTGACGCTGCAAAAAGTGCCAAAGCAGCTTTTTTAAATAGATGCCAGAGTGAATTGGAAAATCGAAGAATACATGATTTGGTAATAGATTAATTGTATCGATGCTTTGTAGCCGGATCATTGAAGTGAACCGGGCTACAAGCCCCGCTCAAGACTATTGGAGGGTGATCAATGGATATAACACCTTTTTTTAAATTAATGGTCGATCGTGGTGCTTCAGATTTATTTTTTAGCGTGGGTGCCCCACCTAATATTAAAATTGAAGGAGTTATTGCCCCCGTAGGCCAGGTACCCCTCAAATCACAACAAATGGCTGAAATTGCTTTATCTCTGATGAACGATGATCAGCGTAAAGAATTTGAAGCCACTATGGAACTGAATATGGGACTTTCCATTCCCCAGGTTGGACGTTTCAGAATTAATTTATTTCGCCAACGAGGGGATATCTCTATGGTAGTACGCTACATCAAGAATAAAATCCCTTCAATTGAACAATTAAATTTACCCCTTATTTTAAAAACAATTGTCCTAGAGCTGCGCGGGCTGATTTTAGTGGTAGGGGCTACCGGTTCGGGTAAATCCACTACCCTGGCAGCAATGATTGACTATCGTAATGAAAATCAAAGCGGACATATTCTAACTATTGAAGATCCCATAGAGTTTATCCATCAGCATAAAAAATCCATAGTGGATCAACGGGAAGTAGGCATCGATACAATGAGTTATGAAAATGCACTGGTGAATGCAATGCGGGAAGCCCCGGATGTAATTTTAATCGGTGAGATCAGGGAACGTAATGCGATGAAGCAAGCTATTGCCTATGCTGAAACAGGTCATTTGTGCATCTCCACATTGCATTCCAATAATGCGAACCAGGCTATGGATCGCATCATTAATTTTTTCCCTGAGGACGCCAGAAAACAGGTCTTAATGGATCTTTCGCTTAATCTTAGGGCTATTATTTCAATGCGTCTTGTCCCTGGGGTAAACAATCAACGTATGGCAGCGGTAGAGTTATTATTAAATACCCCCTACATAGCAGATTTGATCGAAAAGGGAAAAATAGATGACATTAAGGATGCTATGGAACGCAGCACTGAACAAGGGATGCAGACTTTCGATCAGGCACTGTTAAAATTGTATCGAAGCGGAGCTATTTCTAAGGAAAATGCAATAAAATATGCTGATTCAAAAAATAATGTAGGGTTACAAATCCGCTTGAACAGCGCTGGTGATTTTGATTCACAAGATGATAGTTTAACCATTGAAGGCAATTGATTTTTCTATGCTCCATGTTAAGATTTGGTGCAATCTGATTTCAATGTGATTTATGGCAGCTTTTTTCCATATCAAAGACATAAAAAAGGGCCCCGTTTCACGCGTTACGGGGCATGTAACCTATCTGAATGCGATATACACTCCTGCCAATCAAAAAGCTTCTTCCTACAAAATTATTTATAAAAAAAATAAATATGGGCGGCCTGAGTTTTCTCGATTTGAAGTGATGTTTGGTCAATTGGCTCGCCTGTTTTTGGCCCCCGATCTCACTTCGCCCAATAATTTGGTGGTTGACAGTAATCATAATGTCCTGGGGTTGGCAGTCCAGCACCTTTGTTATGTTATCGCCCACAGGGAAGGTTTGGAGCATAATTTTTATACTTTGGATAAACTCGATGAGGGGTGTGACTGTACCCCTAAAAAAACGGACCACCCAACCCAAATTCCTATTTATTTTCTGGATAAACTTCCGCAAGGTTTTTTTGCAAGCCTGATTGAAGCAGAGGCACTTGAGAAGTTATCTATTGATTATGAGTCACTGGCAAGTATCCTTGCGACCTCCTATACCCTGGAAGAGGATGATTTACATAAGGGCAATTATGGTTTTTATTTAGTGGAGCGAGAAGGCAAACCTCATGCGGTATTTTTCAAAATCGATCATGATTTAATGTTCGTAGACAGTATCATGGGGTTCCAGACCCGCAGGTTTTTTCATTTATTCCACGGTCCCCATGCTTTCGATATTACCAAAGAGGATCTCAAGTCGCTTTCCCGCCTGTCTCATTCAGGCAATTCTTATTGGCCTACAAAATTCGGTTATATCTCCCATCCTTTGGATAACAAGGAATATCATAGTTATACGGAGATAAATGCTTTTGCCCAATTGGGTGATAATCCCAAGTTTATCAGGGCAAAATGGAAATCCTTTTTGAAGCATGTACTCATCCCCAATGAGCTTATTCAGGAGGTTTTGCAGGATTGTGCGGATATGAAGAGGGCCTCGGAGCGGGCACAGGTTGCCTTAATGACTCAAGCCACGATAGCCAGGCTTGCACGGTTACGGGCAGCATTATTTTCGATTCCAGAATTTCGTAATTATATTAATCAACTCGATCAGAAACAAATTCAGGCTCTAGTTGAAGAAATCCTTCCCCCGCATTCTCCAAAAGAGAAGCTTCTGCAGCAAATCCAGACGACAATAGGAGTCTATCAGAATTTATGTGAGACACACCTGCACTTTGATCCGGAAGACACTCCTTTGCATACCGCAATCAAGCTCGGCGAATATCGTTATGATGAAACTCTAAGTATGTTCGAGCAATTCATCAATGTACCCAACAAAGCAGGTAAAACCCCTTTGGATATTGCTTTGGAACAAATTCAGTCTGGGCGAGTAGATGAGAATAACCCACAAGAAAATGGAATGTTGATAGCCCGGCATTTATTGGATAATGGGGCGCAACGTCCCGAAAAATATAATCATGCTGCGTTCTGGAATACTCTTCAATCTTATGTTTTTTTAAACCCTTATCTAGAAAAGATCCAAAAAAATATGAGTTATGAATCGTTTAAAGAAATCTTGAGAAATCTAGGCGAAGACTACCGGTTTGGGCTGAAATTTAAAAAGAATTTGGCTGTGGAATGCATTAAACAGTTTATCCAGGTGAATACAGGATGCGCAGGCTTTACAGACAAACTAGAGCAGTTAAAGAATGAAATAAATGGCAATTCTTCCGCAGAAGAAGCGGCAGATTTGAAATACATACGCCAGCTACGCAGCCGGTTATGGGTAATTCGCCAGTTACGGGGTTTATATGGTTGGACTTCAACCCAGTGGGAAATAAATACACTGATTAACCAAACTCTTGCAGAGAATAAAGTGGTAGACCCTAATTCATTCTCATTTTTTTCTCGTGATGAACGCCCCGAAATTTCTGGAGATGATGCATTAGCCAGAAAAACTTTTTCATCGCATAACTCGGGATAAATGAACCCTATCCTCCCTGGGTCTTCAATATCTGGCTGTATTGATAATTTTTAGATAAGCTCATTAGCATTAAATGCCAGTCTAAAGCCGCCCTGCCTATTCCTGATTTTGTTAATGCGTTTGCATTTCCCCTAAATGGAACGGGTAATCATGGCGGCAGCGGGCATAGGCGGCGCCAATTTTCGCGGGGTTGGGATAAAAGGCATAATGGGTCGCATTATAGGCACAACAGGGTACCGCACTGACAAAACACCCCCTTTTCGCGTTCCAGCGGTAATGCCCGTCTTCTGCAAGCTGCAAGGTCCTGCCGTCAAAGCAGACGTAACGGGGTTGGGAAGGGATTTCACCAATGACACACCCCTGCGCATGAACAGCGCTTAATGATGCAAATAATAGTCCAGTTATTATAATTTTCACCATTTAATCCCTAGTCTTGCTATAATAATGTTATAACGTTAGTCCATCTTATAGTCTTTATTCAAGCAAGATGTACTTAAGTAAAAAAATTTAAGGTTATTTTAATAAAATAAGTTTAAAATGAATACATAATGATTGGTTTGCGGAGTGTTTGATTATGCCTAAAAATAAAGAGTTTTTAAGTGCGTTACAGGATACCACAAAGTTAAGAGCTGCTGCTGCGAATGAAAGGGATCCTGCACTAGATGCAATATTGTCAGCTGATGCAAGCCTTCAAACTTTTGAGGATGCCGTGGTTCCTCAGAATGTTTTTTGGGCGAAAATCAATAACTCGCTTGCCGGACTGTATAAAAGAGGTAATTTGTATGGACAAAATTATATAGAATTAACCGACCCGACCCATACTTTTAAAAGCATGCAACAAGCAGCTGCGGAACAGCGGGTCAAGTTTGCATTGGCAGGTGCTCCTCAGGACGTTTTAATAGGCCTTGTAACTACTGATTTCAATAATAACGGAACGGTACTCAGGCAGTACTTGGAAACAAAGCAAAATTCTTTAGGACTTAACTTCAGCACCATGCGGGGATGGGATGCCACCAATGACAATCTCCTGACTCAAACCGCATTAGCCAAGATTAGAACAGAAGCAGCAAACCAGTTATTAATCCAGCTAATGGCAGTAGACAAACCTGCATTAAAAAATCCCAAATTATTTGATGACTTAGTCAAGGCAACAAATATCGGAGAATTTAAAACAGCGGCGAAAGCGCTTGTTAATGCAGGAGGAATTACGCTTCCCCCAGGAAAAACAGTAGATGACATTCTTGATGCCTTGGATTTTCAACTGAAAGATGAAGTTGTTGCTGAAGCCGTTAAACGCAGCGAAGCGTTGCTTGATCAAAAAGCCATTACTGAGTTTGAGGGTCAATTTCAGAAATTTATAAGTAAAGCTACTGGCGCAGAAGTATTAGCAACGAAAGATTTTCTTAAAGAAGCTGATTCAAAAGATTTTCTGGATGAATTGGTTGATAATTTAGAAGAAACTCCCCAGAACGCCTACAGGGACAGAATAAAAGATTTGGAAGATGGGAAAAAAGACGAACTTGGAAAGGTATATCAACAAAAATTAAGTGAACACTATCTAAAAGCCCAGATATTATCTGTTGATGTAGATATTAATGATGGAGACTTAATCGCTGCATTAAAAGCAGCAAATAAATCCACACTAAATAATAGTTTAGATCAACTAGTTACAGATGCCGAGGACAAGGCTATTACTAAGAGGGCTTTAACTGATGATAATGCAACTACCATTAAAATCGCGCTAACCAAAAACATAATTAATAAATTAAGTACAACGAGTACTCAGCTTGATATGGAAAAGCTGCACGAGGCTGCCGGTAATTTAGAGAAATTCAAAACATTGATGGCGGGTAAGGTTGGAGATCCCAATGCATTTGATTTTCTTAAAAAAGAAGATCTGCCCGAAATTAGAAAAGCTCTCCGTGAACAGTTGGAGCTCAAAGCACGTGAGAAGCGCGAGCAAGATTTTACAGCAGCAGTAGAAAAATCTCGGCTAGGTGCAGCAGCGCATCAGGAATTAATTGAAGTATTTAAAGAGTTACCGAATGCAAAACAAGAAGAACTATTAAAAGATAATAAGCATGAAATACTGATTAGTGCAAAAACTGTTGAAGAGCTCAAATTCCATTTGGGAGGTCAAGATGCTCAGGGGCGTTCGCTTGTTCTTACGGATTTGGCCAATGAAAATCAAAAAGCAGCTTTGTTTAAAAAAATTCATAATCCTGAAATAGCCAAGGTTTTGGCGGGGTTTTCAAATCCTCGTATTGTTCCTGATGAGGGAATGATTAATCAAATCAATGCCAAGCTTTTAACTCATAAAGATTTAGATCTGGCTCTTGTTAATAATTTAAAAACGGTTGTTGATGATATTAGTACAGTGTGTATTGGTGCTGCCAATACCAATGCTGATTTTTATAAAGCTTTTGGATTTACCAATGAACATGCAACTGCGTTCGATGCCGCTCCAGCTAAGGCAAAAATAAAAGATAATATTAAAGATGCACATAATAAGAATAGAGATTTATTTACCGTACTTGCGGCTGGAGGATTGTCCGCAACCCAGGAGCGGTTTGTACAGATACTCTTAAGGGTAGCCGGAAAAACTGCTGTAAGCATAAATAATGCATCTGTTGACATGAATTCTAAGGATAATGTTCAAAAAATCTATGAACATACATTTGCCAAAAGCGCCACTGCGCATGCTTTTCTTGATAAACTGATTCCAGAAGCAGATGCAAATAATGATACAGAAAAGAGGAACCTCAAAAATGCATTGAGTAGAGAGTTTACCCCAGAGGTATTTAGTGAATTAAAAGGCAAAAGAATTGAGACAATGTTATCTGGTTCCGATACTCAAAAGCAAAGAGTTATAAAAGATATCAATGAAGATGTAGCGAGAATAGAAAAAGCCCGTCCCTCCATTGAAAAACATAAAGGACATCTTAAAAACCTTGCAACAGACCTAGCTTCACTGCCTGGCTTATTTAGCGGTGCCAATGAGGTGAAAGCAAAAAATAAAGCCACCGAAATAAAGCAGAATTATCAAGAGTTGTCAAAACAATGTGATACGATTCTTGAGCATTTAGCGGCTGCACAGAGAGAGCTTAAAGTCTATCGGGATAAAGTTCCAAAAACTACCCAAGGATTGAGTGATGAGGTAGCAAAAGAAGTAAAAAAACTGAGTGACAAATTAGATGAAGAAATAAAACAAATTGAAACCCAGCTAGCATTTTATGAAGAGGTACAAAAGCAAATAAATGGCAAAGACGGCACAATAGCACAAATCGATAAAATTGTAAGCCGCCAGGCAACCGTTATTGCAGAATCCAAAGACAATACCACTAATAGTTACTCTGTAATTGATAAAACTGAGTTAAAAACCGCCACGCATCAAAAAAGGCAGCGTGTCCCCGATGATAATATGACGGGTATCTCTACCAACATTGATGAGAATTCAATCAACTTTAAAGTTCAGGATATCCCGCAAAAAGGTCAAGTGCTTTGTGTCGATACCACTCATACAAAAGATATTCCCGGAAGAGGCCCTAAAGAATTTACCGGACGATTTATTGTTGATTATCATCCTGAAGGGGAGCCTCGTTCCGTATTATCAGGAAAAGAAACACCTTCCAGACCTGTCAAGGTGAGTATCGTTAAAGGATTTGATGAAAGCAGCGAATTGGCAGGGCAAATGATGGATGCGGCAAAAGCATTGCTCAAAGACTGGGATGGTAAAAGCCCGATTCGGTTAAAAGGAGTAAATGGCGGACCCCAGAAAGATAAAGAGTTACGCTATTTATGGACGGCCGTATGTGTTTTAGGTGAACATCACCCCAAATTCTCCCGGGATAAAATAGAAATCAGGGGTAATTCCCCCTGGAGGCCTGATGCGGAGAGAAATTGGAAAGGATATACCAGTAACTCTGCTTATACCACCGTGTTCAAAGGTTCCGCCAAAGGGATTGTGGATGAAAAAGTAGAAGAGTTTAAAGCGCTGGTTGATCCCAAGAAAAGAAATGAAGCTGATAAAAGCGTTAAAGCGGCCACGACACTTTTTAGAGATAAACTGAGTGAAGGCAGAAGTCATGATATTGCTACCAAAGTGGAACAGGATGTAAAAGTACAAGGGCCGAGGGTAGTTCTTGGCGGCAGTGGGGGTAACGACTAAAAATAAGGGGGAGGCAATTGAATTCAAACCAACTGGCGATTGGTGTTTTTGACTCAGGGATGGGCGGCCTGACGGTTTTGCGTGCATTGCGAGAAGGATTGCCGCAAGAATCGTTTATTTATCTAGGGGATACCGCCCGGCTTCCCTACGGAACAAAAAGCCCGGATACGGTAAAACAATATGCCATGCAAATGGCAAAATTGCTGGTAGAGCGGCAGATTAAGGCTTTAGTGATAGCCTGTAATACTGCAACTACTGCCGCGTTGCCCTACTTGCAGGAAATGCTGCCTGATATGCCGGTGCTTGGGGTAGTTGCCCCGGGAGCTGCAGCAGCAGTTGCAGCAACAGAAAACAAACGTATTATTGTTTTAGCTACTGAAACAACGATTGCATCAAATGCATACCAACAGCTTATTATCCAGCACTTGCCCCAAGCCATAATCAATACCCGAGCGTGCAGTGTTTTGGTTGCCCTGGCAGAAGAAGGGATGGTGAATAATCAGGTAGCACGTGAGGCGTTAAAACATTACCTGGATGGGTTTACCAATGAAGATACTGTGCTCTTGGGATGTACCCATTTTCCAGTATTTAAACCTTTGTTGAGCAGTTTGCTGCCTCAAGGGGTTACTGTAGTCGACTCGGCGCATGCAACTTCGCAGGCATTGTATCAGTTGCTGCAAAAGCAGGATTTACTGAATGAATCACCTTCCATCAAGCGTAAAGTAAATTATCTGGTCACCGACTCCATTAAACGATTCCAGATCGTAGGCGAGATATTTTTAGGTGAGCGTCTGGCAGAGGGAGATATTGAGCTGGTGGATGTTAAATCCTAAAATCCATCTCAGACGAGACCAGCGCTTGGTGAAAACAAAGCTGAATTGAATTGTCAATCACTACTATACCCGGGTTAAGCTATTTAACCCGGGTATAGTTATTCTTCACGGGGCGGGCGGCTCATTAAATTTTGCACCACCTGTTTTGGACTAATTTTCCCTTGTAACAGCGCATTAATTTGCTCACATATGGGCATTTCCACCTGATATTGATGGGCGAGGAAGCAAACCTGGGAAGCATTGTATTTTCCTTCCACAACTTGGCCAATTTGTTTTTCCGCGTCCGGAATACTGATATTTTTCCCTAATAGGAGACCAAAGCGCCGGTTTCGCGACTGATCATCGGTGCAGGTTAGTACTAAATCGCCGACCCCTGCCAAGCCCAGAAAGGTTTCTGCTCGTGCTCCCAGAGCCAGACCCAGACGTTCCATTTCTGCCAAGCCACGCGTTATTAAGGCAGCTTTGGCATTAGCGCCATACCCTAAACCATCACTGATCCCGCAACCAATAGCCAGGACATTTTTAATGGCCCCGCAAATCTGAACTCCAATTAAATCATCGGTCATATAGACACGAAGATTATGGTGATGGAGCAGCGCACGGATGCTTTTTTGATATTCCAGGTTATTTGAAGCTAAAGTTACTGCAGTAGGTAAAAAGCGGGCTACTTCTTTGGCAAAGGATGGACCCGAAATAATCGCTTGAGGAAAAGAGGAACCAAAAGTTTTACTTACCAAATCACTCAATAGCTGGTGGCTTTGTGGATCCACACCTTTAGTCAACCAGGCTAAACCGTGGGGTGGCTTTTTAATTTTTGCAATAATCTCCGCAAAGGCGTGAGAAGGAACAGCGATAATCACGTAATGGGCTTCCCTGAGGCATTGATCAAAATCTGCCAAGGGTTCCAACGTATCAGGAAAAGTTATATCAGGCAGGTAATGAGGGTTTGTTTTTTTTTCCCGCATGAGTGCAATATGCTGTGGATCATGCCCCCACAACAACACACGATGCCCTACCTTGGCCAGGTGAATTGCAACTGCAGTGCCCCAGGATCCGGCACCTAATATAGCTATGGTCTTTTGATTCATTTAGGTTCTTACAAGAGTTTAAAAATAATTATATGGAAGCGGAAGTAACGCTCCATGATTAAGTTAATGTCTTCAGACATAAATTGTCAATTGAGCAGGTACGGGTGTTAATAAACTGCACGTTTTTTCTTTCCAAAAAGAGGAAATGAACCGTTTTGTCTTTAGGTTATCGCCTCGTGCCTCCCGGACCTTTCCATGGAGAAGGGGAAAGGCCAGGGTGAGGGGAACAGAAATTTATTGTCTGTCGCGCCAACAACCTTAACTTAGAGGTTTAGGCTTGCTCTTGTTTTTGCTTCTCTGCAAGTTGTTGCATGTACAGAGCATCAAAATTAATAGGAGCCAATACAAGTTGTGGGAAACTGCCACGAATTACTTGCGAGGTAATCGCTTCGCGGGCATAAGGGAACAGAATATTGGGGCAGAAACTATTCAATAAATGATCCAGTTGATTTTCTGGAGCGCCTTGGATGGTGAAAATACCCGCTTGTTTCACTTCAACAAGAAATGCAGTAGTTTGCTTGTTGTTTACTGTCGTAGTCACCGTTAAAACCACTTCATAAACACCTTCTTCAAGTTTGGTGTTGCTGGTATTAATTTCAAGATTCAGCTCGGGTTCCCACTGTTGTTGGAATACAGCTGGTGTATTAGGAGTTTCAAAAGATAAATCTTTAACATAAATCCTTTGGATCATGAATTGCGTTTCATTTTGATTTTGTTGCGTCTGGTTTGCTTGTTCGCTCATGATATTGCTATCCTCTTAGTAATTGATCAAGTCTTCCCTGGTCTTCCAGGGCATATAAATCATCGCAGCCACCAATATGTTGGCCATTAATAAAAATTTGCGGTACGGTACGTCTGCCGCTTTTTGCTATCATTTCAGCGCGTAATTCGGGTTGTACATCAATACGAATTTCTGTAAATGAAACATTCTTTTGTTGCAATAGCTCTTTGGCGCGAATACAGTAGGGACAATAAGTGGTACTGTATATAATTATTTCAGCCATCGGTTTATTTTCCTTTTACCAGGGGCAAATCAGCGTTTTGCCATGCAGCAATCCCACCGCCAAGTACATGAGGCTGATAACCTTGACCCCGGATTTTACTGGCAAGGGTCTGAGCATCGATAGCTCGGGTAGCAACCAAAATAATGGGTTTATTCTTATATTTATCCATTTTCTTTTGCTCAAACTCTTCGCTCTTGGCATGGATTGAATCAATAATATGCCCTTGAGTAAAAGCTTCTTTGTCACGCAAGTCGACGACCACCGCATTTTCATTATTGATTAAATCGACAGCAACTTGAGGGGTGATTTCCTTTGCTTTCTTTTTTTGGGTGATTAGCTCGTTGATGAATGTGAGTAATAAAATAACGATAAAGGCAAGCCATAATTGCCAATGGTTTATGATAAATTGACCTAAGTGTTCCATATTCTCTCTTGATATTTTACTAATGAAGCGAATTATCCTCAGAATAAGCCATGAACGCAAGTAAAGGAACAGCAAAACTGGTTTCCATGTGCTTTATACCCGCCCACATCTTGGGCGCACTTACCTGTTTCTTTTCAGCAGCACGTAAACGGCGCCATTTCCTCCATCCCTGGGCAAGGCACTGTGGAATGCCAAAACCTCTGCAAACTGAGGTAACCAGCGATTTAATAAATTTTTGATCACTGGGGGCGCCCCCTGGTAACCGCCTTTACCATGTATAATAAGGATACATCTTTTGTTGTTTTCTGCCTGGCCTTGAATAAATTGGCACAAGGTATCACGGGCACTTTCACTTTTTAAGCCATGTAAATCCAGCCGCGCTTCCCAGGGAATAGTTCCATTTCTTAATGCCTTAAACCGTTGGCTGGAAAGACTGGGATGGGCATAGGAAAGGATTGTTTCAGAAAGGACTGTATCCACAATCATATCGGATAAGTAATACTCTTTTTTTTCCTGTACTTCCTGGCGGATAGTTTTTTTAGGCCGAATGGGAGGCTTGGGTTTGGATACTTTTACCCTTTTTGATTGTTCTTCCAATGGTTTTACCGAGCGCATGAATTCGCGGAACAAGGCTTTATCTTCGTCAGACAAAAAATCATCAGCCATAGTTAACTAAAAATGATTACGTGATAATTGAAGTATAACCCAGGTTGCGCTGCTGCTTACATCTTTTGCATGCAATTGAGGGGAAGGCGATTGTTGTTTGCTTTGCCGAGGCTACTTTTGTTGATTAACATAGGGTACAATTTGTACTTTTTCTGAATGAGAATTGAAGTCCCATGAGCAATTATATACTTAAGGAAACGGAAGAGTTAGTCACGATTTTGGATTTTTTACGCTTTAGTGTGTCTTGCGCCATTGATGCCAATTTATATTACGGCCATGGCACCGATAATGCCTGGGATGATATGCATTCATTAATTCTGCGAAGCTTGTCTTTGCCCTATGATTTGGAATCGAATTGGCTTAATGCACGTTTAACTACAAGTGAAAAAAAATATTTGTACCAACAATTGGAAAAGCGGATTAACCAACGAGTCCCGGTGCCTTACTTAATCAAAGAAGCTTATTTTTGTGATATTCCATTTTATGTGGATGAACGGGTCCTTATCCCTCGCTCTCCTATAGCAGAACTGATTAAAAATGAATTTTCTCCCTGGATCGATGCCGATAAAGTGCATCGTATTTTGGATTTATGTACGGGCAGTGGGTGTATCGCCATAGCTTGTTGTTATGCCTTTCCAGAGGCGCAGGTCGATGCGGTGGATATTTCCAGCGAAGCCCTCGCTGTTGCTGCGATTAATCGAGAGCAGTTAGGTGTTGAAGATCAACTTACTTTAATTGAATCCGATTGTTTTTCCAAAGTGCCGAAGGTAGGCTATGATTTAATTGTCAGTAATCCTCCTTATGTGGGTAAGGAAGAGATGCAAACTTTGCCTGATGAATTTCGTCATGAGCCTGTTTTGGCTTTGGAAACCAGTAATAATGGATTAGCGATTGTTGAAACGATTCTTCATGAGGCCCATGACTATTTAAATGAAGAAGGTATCCTGATTGTAGAAGTAGGAAATAGTGAAGAGGCTTTATGCGAGGCATTTCCGCATGTGCCTTTTACCTGGCTTGAAATGAGTCATGGCGGGCAAGGTGTATTTTTATTAACGAAGCAACAGCTAAACGAGTACTTTAATGTCCGGTAATACGTTTGGAACTTTATTTACGGTAACTACTTTTGGTGAAAGCCATGGCCCGGCTATTGGATGTGTAGTTGATGGCTGTCCTCCGGGATTTATGCTGCGGGAAGAGGATATTCAACCCTTTTTGGATAAACGAAAGCCGGGGCAATCCAAATACACAACACAGCGCAGGGAAGAGGATAAAATACACATTCTTTCAGGCGTGTTTGAAGGTAAAACTACCGGTGCACCCATTGCCTTGTTGATTCAGAATACCGATCAGCGATCTCGCGACTATGAAGAAATTAAGAATTTGTTCCGTCCAGGCCATGCGGATTTTACTTATCATCATAAATACGGGCACAGGGATTATCGAGGCGGTGGGCGTTCATCGGCACGGGAGACTGCAGCACGAGTGGCAGCAGGTGCTATCGCACGCTTGTATTTACAGCGGCATTTAAATTTGGAAATTGTAGGATATTTGCAGCAAATGGGTGATTTGGTTTTAGACTTTATAGATGAGTCACAAATTAATAATAACCCTTTCTTTTGTCCTAACACCACGCAAGTTCAGGATCTTGCGGATGCTATTGACCATTTAAGACGCCAAGGCGACTCTGTGGGTGCGCGGGTTAAAGTGATTGCAAAGAATGTCCCCTTGGGATTGGGTGATCCTGTATTCGATAAACTGGATGCCACCCTGGCTTATGCTATGATGTCAATCAATGCGGTTAAAGGGGTTGAAATTGGAGCAGGATTTGCGGCGGTGAACCAGTTAGGTTCCATACATCGTGATCAAATGTCCCGGGATGGGTTTCTAAGCAATAATGCCGGCGGAATTTTGGGTGGTATTTCTACCGGGCAAAATATAGAAGTGAGTATTGCATTAAAGCCCACATCAAGTATCACAACTCCGGGAAAGACAGTTAATGTTTCAGGGGAAGAGGTAACTGTCGTAACCAAGGGACGGCATGATCCTTGTGTGGGAATCAGGGCTGTTCCTATAGCTGAAGCCATGATGGCTTTGGTCTTAATGGATCACTATTTGAGAAATAAGGCGCTTCACTCATCCTTTTAGAAACAGTGCGCAGGGGCGAAAATCCTCTGACTCTATCCATAAGGGAAGGATTAATATCCCTGCACCCAAAAGGGTGAATAAGGGATGATAAGTTAATGATAATCCAGTGTATTTCTCCCGATACCGGGGCGAGAGAACTTGGAATTCAGAAGAGGTCAAACAATGAGCAGAGAATTAAATATAGCCATAGTTGGTGCAACAGGTGCAGTTGGCGAAACTTTTTTAACGGTATTGGAAGAACGGGATTTTCCTGTAAAAAATCTTTATCCCTTAGCCAGTTCTCGCTCTGTTGGCAAAACAGTAGAATTTAGAAATGAGCAGCTGGATGTTTTAGACTTGGCTGAGTTTGATTTCAGCAAAGCAGATATCGCTTTGTTTTCAGCAGGCGGTTCGGTATCCAAAGAATATGCTCCTAAGGCTGCAGCTAGTGGATGTGTGGTAGTGGATAACAGTTCCTGCTTTCGATATGAGAACGATATCCCTTTAGTAGTTCCCGAAGTCAATTCTCACCGTATTGTGGAATATAAGAACAGAGGCATTATTGCCAACCCTAATTGCTCAACGATCCAGATGGTTGTAGCCCTGAAACCTATCCATGATGCGGCAGGAATTGCCCGGATTAATGTGGCAACCTACCAATCTGTTTCAGGTACTGGCAAGAAAGCTATTAGTGAACTTGTTTCGCAAGTAGGGGATCTTTTGAATGGCAGGCCTGCCAATGTCAATGTATACCCACAACAGATTGCTTTTAATGCAATCCCGCATATTGACCAGTTTGAAGAAAATGGTTATACCCGTGAAGAAATGAAGATGGTATGGGAAACACGTAAAATTATGGAAGATGAGCGCATTATGGTTAACCCCACAGCCGTTAGAGTGCCGGTTATTTACGGACATTCTGAAGCCATCCATCTGGAATTAAAAAAACCTTTAACTGCAGAAGAAGCACGTAAAATTCTCTCTAAAGCCCCAGGAGTCAAGGTAATTGATAATGTGGGTAAAGCGAGTTATCCAACTGCCCTAAAAAATGCTGTAGGCCATGATGAGGTTTTTGTAGGCCGAATTCGCCAAGACATTTCCCATCCTAACGGATTAAATTTGTGGGTTGTTGCAGATAATATTCGCAAAGGTGCTGCGTCCAATGCGGTACAAATTGCTGAAATACTGCAAAGAGAGTTTTTGTAACATATTGGTGTTGCTGTGGGTCAGGTGCGGCGTGAAAGCTGGCTCTTTGCTGATTGCCAGTTTTTGAGCTGCAGCCAGAGGCTGCAGAATCAGGGTGAACCCGAACATCCAATTCTATTTTTTTGAATAACAGCAGAACTTTAAAAAAATCCTCCTACTTTCTATAACCTAAGTTATACTTTGATTAACACGATTGGATTTTGAAGACATGCTAAATGAATATTATTTAACCGATGATATTGAAGAACCGGTTCTTGCTCACAGTATTTTATCTTTTGTTACTCCCAAAGTTTCTGGTAAGCAGTTCCATGAATTAAAAACGGGACAAATCCCCTGGGAAGCAAAACTGGATCTTTCCAACCTGAAGCCGGAGGAAGCTCGCAAGGCTTTAGTGGAGTTTATTCAAAGACAGATGAAGAAGAAAAACTTTTCCCTGCTTATTTTTCATGGCACGAAAAGCGCTAAAAATTCTCCCCCTCTGTTAAAGAATTTAATCAATCACTGGTTACCGCAAATTAAAGAAGTGGTTGCTTTTCATAGTGCGAGGCCTGATGAGGGCGGTATCAATGCGGTGTATGTTTTGCTCAAAAATGTATCGGATCTTCCTGTACTCACACGCGTGGAGCAAAGTACATCGTTTTTAGTTGTTGAAACTAAAGCCATGGAACGGCAAAGACGTCTCGCCGAACAGCAAGGGGAGCGTCGGATTGCCTTAGTCAAAGCCCGCGAACATTCCAATCAAGAGGCTCAGCCAGCACTTGAAGGTCAATTGCAAAATAGTATTTTGCAACATCCAGAGTTAGCCAGCCAGCGTTTTGACGGCATTGACTCTCCCTTGAATCCGGAACCTCCTTTAAATACGGATGCGCGGCGTGAGTTTGATAACGAACGACGCAATCAGGAACAAGAAAAGCAACTGCGTTTAGGTAATATGCCAAGATTTACTAATACACCTAAACCTAGAGGTCCTTAATGACAATAGCAAGTGACATAATCAGCCATCGAATGCCTGATTTTGAAGCTTACCTTCGAGCTGGGGAATCGTTGGATGACATTGATGAATATGGTTTTACGCCCTTAATTGAGTGTGCTATTACGCGCCAAATTCAAATTGCCGAGCAACTAATCGCCCGTAAAGTCAATGTTAATAAAACAGACGTGACAGGGCGAGGTCCCTTGCATTGGGCTGTGGATAATAATGATATAGCTATGGCGAAGTTGCTATTGGATAACGGTGCAGATCCTAACGCGTATACCCGCAATGGGCTTTCTGTCCTGGTTTATCCGGTATTACGTAATCAGGATGCACTCAAGCATTTACTCTATCAATATGGCGCCAGGCTCGATTTTGCCCTCGACTTCATCAATGGCAAACTTATTGGCCACCGTTTTGAGTTACAAGGTGATGTCGATATAGTTAATGCCCAGGGAGAATTTATTGAGTTGGATTACGAAGGCTTTATCCTCGAATTTACCGTTGCAGTGATAAGGGATGCTTTAAGACGTTTTATCAGCAGTTATTCAACACGTCATTTACGGGAATATTTCCCCCTGGCACATGTGATTATCGATGCGTTTTCCCTCGCAGAAGAGCTTTTAAACTACCAGCATTTGCAAATCTTAGGGGAGCAGCACTTACAACGTCTCAAGGAGTTTTTAAAGGCACCCATGCTGATTCTGCCTGCAGCAAGCCGAGGCCATGCGATGGGATTTATTCGCTTTGGGCAATGGTGGGCGAAAATTGATCGAGGAGAAAACAGCTTGCAAGAGGGTAGCGTCAATATTTATAGAATTAATAATCTTCACGCCTTGAATGTTCGTTTTTTACAAGATTTTTTATATAAAAAACAACCTCGAAATTATTTTCATCAGATGATTAATCAACAATTAGGGTTGATTCCAATAGCTAAAATGCCCATCAGCTCACAAATAAGCGGCAATTGCTCCTGGGCCAATATACAAGCGATTGTAGCTGTTGCCTATGCCATTCAGGGATTAGAAAAAAATAGCTTTAATCCCGACACAGCCATGGCTTTTTATGATGAATGGGTAGCCTGGGATAAAGAACGGGCCATAGATGAATGCATTCAGCGGTTTTATTTGGCCAACCCTCCCCGTAAAGCGAGCATTGCCGCCATGCTTGGGGGTGTTTTATTTCAAGCCTGCAACGCGGAGAATAAACGACATTTGGAGATGGCAGAAAAAATACTCAAAATTCTTACTTTACCTGATTATGAGTATATTTTGAAAAGTTATCTGGAAGAGTATTGTATCAAACGGTTGACAAAAAAGGGTAACAACTTACTTAAAATTCTCGATGATTGCGGGATAAATCCAAATATAGGCGTTAATCCTATTGCCACTGGCTTATAATTGCACTGACATTACGCAAGATTCCGCTTCTATGGGTTCGTGGTTTTTCCCATGACGCTTATTTTTTCAGCTATAATCAAAAGGTAACATTTATCCAATGAGATAAGGAGATCATCATGTTAAAGTGGGCGCTCATTTTTCTGGTAGTCGCCATCGTTGCAGGTCTATTTGGTTTTCGCGGTATTGCGTCCACGGCGACCAGTATAGCCAAGGTTCTTTTCTTTTTATTTATTGTTATTTTCCTGGCATTTCTAATTTTGGGTCTGTTTGGGACCTCCTCACTTACTGCGGTACCGTAAATTGGGTACATACTCCCTGGGAATGGTTTATTGATATTTTACTCTGGACCGGGTTAGGCTGTGTAGCCTCTCCCCGGCTAAAGGGGTTTTCAGGATAAACTGCCGATATCTATAACGAACCGATAGCGGACATCGCTTCTTACAACCCGTTCATAAGCTTCGTTGACTTGCTCTATGGGAATTAATTCAATATCGGAAACAATATTATGCTTGCCACAAAAATCAAGCATTTCCTGCGTTTCTTTAATGCCTCCAATCAATGAGCCGGCGAGGCTCCTACGACGGGCAATCATGGAAAACGCATTGATTGGAATAGATTCCTCAGGAATACCCACCACCACCATAGTTCCATCCCGTTTGAGCAATTGCATGTATTCATTCCAGTCGATTTTTGCGGAAACGGTGCAGACAATGAGATCAAAATAGCTGTTTAGCTTTTGGAATGTTTGAGGATCGGAGGTGGCATAAAAATGATCAGCGCCCATCCGTCTGCCATCAGCCTCTTTATTGAGTGAATGACTCAAGACAGTAACTTCAGCCCCCATGGCATGAGCCAGTTTGACGCCCATATGTCCCAATCCACCCAAGCCGAGAATCCCCACTTTTTTGCCGGGGCCGATATTCCAGTGTCTTAAGGGTGAATAGAGCGTTATTCCTGCACAAAGCAGGGGGGCTGCTGCATCCATAGGCAAGTTTTCCGGAATTCGCAAAACATAGTTTTCATCAACAACTATTTTGGTGGAATAGCCTCCCTGCACCAAATCCCCGGTTTTTCGATCACGATTATTATAAGTTAATGTCATTCCCCCATCGCAAAACTGCTCCATGCCTTCATGGCAATTGTCGCACTGGCGGCATGAATCAACAAAACAACCTACACCCACCCGGTCACCCACTTTAAATTTGCTGACTGATGAACCTGTTTGGCTCACCACGCCGATAATTTCATGGCCTGGAACCATGGGAAATAAAGAGCCGCCCCATTCATCTTTTATTTGATGAATATCTGAATGACAGATACCGCAATAATGAATATCAATCAGCACATCATTTTTTCCGACCTCCCGACGTTCAAATGAGTAGGGTGTTAATGGTGCTTTTGCATTTTGAGCTGCGTAACCTTTTACGGGTATCATCTAAAACTCTCCTTGTTGTGTCGAATAAAGGGTAGCAATTAGGGTGCAGCAAGCTGCACAGTCTGTATCACTATTGAAGATTCTATGATGTATGTCAACTTGCTAGCAACTCAGCAAATAAGTTGGCTTCATATATAAACTGCATCGATTACCCCGCACTAGTTCTCCTAAGAATTTTAAACTAATTTGCCGGTTTTCCCCTATCACAAAGCATTCTAAATTTATATTTCGAAATAGGGAGTTTCTTTATTTAATTCATCAAAGATGCCTTCATTGCCGAGCAGGTTTTCTTCAAAGATCTCTAATTTTCTGAGCGAGTCTGTTTTGGTATTAAAGAAAGTTCCGATATAGCCCTGTTCAGAATAAATTTCGGTCAGTACTCCTGGAATAACTGTAAGGCCAGCGATAATTCCTCCTATTGCTTTTATACAAACAATAAGTGATTTCAAAATAGGATTCAATTCATTATACCACTTGTCCCAACCGCGAAATTTGGCGAATTCGTCCTTGGCGTTTTTTATTTTTTCCTCGCATGTTTTCTTAAACTCGTTAAAACTATTTTGGGAAAGAGGGCTATTGAAAAATTTAGTTCCGGCATCGACCAGGGAAGAGCTTAATACCTGAGCAATTGGAGCCACATTTGAGTAGTTGGGATTAAAGTCTTTATTAGCAATTAAGGTATTGGAATGGACATCCTTATAAGTTTTTGTTCCCTTATGAATCAGTTCATATAATTTATCATTTAATATCCCTACCAACTGATTAAATTTATATTCTTTTTGTATAACTGCCACCATGGCGGCGAATTTTCTTTTTACTGTGGGTGAAATCTGTTCAATCAAGTCGGGTTCAAAATGTTCTGCCAAATGGAGATTCACTCTATCGATTAAGCGCTTTGCCAGAGCCGAGAGATTATCATCAGCAATAATATATGATTTAAGTTTTTTTCTCAGAAGCAGAAGCGACTCTAAATCAAGTTCTGATAAATTACCTGCTGCCCTAAACAGAGATGAGGATTTAATTGCATGTTCAATATTTTCATCAGGAAGAATGACTGCATACTGAGTGGTATAAAAATTATAAAACTGATGCTCATGATCAAAAGCACTTTCTGGAAATTTATGTTCGATTCTTCTAAGAATTTGCTTAAAATGCGTTTCTTCCTCTTTGCTAATTGACGGTGTTTCAAGTTTGAACTCTAATGATGAATGCTTTTTATTATCTTGGAAAAAAATAGTGCTGGTATGGCCTGGGCGAAAAAAACATTTGATGGGTGTTCCTTTGAGAACATATAATGCACCTGCTGCCTCGAGCACCATATATTCAACAATATCTGATTTTGAGAGTTGTTGTACCTCATAATTCAAGCCAGATTGGCTTAATTGGTTTGCAATAAGTGTGTAGCAAGTCATTATTTTTCTTAAATAATCTGGAATTGGGCGATTTTAACAGATGATCAGATTATTTCCTTAGTAATTTACGCTGCTCAAGAAAGATAAATCATACTTCCCGCCCTGTGCAGTCAATCAAGATTTTGAGGTGGGGCTAAATGCGAAGGATGTTTTGTTATACCCGTTCATTTTGTTAGAAAAAAATTGATTGACCTAGAGCAGTTTGGTAGCTGGATTGTTTTCATGTTGGAGCAAGCTTTACCCAATGGCTCCCTTGCATACAGCCTGGATTAAGGCGGAGCCCTAATCCAGTGAATAATTTGAACGGTGTAGTATTGCGAACTTTCAAACAGACTACACTTGTGTAACTTTATTCTTTTACTGCAGTTTCCCTTCTTTTATTGTTTTCTCCTTTGGCAACTTGTTTGCTATTTCCTTGTTGCTGCGGGTTTGTTTTTCTGCGATTCGGGTTAGATGCAGAGGGATTGCTGCCGCTACCGCTGCTGGGCCGTTGTTGTTGACCGCCAGTGGAGCGGCGTCTACGGTTTTGCGATCTTCGATCACCCCCAGAACCTTTGGAAGTTTTTACCTGTGTGTGATGACGGCTTTGCGTTCTTTTAGATGGACTTTGTGGTGCTGAAACCGACGTTTCTGTGTGTCCGCCAAATAAACTCGACCATAAGCGCTTGATAAAACTGGTTTGGGCGCTTTTTACAGGCTGATGTTCCATTATGGGTTTGACTGCAGGTTCATCGCGTAAAGAGCTTTCTGCCTCACTTCCAGGAACATGCAATTCCGGTTGCTGGATTAAAGTATAACTGGGCTTTTTGGATTTACCCACATTATCTTCTTTGAGACGGATAATTGAATATTGCGGTAAGTGCATGTAGGGATTAGCGATAATCATTACTGATACACCATGCCTTTTTTCAATATCCTTAATGAAGTTACGCTTTTCATTTATGATGAAGGTTGCCATTTCTGCCGGAAGCTGAACTTGAATTTCAGCGGTCTTTTCCTTTAGGGCTTCTTCTTCAATAAGGCGCGTGATAGCCAATCCATGCGACTGGATGTTACGTACAGTGCCTCGTCCTTCACAGCGTGGACATACTTCCTGGGCACTTTCACCGAGGGATAATCTCAGGCGTTGACGCGACATTTCCAGAAGACCGAAACGGGAGATACGTCCCACCTGGATGCGAGCTCTATCAGCTTGCAATGCTTCTTTCAGACGGTTTTCTACATCCCGCTGATTTTTACTGGAACTCATATCGATGAAATCGATGACCACCAAACCACCCAAATCCCGTAGACGTAACTGACGCGCAATTTCATCAGCTGCTTCGATATTTGTATTGAATGCTGTGGCTTCGATGTCTGCTCCGCCTGTTGCTTTAGCTGAGTTGACATCAATTGACACCAGAGCCTCGGTTCGGTCGATCACCAAAGCACCTCCAGAGGGCAGCATGACCTGACGCTGGTATGCAGTTTCTATCTGGCTTTCGATTTGATAAAAGTTAAACAAAGGGATACTGCTGTTATAAAGCTTCAGGTTGGGTAAAAATTCAGGTTTGACCCGTTCAATATATTGTTTGGCTTTAATATAAGAAATCTGATCATCAATGATGATTTCGCTGATCGATTTACGTAAATTATCGCGGATCGAACGAATGATGACATCACCTTCCTGATGAATTAAGCAAGGCGCAAGTTCTGTATTATAAGCTTGTTTGATGGATTGCCATTGATTACACAGCATATCCAGGTCATCTTGTAATTCCTCCTGGCTTTTGCCGACACCCGCGGTACGGATAATAAGTCCCATATCTTCGGGTAAAGTCAGTGCATTAAGTGTTTCGCGCAGTTCATCACGCTCTTCACCTTCAATACGTCTGGATATACCTCCGGAACGAGGATTATTAGGCATTAGAACCAGGTAGCAACCGGCTAAAGTAATATAGGTAGTCAGCGCCGCCCCTTTGCTGCCGCGCTCTTCTTTATCGACCTGCACCAGTAATTCCTGGCCTTCCCGGATTAATGCAGTAATTGGCGGTTTTTCGTCACCAAAATCTTCGGGATTTTTGCTTAAATATTCAGGTGCAATTTCTTTAAGAGGCAAAAAGCCTTGCCGTTTAGAGCCGTATTCAACAAAAACGGCATCGAGGCTTGGCTCCCGTCGGGTGACGGTTGCTTTATAAATATTGCCCTTTTTTTTCACTTCACCAGGACATTCAATATCCAGGTCAAATAAATAACGGTCTTTTACAAGTGCAACACGTACTTCCTCAGTTTGTATTGCATTGATTAACATTTTTTCCATCTGTTACCCCATAAATTAGGGCGCCGTCACTTAAGTTGAGATAGTATAAGGCTCAAAATACCTTAGAGGTTCAACTGGATTTACTGATATTTCTGCGCTTTTGGCTGATGTCTGGATTTTCTGTGCGTCGTTGCATACATTGGTATGCCTTGAGGCAATTTTTGAAAACCCGGGAATTTCACCGCAAGTAGGCGAGAGGTCAGTAGTACCTGGGATTGAACAATAAGCGATGTGATCTTTAGGCGAACCAATAGCCTTGAAAACAGACGTTACGCATGTTACCTGTACAAGAGGGCTCTTTCGCAACGCTGCTGAAGAGGGCAATTGCGTCATCGGTATGGTGCTCGAATTCTTACGTACTGAAGTGTACATTCCGGTTCTGTGCTCCATTCCTCCTGGCATTTTCTTCTCAGTGAGTTTCGAAAGAGGTCTAATGCGAGGTGCATACTGTGAAATATACTGATTACAAATTAAACGGACTGAAATAGGAAGCCAACGGCGTGCGAAAGCCCTGAAATAATCCGTAATCGGTATAAAGCATGTCTGGCATGCGTAGGTTTCTGTCAAAAATATGCTCAATTTATCTCTGGCATTGGTTCGCTTCCTTATATCTTTGTGCTTAAATGGAAGCGCTATTTTTATGTAACTCTTTATTTAACAAATAATCATTCATTTAGACGGCCAAGGCCGAACTTCCTCAATGATTAGCATATACTTTAAAGTAAATAGTCACGCTTTTTTTATTTAAATGCGTTATAATTCGGTTGCATGGAAATTTTCCCACGCTACTGGCGATCATATCAAAAAAATCACGCCCAGCAAACAGGTTTATTGACAATGAGTGAAGTTAGTTATAAAGAAATCAGTAATGAAGAAGAAGGGCAACGTCTGGATAACTATTTAATTCGTATTTTAAAGGGCGTTCCCAAAAGCCATATCTACAGAATTATACGCGGCGGTGAAGTTCGGGTTAATAAAAAAAGAGCCCAAATTAATTCAAGACTACATGCCGGGGATAGTGTGCGTATCCCGCCAATTCGCTTGTCCGAAACCAAAGAAGTATTTGTAGGGGATGCTTTGGCAAAACGGCTGAAAGAATGCATCATTTTTGAAGACCCCTGTTTTTTGGTCATTAACAAGCCGGCCGGTATTGCTGTCCATGGGGGCAGCGGGTTGAGTCTTGGAGTTATTGAGGCTTTAAGAAAAACCCGGCAGGATTTAGCGTACTTGGAATTGATCCATCGTCTGGATAAGGAAACTTCAGGCTGTCTTTTATTAGCAAAGAAAAGAAGCACCTTGAGGGCGATGCATGCATTGCTTGAATCACGTGAAGTACAAAAAACTTATTGGGCATTATTGACCCATCCCTGGAAAGGTAAAAAACAGGTGATTGTTAGGGCTGCACTCGAAAAAAATACTTTGAAGTCCGGTGAGCGTATTGTTTCAGTTACAGAAGAAGGAAAAGCTTCTGAAACAAAATTTAAACTTCTTGAAAACTATCAACAGGCCTGTTGGGTTGAGGCCAGCCCTAAAACGGGACGTACCCACCAGATTCGCGTCCATAGCGCCCATTTAGGACATGTGATAGTTGGTGATAAAAAATACGGAGCACTTGCAGGAGAAGTAGAAGGCATAGATAATTCTAATCATCGACTTTTTTTACATGCACGATCCATTCAATTTGAATTGAACGGTACAAAGCATTTGTTCCAAGCGGATGCAGATAACCATTTTTCTACCGCACTAAAACAGTTACGTGCGAGGAGCGTAGTGAGAGATGAGCAATCCATATGATTTGGTAGTATTTGACTGGGAAGGTACTATTGCGGATACTTTAGGGATAATTTTGCACGTAGTTGCTACCGAAGCGAATTTGTTGGGTTTTGGTGATTTTGATCCTCATCTGGCGAGAAAATTTGTTGATTTAGGGTTAGTCCAGGCTTTGAAGAAAACTTATCCTCATTTGACTGAATCCCAACATCAGCACTTGTTGCAGGCAGTGCAATTGGCAATGCACTCTCGTTCCTCAGATGTTTGCTTGATGCCCGGGGTGAGGGAGTTAATCCATCAATTGCATGAAGCCGAGATCAATCTGGCTGTTGCAACCAATAAGGGACATCAATCCCTGTTTCGTGCCTTACAGGCTGCCGGTCTTGATAAACTATTTAAAGTAACTCGTTCTGCAGGACAAGTACCTGCGAAACCTTGTCCGCAAATGTTGGAAGAAATTATAGAAGAATATGGTGTAACCCCGGCTACAACTTTGATGATAGGTGATTCACTTTCCGATATGGAAATGGCCAAAAGTATTCAGGTAACAGCCATAGGAATCGATATTTATCATCAACAGGAAGAAGCTGTTCTCAAAGCAGCTGGGGCAGTGGCCGTATTTGATGATTATAAACAGGTAGCGGATTATTTAAACTTATCCAAAAGGCGTTAACCGCTTAGCTCTGTAGTTCGGATGCAGGCGAGGCTGGAAACCATTAAGTTAAAATAATGTTCCTCTCATGGTAAAAAAAGGGGGATAGCTTGAAGCATTTACAGGCGTGTGGAAATGATAATTTCTACATAAATAACTTATGGGCAGCAGAAACGGTTGACTCTTCTCCGCTAGGTTTAATTTTGCGCTACTCACAGGATGAGGTTGCTTTATTTAGTCATTTGTAAAGGGAGTATCACACGTTGAGTACATTAACCAGTTTGCCAAATTTATTAACCTTGCTGCGCATCGTTCTGATTCCAGTATTTATTATTGTATTTTATTTGCCGTTTTCATTTGCACATATGTTGGCAGCCAGTATTTTTGCGGCAGCAAGTTTCACTGATTGGTTAGATGGCTATTTGGCTCGCAAGCTAAAAATGATGTCTCCTTTCGGTGCATTCCTCGATCCGGTCGCAGACAAGTTACTGGTTTCCACCAGTTTGTTATTGCTCGTAGGCGCCAAGGAAATTAATTATATTACGATTCCTGCCATTGTTATTGTAGGACGTGAAATTGTAATTTCCGCCCTCAGGGAATGGATGGCGGAAATTGGGAGACGTGCAAGTGTCACTGTCGGTTATGTTGGCAAGATAAAAACGTTTCTGCAAATGATTGCTTTGTTTTTATTGTTGGCGTTTAATTCGTTGGATAATTGGGGCGGTATTTTCGGTTTTGTTTTACTTTATGTGGCTGCAATTTTAACGATTTGGTCGATGATTATTTATTTGGCGATTGCGTGGCCAGAATTAACGAAAAAAAATTAATTTTATTATTGACAGGGTGTTAAATTTCGGTAGAATCACACCCCGTAGAGACGCGGGAATAGCTCAGTTGGTAGAGCACAACCTTGCCAAGGTTGGGGTCGCGAGTTCGAGTCTCGTTTCCCGCTCCAAATTAAAGCGACAAAAAAGTCGCTTTTTTTTTAGAGCTAAAGGTATAGACGTATTAGAAGTATCAAATGAGGCTGTGTGGCAGAGTGGTCATGCAGCGGCCTGCAAAGCCGTGGACGCCGGTTCGATTCCGGCCTCAGCCTCCATAAGAATATTGCCCAGGTGGCGAAACAGGTAGACGCAAGGGACTTAAAATCCCTCGGAGCTTAACCTCCGTGCCGGTTCGATTCCGGCCCTGGGCACCAATCACCAGTTATTCCGTAGCAAGTAAGATTAGAGCTAAAATTGCAAACACCATTCCCAACCCGTGTTTAAAGGTTAACCCCTGTTTCAGGAACACAACGCATAACAAAAGGGTTATCATCGGATACATGGAAGTGACGAGCACCACAGGCATGGTAGGCCCTTTTTGCAACGCCAGAATGAAGAAAATACACGCCACCCCACTCGCCAGACCGTTTAGCAATCCGTAGGTTCCTCCTTTGGGACAAAGCTCCAGCTTAAAATCAAGTAAGACAAGGGCGATAATGCCTGAAATTAATACACCTATGCTCGAATAAAAAGTAATCGACAAGGGATTAATAAAGTTCGATGCTCTTGTTCCCCAATATCCCCAAGCGCCATAAAGACATAAAGCAATGAGTGAAGGATAATACCAAGAGCTAAGATTCATATAAATTACCTTACCTGAGAGCAGGTTTACATCGTGTGCCTATAGAATAACCGCTTGTTTGCTAAAATAACACCATTACTTCCTGCAAGCATGCTTTGCCCTTATCCTGGGTAGTTCTTCCGTGTTGCAGGAAAATGTCTCCTCAATCACTCATTGATATGGAAATGAGTTCTTCCCGAAGTTTTTATTTAGCTAGGAATAAAATTTAACGCAACTCCTTCCTGCTCGGGTTGAAGATCCGCTTCTCTTTGATGTTCCAGCCATTCAAGCAAGCGCGTACGGAATGTTTTAAAAAATAAATAAAAACGGTTGGAGGTACGGATTTGTGCCCCTTCATCTTTTTGATACAACTCCATCACTTCATACGCAGTGGTTAATTGTAAATTTAAAGCAATTTTATCGGCATGGAAGGCAATGTCGGTCAAGGCCCTATTTTTTAAATGAAACTGATCCTGGATAATTTCACGGCCTTGAATTTTAAAATCCTCCAGGGTAAATCGATGTTTTGCGAAATAGGTAGTGTTTTGTCCATTTTCTGTTTTTAAGGATTCATTGGCCCCGGCACGAATAAGCTTCTGGCATAAATCATCAAAATGATAAAATTTAGCCCAATGAAGTGCTGTCATTCCATATTGGTCTGCCTGATTTACACTACAATTCAATTCGCACATCCGTGTCAAAATGAGGCTCGCCGATTCTTTATCGGCCAGTTTGCAGGCTAACACTAAGGCTGTATTATCATAGGAAGTTGCTAAAAGCAGTTTTGCATTTGCTAAACATAATCCTTCTCGCAGATGAGAAACGTCACGTTGAATAACAGCCATATGTAGAGGGGTGTTTGTGGATACTTCATCATCAAAACTGCCTTCTTCCTGAAGAGACAAGCGGCAATAGGAGGGGAGTTTTTCCAATGTTTCCCGAGATGAGCTGGCAGTGCGCAATTCTTCCTGATAGATTGAGAAAAAAACCATAAGTGCATCCAAATGCTGCAGAAAGGACAAAGCATGTTTTAAAACGAGCGGGTCGAGGAGTTCATTTTGTTGCAATCTGATCAGGAATGATTGAAGTTTTTCTATGCTGTTTTTATAGTGTAGTTGGGGTAGCATTGCAGCAACAAGTTCATTATTTAAGAGCTTGAGCTTATCCAGATAATTAAAAAATTTGCCAATTGCTTGCAGGGTCTCTACAGAAAGCTTTGTACTGCTTAATAGTTCTGCGAGTAGGGGAATTAGTTCAGAGGGAAGATTCTTACAGAGTCCAAATAGTTCAAAAATTAAATACCATTGACTGTGTTCTTCCACATAACTATCCTCTCCTTTTCTCATGGTGACACGAAGTGGCGTAACCTGAGTGAGATCTGAATAATAAACAAGTTTATTATTTTGAGCCAAAAGACAAATGAGTTCATAAATCGTGTCTTCTTGCGGGGGAGCCATTTGCAATGACTGAAGCATTGCTTTCCTTGTTTCCGGTTGAGTCTGTTCATGCACAAACAGTTTCAGGGCCTTGCCAGGGTTGGAAAAACGTCTTGTTTTTAGAAAGGAAACGAGATGAATGAAATCAGTTAACTGTCCCAACGCTTTTCCAGATTGTGTTAAGTTAAGTTCCTCATCCAACAACGTATTAACTTCCTCAAGGCAAACGAGAGGGGTGTTAATTAAAGCATTAAGCTTATCACTTAAAATGCTTTTTTTAAGGTCGAGCTGTGAGGAAGCCATAATAGTCCTTATTTAAGTCAAATATTGGTTTTTTTTGCTAAGTCATTTTGCATTAAATAAATTTATCTAACAACTTGTGGATTTAATGTGTAGGTAGAGATCCGTTTTTGGCAGCGACTATGTCAGGGACAGAAACAGGGTGTTTTGAGGACACCCTAGGATAGAAAAAGAAGTTGTGCTTCAAACTGTAAAAGAAGGCGTGGCGTCCATATCATTTTTATTATCAGCCGGAGTTGGTTCATCTGATGAGGGACGCACTTGCTCCTTCTTGAGAATAGTATTTTTGATATAACGTATACAACTCGACATCTTACTCAATTGACTTGTGGAACGGTCATCGCAAATGCGAAGAACCTCAAGAATATGTTCTTCTCTGAAAGCATCCGTAGGAATATTTTGCCAAAGATGTAATCCCAGACATGTTTTATGTTGATTGATGCGATCAAAAATTTCCTGGTTTAGTAAGTTGTTTTTGCTTAATAGCAACAATAAAGGCGCCAAAGCCTCTCCAAATTCGGTAATTTTAAAATAATTCTCCTGCCCTCTGCTCTCCAAATCCAATAAACCTGCCAAATGCAGACTGGAAACCATCGACCCAAAAGCTCTAAGGTATGCATTTTTAAAGGCAAGATCAAAATTTAGCTGGCAAGTAATGGGTTCGGCTAACAGGTTATTCTCTTGAAGGCAGGCCAGAATATTTATAAGTATGCTAGGGGAATAGCATGCTGTGAGTAGCTTGAAACGATTTTCATCTGAGGATAAATGAAAGTCTTGTAAGGCTTTAAGGGCCTGCGGGATTTCTTTCGGAGAATATGCAATCGCTTCACCCGTACAGATTTCTTGTCCCATCTTTCCGGTTAATACACCTTCAAGTTGGAGATAATAAACAATAGAAATAGAATCAAAAGGATTTGAACTTTTTATCAAAAGATCTCTGATTGCCTGGCTTAACTCTCCTCTCAACAATCCAGCCTGTTTTACAAAACACAGAGCTTGTACCATTTTTAAAGAAGGATTTTGTGTAATTAGGAGACGATCTACTTCTTCGATTTTCTTTTGGGAACAATAAAGCAGGTGCAATGCGTCAACGACCTGGCTAGGGGCATCTGAGCTGGTAGCTATCGTATCAAGATCTGTCTGGAGGATTGTGTTAAGGTTATGAACTGATGCACTTTGTAAGATAAAATCACTGTAAGAAAAATAGCTGTCAAAAGCATCTATAAGAGCAGTCGGATTCTTATGAATCACTATACGTTGAAAATTAGCTTGTGCTCGACTGCCGGAGAAAAAAACCAAGTCAAGTTGAAATTTGTCATAGAATTTTTCCTTATGATAAATCGAAATGCTCGTTAAGGCATCCCAAAGTACATTAGGATTTTCATGGGCAGCTACCAAGTTAAAATTGGCCTCTGTAAGTAAACCAAAATTATCAACCACCCGACAGGAATGATATAGATCGCTTTGGGCAAAAGAATCCAGGAATGGAAAAACTGCTCGCCAAAATGATGAAAACCAGCTGTTTAATAAAACATGACACAACGTAAAGGTATCTTCTTCTTGGGTTGCTTCTGTGAACTTGATTGGGAAAAGCCATCGTCTCCAGCCAGAAAGCTTATTATAATTGGTTAGAAGCCTAGAAATTAATTCTTTATTACGTTGGGATGCTGCCATTTTTTTTCACTTATAGCATATTTTTTGGATTGTTGATTTTACCTAAAGATCTTTTTTTGTAAACTTTTAATTTGTTTGCTGATGACTGATTATGCAAAAAATTAATACCATTCATGACCGAGCAAGTAGTAGGGGCCTCATGTTTATCCATTTTGATTACCATGCTTGGTGTCGTTGATAAACGGTGGCGGCAAGCGATTTGAATAACAAGGAAGAATGTATGAAGGCACACCAAAGGATTTAAGTAGAGTAAAAAGATGAAACAACATCCTGAATGAAGAAAGAAAACCCATAAACTGTAATGGGAAAAAATAAAAATAAGCGAAAATCCAGTGCTGCTCGCTGGCAATGGCCCTGTCATGGGGTGTTTGGAGCAATCTCCTTTAGATTCCCTGCTTGCCCCAAGCATTTTGCGATACCGGCTAAATATCCACAGATTCTGTGGATAAGTGTGTGGGTTAGCTGATAATGAAACAATATAACCGTAGAACTCTCTATTGGGTATATCGTTTGGGTGATTTTTTCTCTACAATAAGACTTTAACTCAAATCAAAAGTAACTATGTATAAACCATTAGCTCTTTTTATGGGGTTACGCTATACGCGTTCTCGAAAAAAGAACCATTTTGTTTCTTTTATTTCCTTAAGCTCCATGCTTGGTATTGGCTTGGGAGTAATGGTTCTTGTTACCGTTTTATCCGTCATGAATGGATTTGATGAACAGATACATAACCGTTTTTTCGGTATGGCTCCCGAAATTACAGTCTCTGGCCCGAATGAAAGGCTCAATAATTGGCCTGAAGTAGCTAAAAAGATTCAAACAATTCCCGAGATAAAAGCATTTTCACCTTACGTCGGGGGGCAAGGCTTAATGGTTCATGAAGGACAGGTGTTACCTGTTGTGTTAACTGGCGTATTGCCTGAGAAAGAAGAACAAATGAGTCATTTGCAAGATAAATTGCTGGCTGGAAGCCTTTCTAATTTGAAAGATTTTGGCATTATTCTGGGCAGAGGGCTTGCTGACAATATGGGAACCATGATTGGCGATAAAGTCACCATAATGATTCCTCAGGCCACCGTGACTCCTGCGGGTATGATTCCCCGCTTTAAGCGATTTACAGTAGTTGGCGTCTTTTCTGCGGGAACAGGATTTAATTTTGATACCAAACTGGCATTCATCAATATGGGGGATGCTCAAAAATTATTGCAAATGGGAGAAGATGTAACTGGCATTAAAATGAAAATAAATAATGTGTACCAAGCCCCTGAATTGTCAGCCCGTTTATCTCATCTGCTAGGGGAGGAATATCAGGTGGGCAATTGGACACAACAATATGGCGCTTTTTTCGAGGCTGTCAAAATGGAAAAAACCATGATGTTTATGATTTTGCTGCTCATAATCGCTGTAGCCGCATTTAATCTGGTATCCTCTTTAGTCATGGTGGTTAACGACAAGCAAGCAGAAATTGCTATTTTAAGAACAATTGGGGCAACCCCTTCAACCATCTTATGGACGTTCATTGTACAGGGAATGATGGTAGGAATTGTCGGCACCATTTTTGGCTTGCTCGGTGGCTTGGTTTTGGCTAAAAATGCAACCACAATCGTGAATCATCTGCAAACCTGGTTCCATTTTAAAGTTTTGTCATCCAGTATTTATTTTGTCGATTATCTACCCTCCAAGATTATGTTCAGTGATTTATGGAAAGTATGTTTAATGGCTCTGATAATGAGTTTTCTTGCAACAATTTATCCTGCCTGGCGCGCCTCAAAAACAGTAATTGCGGAGGCTTTGCATTATGAGTGATATTATTTTAAATGCTAAAAAATTATGTAAGTCCTACAATGATGGTGCTTCTAAAGTTGAGGTATTACGAGGGATTGATTTATCGATAGCTAAAGGTGAGCGTCTTGCAATTATTGGTCCTTCCGGATCAGGAAAAAGCACCTTGTTGCATTTATTAGGCGGCTTGGACAAACCTACTACGGGTGAGGTTTTAATTAAGGATGTTAATTGGCAAAAAGTAAACGAAAAGCAGCGTTGTCGATTACGCAATCAAGGCTTGGGTTTTATCTACCAGTTTCATCACTTGTTACCTGAATTTACTGCACTTGAAAACGTATCCATGCCTTTGATGCTAGCCAATCTTTCAGTAAAAGATGCAACGGCTGAAGCAAGTAAAATGCTGGATGATGTTGGACTTAAAGAAAGAAAAACACATAAACCCGCTCAGCTTTCAGGAGGAGAGCGGCAACGAGTTGCTATAGCTCGTGCTTTGGTACATCAACCCTACTGTGTATTGGCCGATGAACCGACAGGAAATCTGGATCAGGCAACTGCTACAAAAGTATTTGATTTAATGCTTGAGTTGAATAGAAAAATGAACACGGCTTTAGTTATTGTGACTCATGATCAGCAGTTGGCAAAACAAATGGATCGGATTTTAGTGTTGGGAGAAGGTGTTTTATCTGAATTTAAATAAATTTCTATTATGAAATCCCTCAGGGATCGTTTCAGATAAAGGCTAATCAATAAGTAGAGGAGTTATTAAGAATGTTTAAAAAAAAAGAAAAAACAGGTAAAGCTGCGAATTTAAATCTTGAATCAGTCAAGAAAAATTTGCTAGATGAAATTAAAGATAGAGAGACTTATAATCGGATAGATATGGGACGGCGCACCGCTAATCCTAATAGTTTTATGAGTTATAAGCGCTTGAAAGATATGGTCATTACAGAACTTCCTGCCATTGCTGAACTCGAGGAAGAATCAGACGTAGTAAAAAGTCGTCCCTGAGCTCAAAGAGTGCATGCACTTGGTTAAATCCAGGTGATACTCCGAATTCGCGATTGGAAACTGGGTTATGGCTCATGCCTTCACCCAGCTTCCGGAGGAGCTGATTAGTAATCAGCATGCCCTGGAGTACGTGGGAAAGGAATTACATCGCGTACATTCGCTAACCCGGTTACATAGCTAACCAGACGCTCGAAACCCAAACCGAACCCTGCATGGGGGACAGTGCCGTATCGACGTAAGTCCCTATACCATTGATAGGTGTCTTTATTTAAATTGCATTCTTCAATTCGCTTGTCCAAAATTTCCAAACGTTCTTCACGCTGACTGCCGCCAATAATTTCACCAATTCCAGGGGCTAAAACATCCATTGCGGCAACGGTTTTGCCATCATCATTCAGCCGCATGTAGAACCCCTTGATTTCTTGAGGATAATTAGTCAGGATAACCGGTTTTTTGCAATGGACTTCTGCCAAATAACGTTCATGTTCCGATTGTAAATCCAAGCCCCAATTGACTGGGAACTCAAAGCTTTGCCCGCAATGTTGCAGAATCTTGATTGCATCAGTATAAGTCATTATTTCAAAATCAGACTCAGCGATATGTTCCAGTCGTTCAATACATCCCGGAGCCACAAATTGATTGAAAAAGTCCATATCATCAGCACGTTCTTCCAGAACGGATTTGCATAAATAACGCAACATGCTTTGACTTAAAGTGCAAATATCTTCTAATGTGGCAAAAGCGATTTCCGGCTCTATCATCCAGAATTCAGCGAGGTGACGGCTGGTATTTGAGTTTTCAGCCCGAAAAGTGGGACCAAAAGTATATACCTTCGACATCGCCATGCAATAGGCTTCAAGGTTTAACTGACCAGAAACAGTGAGGAATGTTTCTTTGCCAAAAAAATCTTTATTAAAATCAATTTGACCGTATTCATTTTTAGGAATATTCAAGAGGTCTAAAGTAGAGACGCGGAACATTTCACCAGCGCCTTCACAATCGCTGGAAGTAATGATAGGTGTATGTATCCAAAAGAAGCCTTGCTCATGGAAAAAGCGGTGGATTGCTTGCGACAGGCAATGACGAATCCGGGTTACCGCACTAATGGTATTGGTGCGGGGGCGCAGATGGGCGACCTCACGCAAAAATTCAAGTGTATGCCTCTTTGCTTGAATAGGGTAGGTATCGGGATTATCTACCCAGCCCACAACTTTAATGTAGTCAGCCTGAATTTCAAAAGCCTGGCCTTTACCTTGGGAAGCCACTAATTTTCCCGCAGCAATAATAGAACATCCCGCGGTTAATTTACTGACTTCATCCTGATAATTGTCCAGGCTGTCAGTAGCTACAATTTGAATGGGAGCAAAACAAGAACCATCATGCAGGCTGATAAAAGACAAGCCCATTTTAGAATCGCGCCGGGTTTTTACCCAACCTCTCACCGTAACGTGTTCATCAATGCTGATTTCACCATCCAAACATTGTTTTATGGTAAAAACTTCACTCATTTTTTTACTCCTCACTCTGAGTATACTTTGCGTCATCACTAAACACTGTTTAAGTGCCTTTTTCAATTCTATCAGTCGAGATACGCTCGTTGAAATAAAGCGCAGGTACGTTATCTCATGCAGTTCCGATTGAAGAATTTGTCCGATTAGCGAGAACTGGATACCTCTCGCAATTTGTGACTCCGTGAAGTATAGATACCTTTAACTAAAAATGAGATGATACACTGGGGTTATTAGCATTTCTACTGTCTTGGTGTTAAAACACTTTGATTTTCTCGCCCCTTGATAATCCCAATTATGAAAATGCTTTAGAATAATTATTGAGGAAATATTATGTTGCGACAAGTGTTCTGCATTTCATTGTTTTTTTGTTCTTTGGCAGCAACAGCAAATGATACCGTATTGAAGTTATACAGACCCTATGGGGATGTGGTGAACCAGGTTGTTCCGCAAGTGAAAAACACCCTCAGGGGAGAATGCTACTCTCAATCCCAACTCATTGTCCGAGAGGATGCCTGGCGTTGTATTGCAGGCGGCAAAACCTATGATCCCTGCTTTGTTAAAGCAGGTCCAAACAGAACAGAAGCTGTATGTCCACAATCTCCCTGGATTGGCGATAGTGTCCAAATCAAAGTGAAAGAACCTTTAAATAATGAGCAGAATAAAATTTTGGATATGTCCCAAACTTATCCTTGGGGTATCGAACTGACGAATGGGGAACATTGTGAAGCGATTGCTTCCGGGAAAATTTATGACCAGATGCCTGTACGTTACAAATGCAGCAATAACAACTACCTCGTTGGACATTTACAGCGGTGCAAAACGGTTTGGAGCATGCTTGAGAAAACACCTCAAGGTATTGTGACCGTAGAGTTAAGCAAAGCATGGTTTTAAAGTACTGCTTTAATAGACCTAAAGTAAAAGGATATGGCGAGGTGCTTCAAAGCCTTAAGAAAGGGTACGCTATGAGCTATTGAACCTCGGGAACTGCTTTTTGAAAAGCTTCCAGAGTTAAACAATGCGCGTTGATTTCATTGATAAGAGGATAGTTGCCCATGGGAAAATGAAAACGGTGGGCATTATAAACTTGAGGGATAAGGCAGAGATCTGCAAGCGACACTGAATCCCCAAAACAGAAGGGTTCTCTTCGTTTCAGAGATTTTAATTTCGCTTCAAACGCATCAAAACCTGCTTTTAGCCAATGGTGGTACCATTCGGTAACTTGAGTTTCAGTTGCTTGGAATTGGTCCTTTAAGCGGTTTAGTACCCTCAGATTATTCAAAGGATGCATATCACAAGCCACCATTAAAGCGAGTGAGCGCACAGCCGAGCGCTCCCAGGGGTCCTGAGGCAACAATGCAGGATTGGGAACAGTTTCTTCCAGGTAGTCAATGATAGCAAGGGATTGGCTTATTACCTGACCATTGATTTCCAGGCTTGGAACCAGGCCTTGAGGATTAACTTCCCGATACTCGGGTGAGTGTTGCTCTCCCCCATGATTTACTAAATGGATGTTTACTTTCTCATAGGCAATTTTTTTTAAATTTAAAGCAATACGCACACGGTAACAGGCTGTTGAACGAAAATAATCATAAAGTTTCATTACTCACACCTTTTTCACGACTTGATCAATGGCCCCAAAGAGGCTATTACCCTGTTTATCGAGCATTTCAATACGGATTCTGTCACCAAAATGCATAAAAGATGTTGTTGCTTGCCCTTGCGCTATGATTTCCAGCATTCGTTTTTCAGCAATGCAAGATGAACCTTTGCTGCGATCAAGGTTGGATACTGTTCCTGAACCAATAATTGATCCGGCACTAAGAAGCCTGGTTTTTGCAGCGTGTTCTATCAGCTTTGGAAAAGAGAAGGTCATATCTATTCCCGCATTCGGTTGACCAAATAGTTGTCCATTAAGATAACTTAACAAGGCCAGATGCACGCGCTCACCATCCCAGGCAGCACCTAACTCATCCGGGGTAATGGCGACAGGAGAAAAACTGCTGGAGGGCTTGGATTGGAAAAAACCAAATCCCTTCGCCAGTTCATTCGGTATTAAATTACGTAAGGAGACGTCATTAACGAGCATTAGCAGTTTAATATGTTGGCCTGCTTTTTCATGGCTTATCCCCATAGGAACATCATCAGTAATAACCGCAATCTCTGCTTCAAAATCGATGCCAAATGCTTCATCTGCGGCCAGGATAGGATCATGAGGACCCAAAAATGCATCAGAGCCTCCTTGATACATCAAGGGATCTGTCCAGAAGTTCTCTGGTAATTCAGCACCCCGGGCTTTGCGTACGAGTTCGACATGATTTACATAGGCACTGCCATCAGCCCACTGATACGCACGAGGAAGAGGGGCACTGTATTGTTGGGGATCAAATTTAAAGGAATTTTCCAGGTTGCCTTCATTGAGTTCTTGATACACTTTCAGTAATTTTTCTTCAACAGTATCCCAATTATCCAAAGCGTTTTGTAAGGTGGGTGCAATATGGGGGACTCGTATTGCAAGAGTTAATGCTTGATTAACCACGCATAATTCACCATCGCGTGATGATGTTGATCTTAAACTGGCAAGTTTCATAAGCTCCTCATTCAATGTAGCCTGGGTGAAGCGCAGCGATCCCGGGTTTAAATCATCAATTCCAGGGTCGGCTGCGCTTCACCCAGGCACAGTGCTCTACAGTCATTTTTAGGCGGATGTTTCTTTCAAAGTACCACGCCGTATCTGATCCCGTTCAATAGCTTCAAATAAAGCCTGGAAGTTCCCCTCACCGAAACCTTGATTCCCTTTGCGTTGAATAATTTCAAAAAACACAGGTCCAAAGATATTTTCGGTAAATATTTGCAACAATAAACCATGCTGGGGATCGCTTTCTCCGTCCATCAGGATTTTTTCTTCTTGAAGTTGCTTCACCGGTTCCTGATGCCAGGGGAGCCGAGCATTGAGCATTTCATAATATGTATCGGGAACATCCAGGAATTTAACCCCTTGTTCTCTTAATGTATGTACTGTATGGTAAATATTGTCTGTAGTTAAAGCGATGTGCTGAATGCCTTCCCCTTTGTATTCGTGAAGAAATTCTTCAATTTGGGATAAATCATCTTTGGATTCATTTAAAGGTATTTTTATTTTGCCGCAGGGGCTTCCCAGTGCTCGACTTAGTAACCCCGTCATTTTTCCTTTGATATTAAAATAACGAATTTCCTGAAAATTAAAAATGGATTCATAGAACTGGGCCCATTTATCCATATTGCCTCGAAAAACATTATGGGTCAGGTGATCAATGAGGATCAGGCCGTTACCTTGTACTTTTTTATTGGGTTGATGTTCCCAATGAGCCGAAAAGGGTTGATGTTGATCATCAACAAAATAGATCACACTGCCTCCTATTGCCTGAATACCCAATAAGCCATGGTGGGCATGGGTACAATCTTCAAAAGCAGTCGCTCCATGCTTGATAGCGTATTCAAAAGCTGTTTTGGCATTTTTCACCTTAAATCCCATGGCGCAAGCACCTGCCCCATGAGTTTTGGCATGTTCTTCTGCCTGGCAATGTGTGGCGGCATTGACTATAAACTGAATCTCGCCTTGCTGAAATAAAGTAATATTCTGATTTTGATGATGTGCTGTAGCTTGAAAACCCATTTCCATGAACTGTTGATGCAGACGTTGCTGATCGGGACCTGAAAACTCCAGGAAAGCAAAACCATCTAATCCACAGGGGTTGTTGTTTGTTTGCATTGTCTATTACTCCTTTAAAATGATTCAGTGCTTATCAAAAGTCTTTTCTCGGCAAAGAGAAAGGAAAAGATAAATATAACCTGGATTTAGGGTATGGAGGCCAAATGGGGAATCCTCATCCCACATTTGCTGCGCATCCTTCAGGTTTATTTTTCCTGGTTAAGAGGTTGTATTAAAAATAATCCATCAGCTATAGGAAGTAAACTAATAAACACGCGGTGATCCTTTTTTAGCAAATCATTGAGTTTTCTGATTTCTCTGGTCTGACCGCCAGTTTCATTTTCATCAATGACTTTACCATCCCAGAAAATATTATCTATAGCGATTAACCCTTTAGGTTGGATCAGTTTTAATGCCAATTCGTAGTAATTCACGTAATTGGTTTTATCGGCATCAATAAAAATGAAATCGAATTTATGTTCCCAACCTTCATCGATAAGAGCATGCAAGCTATCCAGGGCGCGGCCAAGCCGTAATTCAATTTTATGGTCTTGTCCTGCTTCTTTCCAAAAAGGGTGTGCCTTGCTTGTCCACTCTGCACTGATATCACAGGTAATGAGTTTTCCTTCATCAGGTAAAACCAGGGACATCGCTAAAGCACTATAGCCAGTGAATGTTCCCAACTCCAAAACATTTTTTGCGCCAAGCAAACGTAGAAGCAATTGCATGAATTGTGCTTGCTCCGGCGCAACTTGCATGTTTGCCAGCTCCATAGTGGAGGTGATTTTGCGTAAACCAGCCAGGGAAGGATGTTCACGCAAAGATTTGTCCAACATGTAATCATAAAGCTCTGGAGTTAGGCTTAAATGTTTCATAGCACCCCTATGATAATTTTTCTTTTGCCAAATTATCTGCTATTTCACTCGTGGGTAAGTTTTCTTTAGCGGACAGGGCAAATATTTCGGTTAAATGAGTATAAATGTCATCGATTTGTTCGTTAATTTTCTCTTCAGAGGTGTGAAGATATTTTGATGCAGCAAATATCAATCCTCCGGCATTAATGACATAGTCCACAGCAAACAAAATGCCTTTGTCATGGAGTTTTTTTCCATGATAGGTATGGGCGAGTTGGTTATTCGCAGCACCGGCAATAATAGGCGTTTGCAGTTGGGAAATAGTAATGTCATTGATGATTGCACCTAAAGCACAGGGAGCAAAAACATCACATGGAACTTTATGTATTTGATCAGTACTTACTGCTTTGGCACCAAATTCGGTAACAGCGCGTTCAACTGCAAGAGGAGAAATATCTGCTACCGTTAATTCCGCTCCTAATTCATGTAAGTGCTGGGCAAGCAAAAATCCAACATGGCCTAATCCCTGGATGGCTACATGCACTCCGTTGAGACTTTCTTTCCCTAATTTGAAAGCTACAGCCGCTTGAATGCCGCGTAAAATACCGCGGGCAGTAGAGGGGGAGGGATCCCCTTGATATTTGGATAAACTGGCTACATAAGGAGTGTGCTCGCCAATAATGTCCATGTCAGGCAATTCGGTTCCGCTGTCAAGGGCGGTAATGTAGCGACCGTTTAATTCATTAACAAATCGACCAAACTGATGCATGTATTGGGCACGATCAAATGGTCCTTTTGGCTTGATGATAACTGATTTGCCGCCTCCCAAAGGCAGATTGACCGATGCTGCCTTAAAGCTCATTCCCCGGGCAAGACGCATGGCATCCTGAATCGCTGCAAAAGTATTGGGATATTCAATGAAACGACACCCTCCCAAAGCAGGGCCTAATTTGGTATTGTGGATAGCGATGATCGCTTTCATTCCAGTTGCCGGATCAACTTTAAAGTGTAAGTCACCAAAACCATGAGAGAGAGCGTAATCGAGGAAATCATCTTCAGCTATTATTTGGTTACTATTTGATATATCGTCCACAGAAATCATTGTTTATGCTCCTCTTGCAAATATTTTGCAGAAGTTATATTCCTATTTTTTAATTAAATCAATGGTACGGTTAATAATTTGGTATCTTAATGCTTGCTGGTATACACTAATTTCATTATTCATCTAATATGGAGAATGTCATGCTTCAAATCGTTGTCAGGATATTAGCTTTAATGGTAATCATGCCATTTGCGTTTGCTGATAATGCGTTACCGCCGCCACCTCCACCCTATCCTCAACTGGTTCTTGATAAAATTGAATTTCAACTTTCGGCAAAACAGTGGGTTACGACTCAAACTGCTTTATTGGGGGTGAGTATTAATGTGACTTTAACCAGTGCGGATCTGGTCAAGGCGCGTGCTGACATTATGGATAGATTAAATAAAATCGCCAAAGGGGAGTGGCATTTGATTGAATTTGCTCGTTCCCAGGATAGTTCTGGCCTGGAAAAATTATTTGTGCAAGCCCAGGCACGAGTGAACCAGGAAGCTTTAACTGATATTTATAAAAATGCCAAGGATGTGAGTTTGCCTGGCGCTAAATATGAAATATCCAGTGTGGATTTTAAACCCAGTTTTGATGAAACCCAGGCTGTTCTAGGGCAAATCAGGCAACGTTTGTATCAACAGATAAATGATGAACTTGTCCGCATTAACAAGACTTATCCCGGACAAAATTATACAGTAAGTAATTTGGTGTTTTTTGAAGGCAATAATCCACCGCAGCCCAGACCATTGCAAGCGAAGGTAATGAATACCATGATGATGGGGCAAGCCCTTGCTGCACCGGCTTTAACAGTAAGTAATGAAAGGATATTAACGGCACTTGTTGAAGTGGCTTCCAATCGTAAGCAATAAAGTTGTCTTAAATGGGCAAATCATGGGTTTGAAGGACGGCATTTAGTGAGTTTTTTTCGCCTGGTACACGGGCTTACTACGTTATGAGTTTTGCCCATCATGTTTTATAAAAAGGGGATTTAATTTGTTGGTTGTTGAAAAAATTATTGGACATCGGGGAGCCTCTGCTTATGCTCCTGAAAATACGTTGGCTTCTTTCAATAAAGCGTTGTCTTTAGGTTGTCATTTCATTGAGTTTGATGTCATGTGCAGTGCTGATGGAGAACCTTTTGTAATTCATGATGATAATTTAAAAAGAACAACAAATGGACGAGGCGATGTAGGATTGGTTGAGTCTGCCTATTTGCAGTCCCTGGATGCTGGTTCCTGGTTCTCCCGACAATTTAAAGGGGAAGCCATTCCCCACTTCAAGGAAGTCTTGAAGTGGCTCTCGTTTTCGGGAGTACAGGCAAATATAGAGATTAAGCCATATCCTGGTACTGAAGAGCAAACTGCCGTTAGCGTTATGAGTCATATTCAACGTTATTGGCCGCAGGGGAAAGATTTACCCCTGGTATCCAGTTTTTCCTGGGATGCTTTGGTCTTATGCCGTAGTATTGCCCCGGAAATGCCATTAGGGTTACTTCTCCATGCCTGGGATGCACAATGGTTAAAAAAAGCAAAGCAACTGGAGTGTTTTTCCATTCATTTTAACCGCAGGGTATTAACAGAGGAGCGCGTCAAAGCAGTCAAAGCTGCAGGTTATGTTCTTTGTGCTTATACGGTGAATCGCAAACGTTTGGCAAATAAGTTATTTGGCTGGGGAGTTGATGCGATTTTTAGTGATTACCCTGATTTACTCGCATGAAAAAATTAATCCTTTTTTTATATGTCGTTTTTTTTGTTTTATCTGCCCAGGCAAAACCGGTTGAACTGGTATTTTGGCATGGGATGGCAGGGCATTTGGGAGAAGAAGTCAAATTAATTGCCAATGATTTTAATCAAAGTCAAAACAAATATCTTATCAAACCTGTTTATAAGGGAAATTATGTAGAGACATTAACAAGTTTTGCCGCTGCATTCAGGGCCCATCATCCCCCGGCAATTGTGCAAATTTTTGAAGTGGGAACTGCCATCATGGAATCGCCAAAAGGAGTAATAAAGCCGGTAGATGAATTGATGCAAGAACAAGGACTAAGCTTGCCTAAAGAAGATTTTATTGCATCCGTTCGCGAGTTTTACAGTAAAAATGGGCAATTAATGGCTTTGCCTTTTAATCTTTCTGTAGCAACGTTGTATTACAATAAAGACATTCTTGCCCAAGCAGGTTACTCCCCGGCTAATTTTCCCCGTACCTGGGCTGAGATGGAAGTATTGGCAGTGAAGTTAAAAAAGGCAGGTTATGATTGCACTTATACTACGGCTTATCCGGGTTGGGTGCTTTTTGAATCTTTTTTGGCGATTCACGGCTTGCCCTTAACTCAAAATAATCCTGCTCGGGCCGTATTTGATACGCCGCAATTAGTCAGACATTTTGAACGGTTGAAACGTTGGCATTCCTTGCATTATTTTCGTTATGCGGGCAGGGTTGATGATGCCACCATTTTATTTACCAGTGGTATTTGTCCTTTGTTCAGTCAGTCTTCCGGGGCGTATAATAGTTTAGCCTCTCTGGTGCCATTCAATTTGGGGGTTTCCAGTATGCCTTTAGATACGGAAGTGAGTAAGAAAAGGCATGCTAATGTAGCTGGAGGTGCTGCATTATGGGCAGTAGCCGGTCAATCACCGGAACATTATAAAGGAATAGCTCAGTTTTTTGCTTTTATTGCAAAACCGGAAACGCAAAAACGTTGGCATGAGCATACAGGGTATCTGCCTTTAGGGCTACAAGGCATCTATGCCGGTATTTTACAGAGCAGTCAACACCCGACTTTAATGATGGCACGGACGGATTTGGCAGGTGAGCTAAAAGAAAAGCCATTACATCGCTTTGGCCCACAAAATCAGATTCGCGGAATTAATGATGAGGTTTTGGAAGCGATGTTTGCTGGTTTTCTAAGCCCAAATCAAGCATTGCGAGAATCCACGGTACGTACAAATCATGTGTTATCCCGTTTTGTAAGAAATACTGGCAAGCACTAATTAAAAGGCAAGGGATACTTCGTGCTGGCTAAGCATGACGGTAGAAATAAAAACCCCCACCGGAGTGGGGGTAGCAGGAAATTCAAATTTTAAGAAACTTGAAAATGGGTGTTAATGGCTTCCATTTGTTCCAACAACTGACTTTCTTCCTCTTTCATTTTGCTCAATTCAAGGGATCCCTCTTTAATTTTTTCCTGAAGTTCAAGGACGCTTTTTTCCAGTTCATCAATTTCCACTTCAACTTGCTGGATTGCTTCTTTTACTTCTTTGGTTGCTGATTCAAGTTCCGCCCTCTTAAGAGTGGATCTTACCCAAATCAAATAAAGAGAGGGGTTTCTGGCATATTCAGCAGGCAGCGGATTGCCTTTCTTTCTTCCAGGTACAATTTGTAATTCCTTTTCACACTCTTCTATATCCATATCAATGGAGTCCTTTTTTTGACTAAAGTTTTCTTGAATTTTCACCAATTGTGCTTTTTTTACATCTTGAGTTTTCTCTCTGTCCTTTAACAGGCTATCAAGTAGTTCCAGTTTCTCGGAAAGTAACTCAATTTTTTTATGTAAAGGTAAGCACTGTTTGAACAATCTGAAGGTGTTGAATCCTCTTACTGCACTTTGAATCGCCACAACCGCTTGTTCTTCCCTTTGAGCTTGTTGCTCTCGATTCAGCATCACTTCTCGTGTTTTTGCAGCTGAATTTTTTGGATCAATGATATCGTCCACAGTGAGAATTAACCCTTTGTCTTGATATCGCTTATCAATGTATTGTTGTGCACGTGCTGAAACATCTTTATTTCTTACACAACGTCCGGTTGCTTGAGGTCCGGACAGTATGCCGTTAATCGCATTGATATTTGCTTCAATTACTGGCGAATTCGAATTAATAACCTGGACATTCAGGATATCCCGAATACTCACACCTGTAGCAATAACCTCATCTGCTACGATATGCGTTACCAGTCCTGCTTCAATTTGAGCAAGCAGTTTATTGATTTCATCCTGATCCGTATTCAGATCAATTGCACTGGCATAGTGAACCTTTAATTTGGTTAAATCAACAGGGGCAGCATGGGTAACTACCTCAGATATGGGTTTTGAATCCTTGATCTTGGCCACCATTGCTTCAGCTCTATCCAAAATATATTCGACCATGGCTTCTTTTTGCTCTGTAGGCAATTTAGAAATAGGTGCTCCCAATTTTGTTAAAGCCTGATTGAGTTTTACCCTGTTTGCTTCTTCGCATGCTTTCAGCTTGTTTAAGAAGGGAGGAGGTATTTCCCCATCTTTTGTTTTATATTTCTTGATGTTCTCATCACATTCGCTTAAATATTCTTCCAGTTTATGGGTTCTGTCTTTTTCAGCGATATCCGTGAATTTTTCATTAAAAATGAGTGCAAGAGCAAAACTGTTGATTGTTCTTTGAATATCTTTTTGTTGTTCCGTTTCGATATCCTGTTTTAAGTTCACCGGATGAGAAGAAACTTGTTTAAGGACTTCTTCTTCATTTACGGTTCCAAATTTCTTGCCTAATTGCAATCGCGCTTGGTATTCTGATTTTTTTCGGAGCTCTGCAACTTGAGCTTGATATCTTTCAAGGAACGATGCATCTCCATCAGCAATTTTCTGATAAACTTCGGCCAATTTTTCACGAGTAGCCTTGTCATCGGAAAAGCCCATGTTCCGTTGAGCACGGATACGGTTCAATACTAAAGCTTGTTCAACGGCTTGTTGCTGTGCAACAGAATCTTCCATTCCTGTATTTGCTTTCTTGATTTGCTCTTTTAATTCGACAGGATCAGCATAACCATTCATACCTTCCTGGAGATAATAATCATCAAAATAATGAACTACGGCCTGATCGATCAAATCTTTTTCTTCCAAATAAGCCACTTCAGGTTTAATTGGACGAATGGTACCTAACTGGATTGCAGCTCCCAGGCTTAAATCATCCAAAGGTTCCCCAGAAAAGAGATCATACAATTTGGAAGTTGGAGTAGCTGTTAACGCCAGGATGGAATTGCGATTTTTCAAACCTTCCAAAATATGAGCATCTTCCTCATTGAATGTATGGCGATGGCTTTCATCAATTAATACCATTGAATCTTTTATTTCGCCCGCAATGATTTTGAATAATGGATGTTCAGCTTGTAATACAATTTGATCATAGGCTTCGGTGCCAGCTATCACTTTGGCAAAATATTCCCTGATTTTTTGTTTATCTTCTTCTTGCAAATCGCTTAAATCTTTTTTAAGGCCTTCCCAGTCTACATCGACATTTGGTTTAATTGTATCCAAATGGAAAACGGTAGGAGTATGTGAAGTACCATTGACTTTTCCTGCACCCAACATCTTTTGAGTTTCAGAAGATTGTTGATCAACTAATGTTTTATCAGGAACGATCATCACGGTGCGTCCTACTGCTTGCGCAATTCCGGCCATAACAATACTTTTACCAGAACCGGTTCCCATAACAGCAAGACGTTGTTCTTTTCCAGCACTTAGGCTGTCAGCATATTTGGCTAAAATTTCATTTTGATATGCATGCGGAACAAAAGATTTGGTGTCAACAGCCAACCCTTTTTTGGTCACTGCACGGAGATCACCTTCTTTATCATAGGTTAATTTAACGGTCGCTGAGTGGTTGTCATCGAAAAACAGTTTTCCTCTGCTCACTTCGGCATTTAATTTGCTGGTAATATTAACAGTGTATTCCTGCTGGTCTTCTTGCACACCATCAAAAGTAAAATCTACTGTATAAACTGCACCACCAATAGTAATTGCAGCTTCAAGATGCATTTTTTCATCGGCTTGTTTTATCCATTGGCTTTTTTCTTCATTGGGCTTTCCTGCTTTCGCTAAAATTGCTTTTACGACATTTCCAATCTTAGGATCCTTTTTTGAGTTTTCTACCGCAATAATTTCCTTTGCTGAGCCGACAGTAACCACTGCGCCATTGGTTACAACTTCTTTTAATAAATGAACTGCAGCGACTGTATCGGTATAGTCTTTTAGATCTGCAATCTGTCTTTTGACAATTTCGCTATTCGCGCCCATAAGAATTCCCCTTAGAATAATTTTTAAAAATAAAAATATAATCCAGGTCCTTATAAATTATATTTGGAAACATAGGTTCTATTTCCCTAGCATTGCCGATTATACAAAAAGAACATTAAGCAACCATTAAGTGCATTTATTGGTAAATTGGCAAACAATATTTGCGATTTACTTAATGTTTTTGGATTATACAAAAAAAATATTAAGTGACTATTAAGTGGTTTTTTTGAAAATAAACTGAGCATTCGATGGGTTTTGCGAAGAAAATACCCACCTGATTGATGAATCTTCTACCGGCTCATCTCCATTTACTTGTATTTTAAAATTCATTTGTTTGATAATATCTTTAACTCACTGTCTCTTTTTTGGTGATAAACTCAGAGATAACAGATGAATTTTTTTCATTAACCCATACAGAAGGCAAATGACACAGGATGGTGGAGTGACGAATGGCTAATATTAAGTTTAATCAAACAAATGAGACAAAAACGAAGATCATGAATCGTTTGGGCCAATTAGGGTTGCAACCCGATGCACGCATGATGCAGACGCTGGAAGAGAACATAAACCATCTCAATCGATTAACTTCATTATTTAATGCATTAAAAAAAGCCAATATTGCCCTCGATGACAGACTCCATGGTATTATTGCGAGTAATGTTACTATTGCGAGCTATGTGGTTAATTTACTCGGGCTTTTGCATGAAAAAGGAATTGATGCTGCCATCATTCCCCTGGAGCTTTTATTTAAAGCTGCCAAATCAGAAACTACAGTTGGACATGGAATGCGCAAGCTTGCCACCTCTAACTCGCTTGATGCCGGGACTGTAAATTTGCTGCTTTCTTATCCTGAGCAATCTTATTTGCTTGCGGATTTAATTATTAACTTCCAGGAACATGCTTACCCTACTGAAAAAATAGTGGAGAAGCTTACTAAATTCTCAGAAAAAAATATGAACACAGCCATTGAGCTGCTCACCTTACTTTTAAAACATAACCTCTATTACTTTGAGTGCTTGGATATTTTATTAGGACAACAAGAATATTTAAGCAAGATTTATGAGGGGGCTAAAAAACTTGTTGTAGAAAACATAATCACATCGGCTTATTTTACGGTAATTGAAAAAAATCCTAAAAATGCCAATGTTGTAGCTAACCTTATTTTACTTTTACACAACGTCTCGCTTATTGATTATAAGAAAACAGAAGATCTTTTAATTGTGAGTAAATTAGGAGTGGGTGCATTTCACTTTCTGATGCATTTACAACAATCCGGTTTGTTGAATGCAGAAAATTATAAAAAAGTCTGTGATCATAATTCGATTCTGAATCATACTGAGGTTATTGAGTGTTTGAGCAGCCTTCCTTTATTTGTCACCCTCGAAGAAGAAGAGTTGAAAGAAATGCTTGATTTGATTAATAAAAAGCCTAGTTCGCAAGCGGATCGACTCGATTTTATCGATTTGATTCAAAAGTATGTTTTAACCAATAAACCTCATTTGTAAAAAATCAGAAAAATTGCTTTAAGACGAGCAAATATGATATATTTTGCGCTTAGAGATTAATTTAAGGACAATTGCATGGGTGGAACAATCGATGACAGTACGAATGTAATGATAGTGAATTTAAAGGCTGGAGCTTCTTTTCCTTCTACTATCAACGCTAACCTTCTTGAACGTTTGAGAAAATCAAGTTTATCTGATAATCCACGAATCGTAGCTCTTATTCGCGATTATCCTGATTATGGTAATCGTTTGCTTTCCTTGTTCAGAGTCTTGAAAGAATTTGAAATCGAGGTGAGTGATAATCTTGAAGAACTTATAAAAAAAGATATTTCGAAAACGGGTATGGTAGTTAATTTGTTAGGCATAATGAAACAAATTGATATGGATCCCAAATCTCTTCCAATAGAACTTATATTTAAGGCTGCCCAATTTGATTCTGTAGTAGGGCAAAGCATAAATAATTTGAAGATGGCGGATTTACTTGATTTACCTACCTTGGAATTACTATTTTCTTATCCACAACATGCACTAGAACTATCCCAGTTATTAATTAACCTTCAGGAATGTGCCTTTGATACTTCGATCCTGGTGGACAAGCTCACCGCGACCCCCGTTGCAGGCTATCAATTGAAGACGATTCTTGATTTGCTTGGTTTAATATTGGAAAAAAATATTTATTATCCCGCAATAGTAGACATCCTTTTAAGACAAGAAAAATATATTGAAAAAATTGCCGAGGGAGCTCGAAAACTTGCTGCAGAGAATCTGCTCTTATCCAACTACTTTGAGTTGCTTGAACAAAATCCTCAAAATGCCAATGTATTTGCTAAAAATATTATTTTACTGAATAACGCATCACTTATTGATCATCATGATTTTGGCAGTTTGGTGAAAGTAAGCAAATTAGGGGTTGGGGCTTTTCATTTTATGAGGCTTTTACAAATAGCAGATTTGTTAACTGAGAAAAATTATCAAAAAATCTGTGCGCACAATGACCTATTAAGTCGGGCAGATATTATTGAATCTTTAGGTCAACTTCCGATGATTGCCACGTTCAACAAGGATGAGCTGGAACGCATGTTGGAGATAATGATCAATAGCCCGTTACCTGTCGCAGATGTCCTCGCTTTTCGTTCAATTCTCGCTAATCATCTTATTTGTGAAGAGCAGGTATCACGCACGAGGCTTAATGCTTAATCAGCAAGCAGCATAACTGCTTGCTTTCCCTTTTACTCCATTCCTTTTTTAATTATTCAAAACATGGCCCTGTTTTTCAATGAAGTAGGGTCATTGCATTGAGTTGTTGTTCGATAGCTTGTTGTTGAGCGGCCTGATTTTGCTGTTGCACAATAGCCATAGTATCATTCATTTCATTAATAGCATTCTCTTGTTGAACAATCGCGGGTGTATCAATTGAGGTGTTCGCATCCACAGGCACATCGGGATAAGCGGCTTGCGGTGGATTGAATCCAGGAGCATAAGTGTATTTGATTGGTTGATTCACCGTACCCACCACATAGGCAGTGGGAGCACATCCAGTTAAAACAAGCATCATTTCCAAAAGACCAATAGAACAAATGGCTTTTAACATAAATCGACCTTAGGCAGCCACTAAATTAAGAGGCTTGCTAGTTTGTCTGTATTTGTTTAATTATAGAACAAATTGATATACAATTGATCAAAGTTTAGGGTTTGTTGAACACGAGGGCTTTTTAAACGGCACGTGAAAAACCCGGAGATTTTGCAGGTTTTTCACTTTCATCCCGATCAAAGAGTAGGGGCAGATAGGTCATAATGGTTCCAGAAAACTCCCCAGATTAGGTTTTTGACCAAGGCGATATTGGTAAACAACATAAAATGCCATGATGTTTTTGAGATAATTACGCGTTTCTTGCCAAGGCAAGGTTTCTATCCAGACATCAATTTCTTTGGGTGGGTGGCTCCTAAGCCAATAAACTACTTGCTTAGGCCCCGCATTGTATGCAGCCGCAATAAGTATGGGGTGGTTGCCAAAGCGTTTAGCAAGTTGTTTTAAATAGGCTACGCCGATATTGATGTTCTTTTGCGAGAGAAATAATTGGTTTTGATCGGTATAGGGAATCTTATCTGCTTTGGAGACAACACGGGCAGTATAAGGCATAACTTGCATTAAACCCCGTGCGCCTACTGAAGAGGTTGCATCATCCCTGAAACCACTTTCCTGACGAATGATTGCATAAATAAATTCCGGAGCCACAGCATATCTTTTTGAGTACATTGAAATACTGTCTTTATATGCCAAAGGGAAGCGTAGCGACAGCTGGTTATTTAGCGTCTCATTATTACTTAAGTATACCGATTTGCCATGCCATTGTAATTTTTGATCGATCCAATACACCAGCGCGCTTGCCTCATCTTTAGGTAGTTCACTAATAAAATCATTGAGTAAACGCGATGCTTGCAGGGTTTGCTTGCTCATGTAGAGGGTTTGGATTTGATCAATAAATGTCTGATAAGGTTTTAATACCTCAAGGTTTGTTGTGGGTGCTTCATTAGTAAAACTTGGTTTTTTATTGAGGCGAAGGCTGGCAAGAAATCCATAATACTGTCTGTTTCTTGCTAAAGGTTCATAAAGCGCTTTTGCCTCTGTTATTTTTCCTTGTTCTTCCAAAGAGCGTGCCAACCAATATTGCCAACACGGTTCGTCCTTATGCTTAGAATCGTTAATCAATCCAGTGACTTGAGCCCAGTCTTTTCGTTTTAAGGCAAAACGGATTTGCCAGTCCAGTAACACATCATTGTAATATTGAGGTTTTACTTTAGCGAACCACTCCAGCGCATCTTCATGGTTGCGCATGGCTTTATAAAGGGCAACATGGGCCAGAAAAGATTGCTGTTGCCCCGAATTAAGCATTTTTTGAGTTTTACTTTGTTGCCATAATGCCAGGGCTTTATTCATATTGATGGAGACCATACGTTTAAGGCCATAAAGATAGATGTCACTATTTAATCCGCCGGGATTTAGCATGGTTATATTTGCCGGATTTTGATAGATGGAGTTTAAGACATTTAACTCAGCTGTGTGGGGTATGTTGTACTGCTTTAACAGATAACGCGCTAACTGGATGTTACGTCGTTCTAGGGCAAGGGCTAATCGTTGGGTAATTAAGTTTTGATCAAAGTTATTATCTTTTAAAAGCAAAGTAAATAAACTGTCACAGGAGGGAGGTCTCGAATCCCCACTTAACCATAGGGGAATGGAGGCTTTTAAAGCCTCTTCCTGTTTGCCTGTATTGTAATTTGCTATCTGCTCGTAACAAACAAGGTTTAAATCATTAGACGGCTGATAATATTGGCTAAAACTTACCCAGTTTTTGTTTTTAGCTAATTCATACAACCATTTTTCCCTTAATTTTGTAGATAATGGTGTCGTTCCGGCAATAAAATCGAGAAATTCAGCATTGGGTGTATGCGAAGGAAGATTTTGACTATAAGACAAATAAGTATTAAAACGATCCATGTAAGCCTGGCCTGAGAGAGCAAGGCAAACCTGAGAACTGATCAACAAGCCTAAACACAAAATAATTTTTTTCATAAGCTTTCTAATTAAAAATCTGTTTAATTTTTATTCCGTTGCTCTAAAATGGCGTCATTTTAGTTCAATCTTGTGAATGGGCAACAGATCCTAGTTGTTTTCGCATTGAATCAATTGTTTCCTTGTAATTACTACTGTTGAATACAGCCGCACCGGCTACAAACTGGTTTGCTCCTGCCCTGGCTAAAGCAGCAATATTATCTATAGTTACCCCCCCATCGACACAAAGGTCAATATGGGGATAGAGTGCACGGATTTGGGGTATTTTATCGATAATTTCAGGGATCATTTTTTGGCCCCCAAAGCCCGGATTTACCGTCATGACCAGGATAAAATCGAGTTTATGGGCACACCAGGTCAACACCTCAACGGGCGTTGCCGGATTAAGTACAAGACCTGCCTCACATCCCAAATCTTTAATAAGTTTCAAGCTGCGATCCACATGGATGGTCGCATCGGGGTGGATACTAATTCGCTTTGCGCCGGCTTTAGCAAAAGCTTCAATCATGGCATCCACAGGTTCGACCATGAGATGAACATCGATAGGGTAGCTAGGGAAACGTTTGCGCAAAGCCTCACAAAAGGCAGGACCAAAGGTAAGATTAGGAACATAATGATTATCCATAACATCAAAATGGATAAAATCAGCCCCGGCATTCATAACCGCCTCTACTTCAGCACCGAGACATGTGAGATCCGCAGACAAGATTGAGGGTAAAATATGATAAGTCATAAACTTTAATTTTAAATTGGAGGTATAGGTATATCATATGCTGTCTTGAAAAAACATTCCATGATGTTAAGAGGATTGTAAGCATTTTGAAGGATCTGACAGCCCATAGCTGCATTTCTCCTCGTGCTTCAAATCTTGAAAATTTGGTCAAAAAATGCGATAATACCTTTCCATTTCTACTCTTGTAATTTAAAAATTATCTCAATATGATAGCGAAATTACAGAGACCTAATCATGCTTTTTAGGGAGGATAATATGAGTCAGAACTGGCCTACCAGAGATAAAGATTTACAAGCTGCCCGCGTGATTATGGAGGAATATGCCAGTGATCGTGAAAGTGATACCTTAGGTCTTTTTGAAATCGTAGTGAATCAAGCTGAAAAGAAAATGAGCTTCCAATTATCGGGTTGGGTGGTCATTTTAGCAAAGCATTTTAATTCCATTTATGGGGTGAGTCAGGGGGATTTTGTAACCCGACAAGTCATCACCCGTTGTCTGACCCAGGGACAAACATTACATTAATCTCTCCCTAGATGCAGCAAAACCCAAGACTTGCCAGGCCGTTAGGAATGGGAGTCATCTGGCAGATTAACCCGCCAGGCGCTTTAAAATTCCAGCAAGTACTTGTTATAATTTTGTTTGTAAACATCTGAATTTTGAAATTGAACCAATGCCTCATTGAGTCGGGTTAACAAGTCTGAATTCGCTGGAGTGATTACTATTCCGTAACCGTACCCATACATGTAAGGCGGTCCTATTAATTTAAATGTGTCTGAAGAATTTGAGGCCCAATAAATGGCGGTTGCATTATCCAGGAGGATAATATCTACGTCTCCTCTGCTTAAGGCCGAGAGCTGATCCTCAATGCTGGCATACTCTTTAATATTGGGATTTTTAACTCCCATTTCTTTAAGTTGTTCAGAAAATACGGTACCTGTCTCCAGCCCTATTTTTTTGCTGTTTAGCAAATCGAGGCTAAAATTTTCTTTTTTATTAGTCTGCCTTTCTAAAAAACGGGAATAACTGAGTAAATAGGGTAAGCTGAAATTTACTATTTTTGCCCGTTCCGTAGTAATCGTGATCGAACTGACCGCCACATCTAATTTATTGGTCGCGACGGCATCAATGAGTTTATCAAAACGCATCACATGAAAAACACAGGTTCTATTCATGATTTTGCATAAATTATTCATCATATCCACATCAAAGCCGTAAGCATCATTTTGGGTACTTTGCATGACAAAGGGGGGATCAAAGCTTTCAATCCCTACATTGAGAGGTTCGCCCTGAGCAGATACCGAAGTGGCGTAACCAAGAAATACCAGTAAAATTAATCGGATCATTTTGCACTATAAATGTGGTTGATTTTTATAGATTATAGCGAGAGTATTGATTTTGGGAATGAAAAATAGAAAATTTATGCAAATGGAAATCCCTAAATTATTGGAATCAAAAGCCTGGTTCATTGAAAAACATCTATCGGATTTGCAGCATCCCTTGCTGGACAAGGCGAGTAAATTACTGCTCGTCAGTGATTATGCATGCAGACAGATTCAGCTGTTAAAAGTCTTGCTCATGGAAGATGAATGCCAGTCCTTGTTGTCTCGCGAAGATTATTTCCAAGGCTTGCAGAAGGTTGCATTTGACTTGCCTCAGCCCGCCTATTTTCGGGCATTAAGACAGTTTCGCCATCGACATTTTTTGCGGTTACTGCTTCTGGAACTAGCAGGTATTGCCACTACAGCACAAGTGATGCGTACATGGTCTGATTGTGCTGATGCGCTTATTTTGCATGCGATTAGATATTGCCAACAGAGTTTATCACAACATTACGGGATTCCACGTGATGAAGAGGGCAATGAAGTGGAATTACTAACCCTGGCAATGGGTAAATTAGGCGGCAGGGAGTTGAATTATTCTTCGGATGTAGATCTCATTTTTGCCTATACTGCCGTTGGGGAAACTGATGGTGAGGAGCGCATCGATAATCAGCACTATTTTAGTCGATTGGTGCAGCAACTGGTCCAGACCTTGCAAAATGTAACCGCGGAAGGCTTTGCATTCCGCGTAGATTTAAGGTTACGTCCTAACGGAGACAGTGGGCCTTTGGTTTCCAGCCTGGCGGCAATGGAAACTTATTATCAGGAACAAGGGCGTGATTGGGAACGCTATGCCATGGTCAAAGCACGGATAATTGCTGAATCGGCCGATGCCGTGCAACCCTGGTTCGAACGCCTAATTGTTCCTTTTGTCTACAGGCGGTACGTAGATTTTAGCGTGATTGAATCGTTACGCAGTATGAAAGCGATGATTGAACGTGAAGTGCAATTAAACCCGCGATTGGATGATATAAAGCGTGGCAAAGGCGGCATCAGGGAAGTTGAGTTTGTCATTCAAAATTTTCAATTAATCCGTGGCGGCCGTTTACCGCAATTGCAAGTGCAAAATGCTTTATTTGCACTTAGTGTCTTAAAGCGGGAAAAATTATTACCCCATACTGATGCCTTATCCCAGGCATATCTCTTCTTGCGCAAACTCGAAAACGCACTTCAAAGTTTAAATGATCAGCAGACCCACTCCTTGCCAGAAGATGTGACCAAACAAACCCAAATTACCCTGGCTATGGGATATCATTCCTGGGAGGAGCTGCTCAATAAATTACATCAATATCAACGCATTGTAAGTTATGCCTTTCATTCGGTGTTGGGTAAAGTCAAAGATTACGAAGATGAGAAACGGCTATTGACGAATCAATTAGCGAGCCTTTGGCAAGGACATGTCGAAACCAGTATGGCAGTTAATTTGCTTACCAGTTTAGGTTTTGCTAATGCCTCTCATTGTTATCAGATGATTCATTCTTTTCGCCACAGTCCCCGTTGCCGGCGCCTGACGCAAGGAGCACGCATGCGTTTGGACCGTTTCATGGTCATGTTGCTTGCGGAACTCACCCATGTTGAAAAAACAGATGAAGTCTTATTGCAAGTAATGCATTTATTGGAAAATATAGTAGGCCGTAGTGCCTATCTGGCGTTGCTGACCGAAAATCCGCAAGTGTTAACGGAGTTGTTGTTTTGGTTTGCCCAAAGCCCGTTTATTACTTCCTTATTGGTGAATCAACCTTTTTTGTTAGAGGTATTGCTGGATCAAGGAGAAGAATGGCGGCCGCAATCGGTGCATCAATTACAAGAGCAATTAGGGGAAAAATTAGCCCATCATCAGGATATTGAACTCCAGGAAGAGATTTTGCGGCAATTTAAGCTCACTAATTGGTTAATGGCTGCACGGGCAGAGCTTTATGGTTTGAGTGATGCGGTGCGCATCGGACGTTTTTTATCGGATGTAGCCCAAGTCATTGTGAGCCAGCTTTTACTAATTGCCAGCGAGCAGCTGCAGGCGCGCTACCCGGAAATGGAGCAAACAAAATCACAATTTGCCATCATTGCTTATGGAAAATTAGGCAGTCGTGAAATGAATTATGCTTCTGATTTGGATTTAGTCTTTTTGCATTCAGCACAGATGTCTGAAGAAGCATTGATTACCCGCTTAACGCAAAAGATTTTGCATATGTTGACCACTCGCTCCCAGTCCGGGGTCTTATATACGGTCGATACACGCCTTAGACCTTCCGGGGCTGCGGGATTGCTGGTGAGTCATGTCGATGCTTTTGTAGAATACCAGAAAAATCAAGCATGGACGTGGGAGCATCAGGCTTTATTAAAAGCACGTATTCTGACAGGGAATACCCGGATTAAACATACTTTTTTACAATTGAAAAAATCAGTGTTGTTATCGAATCGGGATAAGCCTACGCTGTTACAAGAGGTCCTGGCGATGAGAACCAAAATGGAACAACATCAGGACAGGAATCCTGTATCTGGCGGTTTATTGGATCTGGAATTTTTGGTCCAGTACTTAATCCTTCATTCTGGCGAGTCTTCTTTAGCGCGTTATACAAATACCTTAAGTCAACTGCACCATCTGTTTTTAGCCGGTATTTTAAATAAAAAGCAGTACAGCTTTTTAAAGAAAGCCTACAAGAAGCACCATCAGTTGTTGCATCAGAGTATCCTTCGCCCTGGCATTTTGAGCCTCCTCAACTTGCACGATAAGATCCTGGATGTATGTAGAGAGATTTTTAATCAGGCTAAGTAACTAGGGGAAAAAAGCAACTTTATCCTCGGTGTGTGAAAGGCTTGCCTGCGCTGGCATAAACAAGGTTTTTTTGAGCCGGAGGCAGGGTAGTGAAGCACCCCTCTTGGAAATGGAATTCCACCGTGCTTCCCACCCCTACTGATTATTTGAATTCAGCATACAGGTCATAATCATCACTGTCTGTGATTAGGACTTCTGCAAAAGATCCCACTTTAACTTCCGGTGTCGGGGGCAGGATAACAAGCCCATCGATTTCCGGGGCATCACTTTGGCTTCGGGCAATGATGTGCTCAGGAGTGACTTCATCAATTAATACCGTTTGCGTGCTGCCAATTTTATTCTCAAGTTTATTGCGGCTAATTTCTGCTTGTAATTGCATAAACCGATGGTAACGCTCCTCTTTAATTTCTTCAGGCACCGGGTTGCTCAATTCATTCGCTTTAGCGCCCTCAACGGGAGAGTACTTGAAACAACCTACGCGATCCAGCTGAGCTTCTTCGAGAAAATCCAGCAATTCCTCAAATTCTTCTTCTGTTTCTCCCGGGAATCCCACAATAAAGGTTGAACGTAAGGTGATATCCGGACAGATTTCGCGCCAGGAAGCAATACGCAACAACGTATTTTCACTGCTTGCCGGGCGTTTCATTGATTTAAGTATGCGCGTATTGGCATGTTGTAAGGGAATATCCAAATACGGAAGAATCAGACCATCTCGCATTAAAGGAATAATCTCGTCCACATGGGGGTAAGGGTAGACATAATGCAGGCGGATCCAGATGCCCAACTCTCCTAATTGTTCACATAAATTATAAAACCGGGTATCAACAGTTTTTCCCTTCCAGGTTATGGGTTGATAGCGTGTATCTACACCATAGGCGCTTGTATCCTGGGAAATTACCAGGATTTCATTAACTCCCGCATCTTTTAATTTTTGGGCTTCAGTCAAAACTTGCGTCATGGGGTAACTTTGCAGTTTGCCGCGCATGGTCGGGATAATGCAAAACGTGCATTTTTGATTGCATCCCTCGGATATTTTCAAGTACGCATAATGACGTGGCGTTAATTTAATACCCTGGGGAGGAATGAGTTGGGTAAACGGATCAGCAGGTGGGGGCAGATGTTGATGGACTGCATTAACCACCTCTTCATAGGCATGCGCCCCGCTGATATGCAAGACATCGGGGCAGGCTTCCTTGATTATTTCGGCTTTGGCTCCAAGACAACCAGTGACAATAACCCGTCCATTTTCTGCCATTGCTTCTTTAATAGTATCCAATGATTCTTTGACAGCGCTATCAATAAATCCACAGGTATTGATCACTACAACACCTGCATCTTGATAACTCGATACCAGCTCATATCCCTGCGCACGCAATTGAGTGATAATGCGTTCGGAATCAACCAAAGCTTTGGGACAACCCAGGCTTACAAAACCTACTTTATGATTCATAAAACTCTAACTGTAAAAAAAGTGAACGAATTATACCTCTTATTGGCTGGGATTGTCGACAGGATTTCGGGATTAAATTTTCGGTTAAAAATCACACTCTCCCGTTTCAGGATAAGGGCCGAAATCCCTATCCAGGATTAAGCCCTTATCTGCCCTTCAACCGCTTGTTTTTTTCCGCAAGCAGTTAAATTTGCACTATTTTGATATAAAAATTTATGAATTTCGGCCATGCTTTCATTCCAGGAGGGGAAATTGCGATAAGCAGACAGAGCAGAAAAACTCATTCTTTTTAACAGGTCTCGATCCTGCATCAATTTGATAATACACTCCCTAAGCATCTCAACGTCGCCAGGGGTGATTAAAAAACCATTACCAGCGTCATTTACAATTTCCGGAACGCCACCTGTTTTACTGGCAATAATTGGAATACCTGCCCCCATTGCTTCTGTATAGACGATACCATAGCTTTCATAATAGGAAGGAACAATGAGAACATGCTGGGATTGCAGTTCCTCTTTTAGATGGTCTACATCCAGTAATCCGCAAAGTTTTATATTGGCATCCAATTTTAATTGCACAATCATCTTCAGTATTTTTCGTGTATAGGCCAAATCAACACGAAGATTTCCTACAATGGATAATTCCCATAATGCGGGATCAATTTCGGATAAAGCGTGCAATAACACATGTAACCCTTTGTTATACAACAAATTCCCAATAAAAATGATGCGCAATTTTTTATTTTGGCACTTAAGATGAATGCACTCTTCAACCGTATTCAGCTGCAATCTGTCTTTCCCTGGATAAGCAATTATTGAATTACTTTTCTTGCCGATTATTCCGCTAATCGCCAGCTCTGTTGCGAAACTATTAAAAATAAAACCGTCTACAGTTTTTAAGTACAGTTTTTCTATTTTTTTAATGAACCATGGTGCCAGCACATGGTGTAAGGCATTGGCTTGCAACAGGTGAACAATGCTTATAATGGGAAAGGTTCCCATTTTTTTTAGTTTCTTGTTAAGAAGAAATAATGAACTGAAATTCATTTCATCTTGCAGAAGAACGTCAGGGGAGAATTCTAGAATCTCATTAGCCATTTTCCTCGAGAAATTATTCCCGAGAATGCCCAATTTGGTTTTCTTTTGGGAAAAGATTCGGACCTCCATGCCCTTGGACTGTAGATATTCCACCAATTTATAATCATAAATGTAGCCACCACTTGTTGTATTAATGGAGCCATAAATGATTAATCCTACGCGCATATTTTTTCTCGATAACTGGCTTGGGCAATATCGTCTTCCCATAAACGGACTGTAATCTGGCTGTTAGCTGGCAACTTGAAATGATTGAATTTTTGCCAGAGAATTTTAGAGAACAGTTCAAGACTTGGGTTTTGATTCTCAAACTCGGGAAGTTCATTTAATGTTTTATCATTAAAATAGGAAATCATAAGCTCAATGTGGTTTTTTACTTCAACGATATCGATAAGAAAGTTAAATTGATCCAGTTGCGTGTTTTCAATTTCCAACTCAAAGCTGTAATGGTGTGAATGCCTTGAATTTTCAGCTCCAAAATCTTTTCCAATCAGGAAATGTTGGGCAATAAAATTTTTTCTTAACATTAAACAATGCATGTTACACCTCATAGGTTAAAGTGATCATCAAGGTATCTTCTGGTTTAACGTCCAGTAACTGATAGGCCTTTTGCGCCTCGGTAATATGAAAATTATGAGAAATGAAACGAGAGGGTTTTATGTTCTCCAGCATTTTAAGGACCAGTGCAAGACGTCGGGATTTTGTCCATCTTCCTTGAAGCTCGGAAGCAATAGTGCTGACCTGGCTTGCAATAATTTGAATGCGGTTTCGATGAAATCGCCCCCCTAAATCAATGGCGCAAGGTTTTTTTCCATACCAGGAGCCCAATACGATACGTCCTTCATAAGCGGCTAAAGAAATTGCATGGTTAAGTGCCTCGGGATTACCGGTCAGTTCATAAATAAGGTCAATGGAATGCGGTGTTACATTTTGCAGATACTCGGTCACATGCCTGCAAAAATCCGCGTGGAGAGCGTCAAAAGTCTTTTCCGCCCCCAACTCCTGACATAGCTCTCTTCTTTTTGCATGCAAGTCACCTCCAAGAAGGCTAGCTAGTGGGAATTGTTGTAATAAAGCCGTAGTGAGAAGGCCAACGATGCCAAGCCCCAGAATAAGGACATTTTCGCCAATCAGGGGAGAGCTGTCTAAAATCAGGTTAATGGCTGTTTCCATATTGGGTATGAATAAAGCATCCAAAGGGGATATTTGCTTGGGCAAAACAATAACCTGGTGCTCCCGGGCACAAAAATAACTTTCATGAGGATTAAAGACAAATACCCATTGGTTTAGTAAATGGTTTAACTTCGGGTGCCCTGTTTCAATTACTTTACCTACGGAACAATATCCGTATTTAAAAGGGTAATGCAGTGGGTGCCTCAGTGCAGGTATTGTTTCATCCATGCACAGATCAGCAGGGATCAAGCCTCGATAAAAAAGCATTTCTGTACCGGAGCTGATTCCAGATTGCACATTTTGAATCAATACTTCATCCAGTTCAGGTTTTGGAATGGTTTCCTCCAAAACCCTGATCTGGTTAGGCTTGTTAAAATAAAGCACGTGATTTTTCAAGATAAATTCCTTTCAATATCGGCCATAATGATAATATCCCTGCCTAATTTATATTGAAGTACGTTTTTTAATTGTGGAAAGCCAAAATGCTCCGGTATTTCTTCAGATAAAACAGAAACTCCTCCAACATAGATAGGGGCAACAGTAATAACTACCTTATCTACGTGATTTTCATTAATGAAATTCGTAATAATGGCTCTGCCGCCTTCGACCATAACTGATTTGATACCGAGGATAAATAATTGCTCCAGGGTTTGATTTAGATCCGTTCGCCCATCGGAAGTTGAATCAACGACAATAATCTGGGCCTTCATTGCAGTAAGTTTTTTTAATTTTTCCTGATCCGCCTGATTAGTGGTAAAAATTATGGGCGGTTTTTCATTTTTTAAAATACGAGCAGTTAAGGGGATACGAAGTTTACTATCCAAAACAACAACTTGCGGGTTGTTTCCCTTATAGTGACGTACAGTCAAAAGAGGATTATCTGCAATAACCGTACCTACCCCTACCAGTATTGCATCATGTTCTGAACGTAATTTATGGGTCATCACCAGTGATTCTTGAGAGCTCAGCATAAGCCTTTTTTTACGGTGAAATGAAATGGATCCGTCAAGGCTTTGGGCATAAGCCAGGGTTACCAGAGGTTTTCTTTTTTTGAAGAAACAGGAGCATTTTTTGTACAGCTCCTTGAGATCATCCTCTTCAAATATATGATTCATTTTTTGTTTTTTAGTCAATAAATAGTACGCATTATGGGGATGAATAGAGCCTTTGATAGGGACTCTGGAGGTAACATTTAATGCGAGTTGATTTAATGCTTCAATTTTTTGAGGATTATTCGTCAGTAAACGTATTGATTTGATTTGCAACTCTTTTAATATTTCAGCGGCCACCTCATAGGAGCGTTCATCTTCTCCGTGACCCAACGCCAGGTTTGCATCGACGGTATCTTTTCCCTGGTCCTGCAAATTATAGGTACGTAATTTATCAATCAATCCTATTCCACGCCCCTCCTGGCGAAGGTAAATGATAATACCGCGACCCTCGATAGCAATTTGACTCATGCTCATTTGCAGTTGCTCACCACAATCGCATCGTAAGGATCCTAAAATATCGCCAGTCATACACTCCGAATGAATCCGGACTAAAATATCATCGGCGTTGTGTACTGATCCAAATGTGAGCAGAAGATGCTCTTTATCATCCTGATTTGTAGTAAATAATGAAAGTTCAAAAGAACCATATTTTGAAGGAATTGCTGCAGAAACTTCTTTTTTAACAATGAGTTGACGGTCCATATTCTATCCTTAGACGGGGATTTCCGACGTTCTTGTTCCTCAATGCATTTATAACTATAGTTCATATAGAAAATGAATCAAATTTGCCCATGTGGTTTAAAAATAAATCCGATTAAGCTCATGTTTTACAATGGAAAAATCGGGAGTTAACCGACTTTTAAGGCGTGAATAAAAACCTCCGGCAGGTGCGGGAAAATGTTTAAATAAGGATTTGAAGCAAAAATGGCTTGATAAAGGTAAGGGCAAACCTTAGGAAACTAATTATTAACCGATAGGATAGTTTAGGGAATATACCTAACCTTTTTAACAAAAGCCCCAGGAGTATAGGGAAAGTGTTAGTTCCTTTCCCATTGAAAAGATTTTCTATGGGGCAATGTAGGTAAAAATTGGTTTTCGCTAATCAACCTGCTTCAGGGTTTTTAAAAATTTATTTGTCGAGACTTCACCCACCAACTTAAGATGAGTAAGTTCATTTCCTTGTGCATCGAAAAACAGGAAAGTTGGGGGCGCCACAACATGGAAGTAATCCAGCAGAGCTTTATTTTCTCTACTGTTTGCCGTGACATCAATTTTAATTACGGTAAAACCTGCCAAAGCTTTTTCTACCCGGGAATCTTTGAATGTTGTGGCTTCCATTACCTTGCAGGAGGTACACCAGTCGGCATAGAAATCAAGCATCACCGGTTTTCCTTCGGCATTAGCCAACGCCTCCTTTATGGTTTTCAAACTCTGTTGCTGCTGTGCTTCAATGGGCGCAGCATTTGCTGATTGGATTGTTAAAGGCTGTAACGGATTGGTTGCACCCATGCTTGCCCCCACCAAAATCAAAAAGCCATAGACGAGCAGAATGAGGCCCACGCCCTGGTTAAATTTTTCACGGTGGGTTGCCGAATAGGTGAGAGCACCGCTGTAGATTCCTGAAAAAATAAGTAAACTTGCCCACAAAATCATACTCAGCAAGGGGGGGGCTACACGTGAAATGAGCTCAATGGCAACGGCAATAAAAATAATTCCAAAGAGTGCCTTGATGGTATTCATCCAGCTGCCTGTTTCCGGTAACCATCTTCCTGCAGAAGTACCGATGAGCAGCAATGGTGTTCCCATTCCCAGACCTAAAACAAATAAAGTCACACACCCTAAAAGAACGTTTCCGGTTTGGGCAATATAGGTCAAGACCCCGATCAAGGGTGCGGTAACACAAGGAGAAAGAATCAGGGTTGACAGGCATCCCATGATGGCTGCACCAAAATAATGGCCTCCTCTTCGATTGCTGGAGCCATGGATTTTTGTTTGCCAGGAGTGCGGTAATTTAAACTCATAAAACCCGAACATGGATAAAGCTAACAGTAAAAAAATTAGGCTAAATACACCTACAGACCAAGGCGATTGCATGCTGATTTGCAAATTAGCTCCCAGTAAGGCAACTACTGCACCAATTATTGAATAGGTAATCGACATGCTCACCACATAGCTTAATGAGAGAAAAAAAGCTTTTCTTGTAGTAATTTCCTTACCGTGGCCCACAATAATTCCCGATAAAACTGGGACCATGGGTAAAATGCAGGGGGTAAATGATAAAAGCAAACCAAAACCATAAAAGGTAATTAAAATCAGGAACCAGTTATTGCTCGAAAAGACATGGGAGATTCCATCATTCTGGGATTCTTCTGCGGCAACAGCTTCTTCCTTAGGTGTTTGCTGGAAGCTTGCTTGGGTTAAAGCCAGGTTGTTATCTATAGTTAACTGAATCGTTTTGGTTTCCGGAGCATAACAAAAACCATCGTCAGAGCATCCCTGATAGGTCAAATCCACCAGCGCTTTTCCGGCCTTATTGCCTAAAATACCCACGGGAATAGTGACCTGATTCCTATATACAGTATAAATATGGCCTTGTTTATCTACTTTTTTCTCTGTAGGCGGGAATCTCAGGGTTCCCAACTGAATCGCATGGTTCATTTCGCTGGTCAATTTAATACGATCGCTATAGAGAAAATAATTGGGTTTTATCTGGAAATTAATGGCAAATGTATTAGGATCTACTGTAGAGACATTGACATGGAATACTTCTGCAGCGGGTAGCGGGTTTGCATGCAGAGCAAATGTGGTTATATAAAAAACTAACAATAAAAACCATTTTCTCATTCTCAAACCTTATAAATAATGGAGCCCGGGTGGGGGGGCAGCAGACCTTGGATACTACCAGATAAATTCTTTTTTTATTGCGCCCACCCAGGCTAAATGGGTTTCAATCACCTATAATTAATAACTATATCAGAACATCATATGCTGTGAGAAAACTAAATCTAAATTTTTTTTATTTTACCCCTTGAAACTCATTTCCTAGTCCCCATATGGCAGTCAGTAACATTGCAAATTGACTTTAAAGTTTAATTAAGGAGATAAAAGTATGAAAATTCGTCCTTTACACGATCGAGTTGTTGTTCGTCGTATGGAAGAAGAACGTACCACAGCAGGTGGTATTGTTATTCCCGATAGCGCTACTGAAAAACCAATGCGCGGTGAAATTATTGCTGTTGGTGCCGGCAAGATCCTGGACAATGGCGATGTTCGCGCTTTAGCAGTTAAAGTGGGTGATGTTGTTCTGTTTGGCAAATACTCAGGTACTGAAGTGAAAATCGACGGTAAAGAATTGGTTGTGATGCGTGAAGACGACATCATGGGTGTAATCGAGAAGTAATCGTTTCATTAGGAGAAAGAAATAATGGCTAAAGAATTACGTTTTGGTGACGATGCGCGTCTACAAATGTTAGCAGGTGTTAATGCATTGGCGGATGCTGTGCAGGTTACTATGGGTCCACGCGGCCGTAATGTTGTTTTGGAAAAGGCTTATGGCGCTCCCACTGTAACTAAAGACGGTGTGTCTGTTGCTAAAGAAATCGAATTTGATCAACGCTTCATGAACATGGGCGCTCAAATGGTTAAAGAAGTTGCTTCTAAGACTTCTGATACTGCTGGAGACGGTACTACTACAGCTACTGTATTGGCTCGTGCGATTGTTGTTGAAGGATATAAAGCAATTGCTGCAGGTATGAATCCAATGGATCTCAAACGCGGCATTGACAAAGCAGTTGCTGCAATTACCAAGAAATTGCAAACTATGTCCAAACCATGCAAGGACAACAAAGCAATTGCCCAAGTAGGTACTATTTCTGCTAACTCTGATGAAGCAATTGGTTCTATTATTGCAAGCGCGATGGATAAAGTAGGTAAAGAAGGCGTTATTACTGTTGAAGACGGCAATAGCCTTGAAAATGAATTATCTGTTGTTGAAGGTATGCAGTTTGACCGTGGATATATCTCTCCATACTTCATCAACAATCAACAAAACATGACTTGCGAACTTGAGCATCCGTTCATTCTGTTGGTTGACAAGAAAATCTCCAGCATTCGCGACATGTTGTCTGTATTGGAAGGTGTTGCAAAATCTGGCCGTCCTTTGTTGATTATCGCTGAAGATGTTGAAGGTGAAGCTTTAGCAACTCTGGTTGTTAACAACATGCGTGGTATTGTTAAAGTATGTGCGGTTAAAGCTCCTGGCTTTGGCGATCGCCGTAAAGCAATGTTACAAGACATCGCAATCCTGACTCATGGCCAAGTTATTTCTGAAGAAATCGGCAAGAGCCTTGAAGCTGCTACTTTGGAAGATCTGGGTACTGCAAAACGTATCGTAGTTACCAAAGAAAACACTACAATTATCGATGGCGAAGGTAAAGCTTCTGAAATCAATGCTCGTATTTCTCAAATTCGTGCTCAAATTGAAGAAACTACTTCTGATTACGATCGTGAGAAATTACAAGAGCGTGTTGCTAAACTTTCTGGCGGTGTTGCGGTTATCAAAGTTGGTGCAGCTACTGAAGTAGAAATGAAAGAGAAAAAAGCACGCGTTGAAGATGCGTTACATGCTACACGTGCTGCTGTAGAAGAAGGTATCGTAGCTGGTGGTGGTGTTGCCTTAATCCGTGCACAAAAAGCTCTGGATTCTTTGAAAGGCGACAATGACGACCAAAACATGGGTATCAACATCCTGCGTCGTGCGATTGAAGCGCCAATGCGCCAGATCGTCTCAAATGCTGGTTATGAAGCTTCCGTCATTGTAAACAAAGTAGCTGAAAACAAAGATAACTATGGCTTCAATGCTGCAACAGGCGAGTTTGGAGACATGGTTGACATGGGTATTTTGGATCCAACTAAAGTAACTCGTATGGCATTACAAAACGCGGCTTCTGTAGCCAGTTTAATGCTGACCACTGAGTGCATGGTTGCTGATTTACCAAAGAAAGAAGAAGCAGCTGGTGACATGGCCGGCATGGGCGGAATGGGCGGTATGGGAGGCATGGGCGGCATGATGTAAGCCCCTCTCATTCCCATTTCCTTTAAAAACCCGCCTGATGGCGGGTTTTTTTTATTTGAAAACACTGGTATTTTTTAAAGGTATTATCGAAAATGATGGAAAAATAAAATCAGGAGTAGTGATGGGAGCAATAATTAAAAAATTGGAAGTAATTCTGGCAGATACTTATGCTTTGTATCTTAAAACACAAAATTATCACTGGCATGTTAAGGGAGTACAGTTTAAGAGTTTACATGAATTATTCGAAATGCAATATAGAGCTTTGGCAGAAGCAATCGATCAAATAGCAGAGCGCATTTTGATTATGGGACATAAGGCTCCTGCTACTTTTACCGCCCTAAACCAGTTAAAAACAATAAAAGACGGTGATTCCAGTATCGATGCAAACAAAATGGTGAGCGAGCTGGCTCAGGATAATGGGGTGTTGGTTAAAGATTTAAACGCGGCCATTAAACTTGCCCAGGAAGATGGCGATGAAGGAACCGTTGCTTTGCTAAGTGAACGCATTGCAGCCCATGAAAAGGCGCGCTGGATGTTGAACGCTTCCACCGTCTAGGATTTATTTTTGTACTTTGTTTTCATCTTGGGGCAGCGCCGTGAAAGCCGCGATTGAGAGTTCAATCAGGCCAAGTTTCACGGCGCTGCATTCCAGAATCCAGAATTATTTACTCTTCATCATTTTATTTTCCACTTCTTTTTTGATGACCATGATGCTGATTCGCCGGTTTTCAGGGCTGAATGGATCTTGGGTATTAAGCAGTAAGGTTGATGCAAAGCCTGAGATACGAATGACTCTGTCGGGGTCTAAACCTGCTTTAACCAAAGCGCGGCGAGCGGCATTGGCCCTTTGGGTAGATAGCTCCCAATTGGTATACTCCAATTCCTCAGGATTATGATAGGGATGGGCATCGGTATGCCCTTCGATGGTAATTTTATTGGGTACATTTTTAAGCAGTTTGGCAATTTGAATAAAAAGAGGCTCCATATCCGGATTGAGTTTGTCGGATCCCACATCAAACATGGGTTTTTTTTGATTGTCGATTAATTGGATGCGTAGGCCATCCTTTACCACTTCCATCAATAATTGGTTCTTTAATCCAGCAAGTGAAGGGTCTTGTTGAATGCTTAAGTTAATTTGAGATTTTAACTCTTCAAGTTTTTGGGTTTCTTCTTTATTGGATTGAATGACTTGAATGTTTTGTTCCTTTGTACTTTGGGGGGAGGATTTATCTGTTTTAGAAATTTGGCCATTGGTGTCTTTAAGATTAGGCCCGCCGCCTTTAAGATTAATTTGCTGATTGCCTACGTTTTCACCTCCAAAAAAAGTTATTTTCATCGGTTGTTTGAAATATTCGGCAATCCCGTCTTTCTGAGCTTTATTCAATGAAGCGATTAACCACATTAACAAAAAAAACGCCATCATCGCGGTAACAAAATCAGCAAAAGCGATTTTCCATGATCCTCCGTGATGCTTGTGCTTATTTCTTTTTATTTTGCGAATTATTGGAGTTGAGCCCGATTTTCCTTTATCGCTGCTATCATTCATGCTGTAACCTCATTAACTCGGGGTAGGTTCGGCAGCATTATTCTCCTCGGAGCGCGATGAAGAGGCTGCTGGTTTGAAGTTTTTAATTTCTTCATTAAGTTGTGAAAATGAGGGACGTTGTGCGGAGAACAATACTTTTCGCCCAAATTCTACTGCAATAATGGGAGGATTATTGTGCAAACTAGCCAGTATTGTTGCTTTGATGCAATACAGCATCAACTGGGTTTGATTAGCCTGATGTTCCATGGCCGATGCGACAGGACCTACGAATCCATAACCAATTAAAATACCCAAAAAAGTTCCAACAAGTGCATGGGCAATCAGTACTCCCAGTTCTGGTGGGGGTAAATTGATTGATTCCATGGTATGGACCACTCCAAGAACTGCCGCCACGATACCAAAGGCCGGCATGGCATCAGCCAGTTTCGACAAGGCATTAGCCGGGATCATTTCCTCCTCATGATGGGATTCAATTTCCATGTCAATCAAGGCTTCAAGTTGGAACGGTTGCAGGTTTGAAGTAATGATCAACCTTAAATAATCGCAAATAAACTCAATAACGTGATGATTTTTCATCAGTGAGGGATAAGCATTGAAAATAGGGCTTTCTTCAGGTAATTCAATGTCTGTTTCCAGGGACATTAATCCTTGTTGGCGTGCTTTATTCAAAAGATTGTACAACAATCCTAACAAATTACTGTAATTCTCCTTGACCGATTTTTCACCGCGAAAGACTTTAGGTATCGCCTTTAACAGAGCTTTTAGTACAGAAGCGCTGTTCGCAACAATTAATGAACCGATGGCTGCTCCCGCTATAATGAGCAGCTCAATCGGTTGAAAAACTGCTTTGAGATGGCCGCCCCCAAGGGCAAATCCGCCAAAAACACAGAGTAATATGACTACATAGCCTATAAGAATTAGCATTTTTAAGTGGTCTCCAAGCCTTTATTTTAAATAATCGTGAACTACGCGACCATAAGGCAAGGTAAGATCAGTTAATAAATGGACGCCATTTATTATTTTTCGAATAGGAAGATCCGCTACAGGAGCCAAGGCATGGGGTTCTAATTGCAATTGAGCGGGCCCTTTCCATGCTCCTTTGATCACCACATCTTCAAGATAATACTCTACCAATTCACAGATTCTGACGCTTCCATCAACATGGGGAATTATCTTTAACAGATAGTTCGGGGAACTCATTGTTTCGGCAACTTTTTTATTATCGAGGGCTTCATATTTATAACCCATTGTTGCTGTGGCTATACGAAAAGGTCCATATTCCAAAGTACCTAAAAGGGTTTCATGCACTACTTCCAGCTTGGGTTGCGCTAACTTTTTGGGAAATCCCCAAATTTCACGGCCCCCTGCAATGGGAGGAAGATCATCCAGAAACATGGCATGGGAGTAACTTCCCATTTTACCCTTATAGCGTACAGGGATTACTTGTCCTGATTCCGTATAATCACCAAAGCCCGTGGAATCAGGCATGCGAATGAATTCAAATTTGACCAAAGGCTCTACTACTTCCAAGGGTTCAGGGACTATTTCCCGCAGCAGATCCATATCCGTTTCATAAGTGATCGTTAAGAATTCTCTATTGATAAATCGATATGGTCCACGAGGATAAGCTGGGCTGACGAGTGGCATAGCGAATGCTTTTTTCACTACTTCTGATTCTTTCATTTTTCAGGCTCCTCTTTTAGATGTTTGTTAGCCGCCATATCGTATACAGCAATGCCCAGAGTTCGAGGGACGGGTTTATTCCAGGGCGATTTTTTAACGGCTTTCTTTCCAGCAATGTACCCATGTTTGATACGTTCCATGATGCTTTTTTTAGAAAACTCATAATCTTTCGAGGAAAACTCAGTATCATCGTATTCATATAAAAATCGAACTACGGACACTGTAGACTGATGTCCCCGGGCGATGCAGAGTTTTAAATCCGGATTTCCTTTTTCTTCTTCAGGAACATAATGGGAAAGGATATGGATGGCGTTTTTTAACGCATGAATCTGCTGATACATTTCAATGGTATGCGCAAAATGGCTGGAGTACTCAATGTCTTTTTTGCGCTTTAACACGGCGTCAAACGATGTGGGGTACAAGCCAAACGAGTCAAATAAATGAATTGCAAAACAGAGTAATTTTCGCGGACATCGATTTACGGAGAGTACGTAACTTGCTGGAGAGTTACTGGAAATACCACCATCCCAATAATATTCCCCTTCAATCTCTATGGCAGGAAAACCAGGCGGTAATGCCCCACTGGCCATAATATGTTCAGGTCCAATTTTCATCTCCTGCGAATCAAAATATCTCATCGCCCCGGAACAGACTTCAACGGCCCCAATACTGATGCGGGTTTCATTGGAATTGAGGCGATCGAAATCAATAAACTGTTCCAAGGTGGATCTAAGTTCCTTGGTATCGTAAAAACTCAAAGAATCCGGCTTGTCATAGTATCCTAGAAACAGAGGTGGAAAACGCGGTGTAAAAAAACCAGGCTGGCCAAAAAGTAAAGCGGATTGAGCAGAGAAAAAATGTTCTATTTTTCGACTTTCATCATCGTCAGGAAAGATGTTGCTTTGTATTAAGGATGGGGTGGCGATGGTCTCCCAAAATTGATACATTTTTTCAATGCGTACTCCAGGTGGATTGCCCGCCGCAATAGCAGCATTTATTGCTCCTATAGAAGTGCCGGCAAACCAGGTAGGATCATAACCCGCCTCATCCAGGGCATGAACCACTCCCACCTGATAGGCGCCTAAAGCGCCTCCCCCTTGAAAACAGCAGGCAATGTGGCGAGGGTGCTCCCTCAATTTAGTTTTTTTTGTCGGAGGCATAGAAATTACTCCATAAACCACCCATGACTTACAATAAGCGATTGACCTGTCAGGGCATTGGATTCAAACGAAGCAAAAAATAACGCAGTTTGTGCTACATCATCCGTAGTGGTGAATTCCCCATCAACGGTATCTTTTAGCATGACATTTTTGATCACTTGCTCTTCAGTGATTCCCAATTCTTTAGCTTGTTCGGGGATTTGTTTGTCAACCAGCGGGGTGCGTACAAACCCTGGACAAATGACATTAGCCCGTACATTATGGGCAGCTCCTTCCTTGGCAACCACTTTACACAAGCCAATTAAACCGTGTTTTGCAGTCACATAAGGGGCTTTTAATTTAGACGCTTCTTTGGAATGCACTGAACCCATATAAATGATGCTTCCCCCTTTACCTGAAGCATACATATGTTTTAACGCGGCGCGGGTGGTGAGGAATGCACCGTCCAATTGAATTGCTATTAGTTTTTTCCAATCGGAAAAAGCCAGCTGATCTACGGGGCTGATAATTTGGATTCCGGCATTGCTGACCATCACATCCACACCGCCAAAGTGTTTGGCTACCTCATCAACACCATTATCGACCTCTTCCTCATTGGTGACATTCATGGCAACTGCCATAGCGTCTCCACCTTTGGATTTTATCTCTTCGGCCGCCTCTTTGGCTTGATCGAGATTCAGATCGGCGATGGCAACTTTAGCTCCCTCCTTGGCATAGACAAGAGCAATTTCTTTACCTATTCCACTGGCAGCGCCTGTAACTATTGCTACTTTATTTTTTAAACGCATGATCACCATCCTTGTATTATTTTTTGATTTAATGATCAATCGCTTAGGATTAATCTTGAAATTCTTTAAAAAGTATAGCAATGGAAATTTGATATTGCCTTAAATTAAATAATTTTTTTCTAAAAGATGTTTCTAGTGTTTTTAATTCTTCAATGCAAATATTTACTAAAGCTGAATATTCATAAAATAAAAACACCCTTATCTATAAAGATTAAGGGTGTTTTTTATTTGGTTATAAATTAATAATAGTAATAATTATAACCAGGACGATAATGGCGATGGTGGTAATAGGATCTTCTGTCTTGTTCTCGTCCAATTGCATTCCCTACCAGGGCACCAGCTCCAGCACCGATTACTGTTCCCACAGCGCTGCCTCCGCTGACTGCATATCCAATACCAGCCCCAGCAGCACCGCCGACACCAGTACCTACTTCGGTGTTGGTGCAACCCCCAAGCATGAATGCTGACAGACCGATAAAAAATAATGGAGCGATAATTTTTTTCATAGTGAACTCCCTTTTGTGGTTCTCCAGGAATTTCTGCATGCTTACAGCAATTGCCTATGTTCAGAAAATCCTGATTTCTTCATCTCACTATGATTTTAGTACAAAAAAAATATTAAGTGTCAAATTTGTGCCCATAATTTATTTTTGCTGATTGCTTTTTCAAGATCAGATTTTACTCTGACCCTCTTTTTCCAGTAGTATTAGTAATAATAAAAAAAAGAACAGGGGATAATATGTTTAAAGGAAGCATTGTTGCTTTATTAACACCCATGAAGAATGATGAGGTTGATGTACCACGGTTGCGTGAACTGGTTGAATACCATATCGAAATGGGTAGCCATGGCCTTGTTGCAGCAGGTTCCACCGGGGAATCAGGTACTTTATCTCATGAAGAAAAATTACTGGTCATTAAAACGGTAATAGAGCAATCAAAAGAACGTATTCCTGTTATTGCGGGCACCGGAATGAATGCAACACGTGATTGCATCCAACTCACCCAGGAAGCTATGGAATATGGTGCTCATGCTGCATTAATTATGACTCCTGCATACATCAGGCCTACTCAAGAAGGATTGTTTTTGCATTACAGCCAAATAGCCAAGGAAGTGGCAATCCCGATTATTCTTTATAATGTGCCCACGAGAACGGCATGTGACATGTTGCCCGAAACAGTAGCCCGGCTTGCCAAGATTTCCAATATTGTGGGGATAAAAGACGCCACCGGACAAATGACTCGCTTACAGCAAATTTTACGCCTTTCAGAAGGCAGTATCGATGTGTTTAGTGGTGATGATTTTACTGCAGCATCGTGGATGTTGGCTGGGGCGAAGGGAAATATTTCAGCGGCAGCGAATGTGGTTCCCAAATTTATGGCCAAATTATGTGATTCGGCTTTAGATGGGGATCATGCTGCATGTTTGCGTTTAAATGAGCAGCTTGCACCTCTGTATGAATTATTGTTTGTTGAAACCAATCCAATTGCAATAAAATGGGCAGCAAACCAAATGGGGTTAATGGAGAATGAATTAAGAATGCCGTTGACGTGTTTATCTAAAGAGTTTCATGAGCCGCTGGAAAAGGCGATGAAGAGTTTGGAGTTGATTTAAGTGAAAAAGTTGTGTTTTATTGTTTTTTTTGCGCTCGCGCTATCCGGGTGTAGTCGTTATGCCAGTAATGGTGAAAATCTTTACTTGGGCAGTGCTAATGGACCTTCTTTAGAAGTGCCGCCTCCGTTAACGAGAGCGAATATTAGTAATTTTTATGACTTGCCTCAACAGAACCAAGATGCACGTGTGAGTATCGAACCACCTGTATCCTAGGGGGATTTATTATGACACCATCAGAATCAGCTGAATTGCTTATTGTACAGGAATTATCACAGCGTATTGTGGAAGCGCAACGCAAAATCAGGATTCTTGATAGTATTAAATGGGATGAAACCATAAAAAGGGATTTTTTTAAAAATAAAGGAAAAAAACTTCCCCCGGTCGATAAGGAATATTACGAAAAAAAACCACTGCCTTTCGACGTTCATGAAAAGCAGGAAGAATTTCGTATTATTTTGCGCGATACCCAGAATCAATTGGGTCAATATTCTACCTTAACCCGTTTAATCCGCCGTCAGTGTGAGGAATACAGCCGCGCCACACAAATGTTGGCTGCGCGCGGCACCCCTGCATTTTCCGAGTTGGCGATGGAATTGTATGGCAGCCCGAATGATGTATTCTATGCCGGTGGGCCCCGCATGTCGGAGATGGGTACTTTGCTTTTTGATGTGTTATCGGGGCTTAGTGTGCAATTGCAATCGGAAGCTGATGTCAAACGCCATACGCCCCAGCAAGCCCAGGAAATTTTACAGGCCCGTTTGGGACAATTTTTCGATAAACATCCGGGTAAAGTGACTGTAATGGTCAGTGATGAAATGATCGCGGATGCATCAGCCGGTGCGGATAATATAAAATTAAGTCAACAAGCCATGTTTAGTGATCGCGACCTTCGTTATCTGGAGGTCCATGAAGGGTGGGTTCACGTGGGGACCACCTTGAATGGCTCAATGCAACCCAATTGCTTTTTTCTCTCCAAGGGTTCTCCCTCCAGTAGTGTTATCCAAGAGGGTCTAGCTGTAATTACCGAAGTAGTCACTTTTTCTTCGTACCCTAGCCGTATGCTCAAGATTACCAACCGTGTAATTGCTCTGGACATGGTGACGCAAGGGGCAGACTTTCTCGATATTTATAACTATTTTATGGATTGCGGTTTAAGTGAAGAAGACAGTTACAATCAGTCAGTGCGTGTGTTTCGGGGAAGTACCCCCACGGGTGGTCCTTTTACCAAGGATTTATCCTACGCCAAGGGTTTTGTATTGATTTATAATTACATCCGTTTTGCAATCAGCAAAAAGCATGTGGAGTCCATACCTTTGTTATTTACCGGTAAATTGGTTTTGGACGATTTGCCTTTACTCACGGAATTAAAAGAGCGGGGAGTTTTAACCAATCCTGTCTATCTTCCGCCTCCGTTTCAGGATTTGGCGGCTTTAAGTGCATGGATGAGTTTTTCATTATATTTAAATCAGTTCGATTTGAACGAGATCCAGAAGAATTTCCGCTTTTTAATTGTATAAGTTTTAGTTTAGCGATTGTGTAACCCGGGGTAAGGCTTGCGCCATGCCCGGGACTTGTCTCTATTTAAGCGTTACACGCCACAGCATGCTGCAGCTCCATTGATTCTTCTTTTTCCCGTTGAGGGGTAAAGAAGCGATGGGCGAGGCCATAACTTATGTGGGTCTTCGCTTGCTCGTTGGCTACTTTAGCTAACTGAGGATATTCATCAAGTAATGCTTTGGCTTGTTCCTTGATGTAGGAATCGTTTGATTTGTTAATCATCGTCAAATAATGTACTGCTTTTTTCAAGTCGTTCACATCATTTGCTTTTCCCAATATGTGCATCATCACCAGCATGGCATTCGTACACCCTAAATTTGCAGATTGACGCATGGTTTGTTGGTACTGGGAAGAAGTGGGCGGATAAATATGGGCCAGGTGATATAAGGCCAAAGGATTATCCTGTGCCAGAGCCATCATTTTAGGTAAATGTTGGACTATGGCTTGCTTTAAAACGGGATCATTAGGTGATTTGTGCAATTGATTTACCAAAGCAGCAAATTCATTACTTGAAGTGGCCATGTCCTACCCCCCTGACTTTGAATACTTTCCCTTGTAGGATAAAAGATCAAGGTTAAGACAAGATTAAGGGGGAGTAGCTTTACAGTTTTTTTACGCTTTCGAATGCTGCCCATCCTAAATGGAACACCATATGTGCCAATATTGCAGTAATAATTCCATATTGCCAAAACACATATCCAAAAAGTAATGATTGATACAAGCTAAGGAGAAGCACGGAGTAAATAAAGTGCCGGTTTGAGCTGCCGCCAGCAGCAAGGTAAACAGGAATTTGGGTGACAGCAAATACCAGTCCGCTGATGAGAATGGACATCCATATAATCAAGTTGGGGTATTGCTTGGTAAAGAGCAAAGCAAAAAAAGTAGCGAGATTCATTAATCCCCAACGGGCAATGATTTCCTCGACCACGCCTCCATAAAGGGCGCAGCCATCAACCCCCAGGGTCTTGCGGATTTTAGACATGACTTCCATACTCTTTTTATCCAGGATGCGTGCAAACACACCATAATAAAGAACCAAAAATACTAATAACCCGCATAAGCCATAGATAAGGGTGGGCAGTAATACAGGAATCAGGGCACTTCCCCCTGCAGTACCTTGCAGCAGGCCTTCAAGTATAGGGTCTCCCAACCCTGTGCTTTTAGACAATATTGTTCCTGCCAGGCTCAATATAAAAACCATAAACAAAGTTTGTAAAATGGCAAAACCGCTTATGCGTTTTTTTAATGCGTCAGAATTATCGGATAATAAAAAAAAGATTAAACGTTTTATTGCAATGGTTACACCGGGGATGGACAAAATAAATAAAACAGTAATTAAGGGCCAGTTTATTGTCATTTTCTATCCTTAAGTAATACGGCATAAAAAAATCCGTCCATACTTTGCTCTCCTGGTAAAATTTGTTGGCCGTGCTCTGTTGCACGCCCCCAAGCCCAAGGTTCTTTTATTATCGTACAGTCTGGATGATTCGCCACAAAATGTGCAATTTGTTGTTCATTTTCCTCAGACATTACCGAGCAGGTGGCATAGACCAGTAAGCCTCCCTTGGCCAGCAAAGCCCATAAACACTCCAGCATCTCCTGCTGGATATGAATTATCTTATCAATTTCTTCATCATTGCGTAATAATTTAATATCTGAATGGCGGCGAATGACGCCTGTTGCAGAGCAGGGGGCATCGAGCAAAATACGATCAAAGGGTTGGCCATCCCACCAAACAGAGGGCGTTAAGGCATCGCCTTGCTTCAACGTTGCGTGCAAGCCAAGCCGGTTTAAATTATCCTGAACCCGTTGCAACCGTCGTTCATCTACGTCTAAAGCAATGCATGTTGCCAGATTGGGTTCTTGTTCCAGAATATGGCAGGTCTTTCCTCCGGGCGCACAACAGGCATCAAGAAGGCGTAAACCGGGTTTTAGCGACAATAAGGATGCAGCTAACTGTGCGGCGCCATCTTGCACTGAAACCCATCCTTCGGCAAAGCCCGGCAGTTGGTGGACATCACAGGGAGTGGCTAAGATAATTCCTTCAGGGGCAACCGGATGAGCTTCGGCTGCAATACCCTGTGCCTTTAATATGTTTAAATATTCAGCAAGTGAGTTTTTTTGGATATTAACCCGTAACACCATAGGCGGGCGTTCATCATTTGCATGGGCTATTGCCTGCCAATCCCTGGGCCAATTTTTTTGCAAGCGGTTCAGCAACCACTGCGGTTGGCCATAAACAAATTGAGGATCCTGGTTCAGGCGCTGTAAAATTTCTTCGTGTTGACGGCAGAAATTGCGTAAAACGGCATTTACCAACCCTTTGGCCCAAGTCTTTTTAATTTTTCCAAGCAATGCCACAGTTTCCTGAACTACCGCATAATCAGGTTGCTGCATGTAATGTAATTGATAAATCCCTATAAGCAAAGCCACCCATACTTCGATTTCTTTGGGCTTTTTTTGCACCAAATATCCTGCTATGGCTTGCAGACGAAAATAATGACGACAAACCCCGAAGCATATCTCTTTGGTCATTGGCGATACTTCGGCAGTAGGTGTCATCAGTTGGGATAAGGATGATTTTTCGGTCAGTAAACAGGTTAAAATTTTTAAGGCATGCAGTCGCTCGTTCTTATTCATTGAAATACATACCCTGTATGCAGCGTCGATTTAGAAGAGTTTAACCAGTCAGCAATAGAAATCACCTTGCCTCCCGGAAACTGGATTTTTTCTATAAGCAAACCCTGATCGCCCGTTGCAACCACCAGTCCTTTTTTATCGATGTCAATCACGGTGCCTGGAACTTGCTTTGTTTCCAATGAAACTACCTGTGCCTTGTGGATACGCAAAATTTCTTCATGCAAAGCGGTATAAGCGATCGGCCAGGGATTAAACGCACGAATTTTGCAGTCGATTTCTCCAGCGGCGTCATGCCAGTTAATGAGGGCATCTTCTTTATTGATTTTCTTGGCATAGGTCGCTAATTCATCATTTTGGATTTCTGGGTGGAGGGTTTGCGCGGCGAGTTCATTCAAGGTTTGCAATAAAGGTTCGGCGGAGATCTGGGCCAGCTTGTCATGTAAACTTTGGGCAGTTTCCGAGGCGCTTATGGGGCAAATTACCTTGCGAAGCATCGCTCCTGTGTCCATGCCGGCATCCATTTGCATAATGGTAACTCCCGTTTCCTTATCCCCATGAAGAATGGCAGATTGAATGGGAGAGGCCCCACGCCAGCGGGGTAACAAGGAAGCATGTACGTTGATACAGCCCAGGCGTGGAATTTCAAGAACTGCTTTCGGCAGGATTAACCCATAGGCAATAACAACCATAACATCCGGTTTTAAGGCGGCAAGTTCAGAAATTGCTTCAGGATTTTTAAAATTCTGGGGTTGGTAGACGGGGATTTGATGTGATACTGCCCATTCTTTAACTGCGGAAGCCTGCAACTTTCGACCGCGTCCGGCAGGGCGGTCGGGTTGGGTATAAATGGCTTGAATATGATGTGTTGAGTGCAGTAAGGCATCAAGACAGGGCAAACCAAATTCTGGTGTTCCAGCAAAAATAATATTCAATTGACTCATGATAAGTACTCATTTGACCACGGGATGCCTTATAGGGACACAGCTTGAATTGAAGCGGCAAAACTGCAGCTTATTATTTGCGTGCGTGTTGGCGTTTGAATTTTTCCAGTTTCTTCCGGGCCATGGCTTTTTTCAAGGGAGAAAGCAGATCAATAAAAAGTTTCCCATTCATATGATCAATTTCATGTTGTAAACACTCAGCAAGCAAGCCCTCAGCATTTATTTCGAAAGGTTTTCCATTTCTATCCAAAGCCTTCACAGTAACTTTTTCGGCCCGAATTACAGTATCATAAGCTCCAGGAACAGAAAGACAGCCTTCCTCAAATTTTTTTTCACCCTCAGCAGTAACAATTTCGGGATTGATAATCACGAGCTGATTTTGCTTATCGCCCTCAATATCAATAACGGATAAACGTAAACCCACGCCAATTTGTGGGGCTGCAAGCCCAACACCCCGGGCGTCATACATGGTTTCAAACATGTCATCAATCAGGGTTTGTAATTTATCATCAAAATGAACAACAGGTTTTGCAACATCCCTTAATCGAGGGTCTGGTAAATATAGAATTGTATGAATGGCCATTTGTTTATCTGGTTCTCTGCATAAAAATCATGTTAATATTATCGTTTATATAATGAAAGGCTGCAAGATATTCCAACAAAGGATTGACTCTAATGAGATTTATTCTCTTTTTAATCTTTCTCTTCTTCTCCGCATGCAACTATGCTTTAAGTTTAAGATCTGATGCCCCTGAGCGTTATGTTGTTCAATCGGGCGACACTTTATGGAGTATATCCAGTCACTACCTGCATAATCCCTGGGAATGGAAAAAACTTTGGCATGTCAATCCCAAAATAAAAAATCCCAAACGGTTGTATCCTGGTGCAGTCCTTGTCTTATCCTATTATAAAAACAAGCCTTACCTTAGAGTCCTATCGAATGGTACCGTCAAATTATCGCCTAATGCGCGGCCTATGCCTTTGGAGGAAGCGGTACTTCCAGTTCCCTTAAGTGAAATCAAGCCTTTTTTAAATGAGTCTCTTATATTGGATCAGGATATTCTCAGCAAGGCCCCCTACATCGTCGCTTTAATCGGGGAACATATGATAGGAGGTCAAGGGGATGAAGCTTATGTCCGCGGGTTGCATCCCTCACGGGATTTACCTACCGGAGGTATTCCCGCTTATTCCATTTTTCGGGGAGGAAAAAATTACGAGCATCCGATTACCAAAGAGCTCTTGGGGTATCGGGCAGATTTGGTAGGGTATGCCGAGTTGGTGGCCGGGGGTGAACCCGCAACTATATTGTTAACCAATATTAACGAAGGGGTTAAAGTTCAAGACAGTGTATTGATCAATAATAGTCCCGAATTCAAGTTGTATTTTGAGCCTAAAGCCCCCCAATTCTTCGTTAAGGGATTTATTATCGATATGCCCGACGGCATGCCTAACGGGAATGTACAGGAAGCAGCAGGCGGGGTCGTGGTGATTAGCCTAGGGGGACGTGACGGCCTGGAAGCCGGGGATGTGCTTGGTATTTATCGCGACTCGGGTACGGTCAGTGATCCTAAAAATAAACTTTACCCTATTCAATTGCCTCCTGAGCGCATTGGGGAGGTTATGGTATTTCGTGTCTTCACCAAAGCCAGTTTTGCACTGGTTGTCCGTTCAACCCGAGCTGTTTATTTAAATAATTTTGTGACAAATCCATGAATAACTTACCTTACTATCTTGCATTAAATCGAATGGAGCGCGTGGGGCCGCGGACGGTTGCAAAATTGCAAAAACGCTGGCCTGATTTAGAAAATATGTTTCGACTCTCAGCAACCGAGCTTGAGCAAGAGGGTTTATCTCCCGCATTGGCGCAAACTATAGCTGGTTTTAACTTGAATATGATTGATGAAGATCTCAATTGGTTACAAGCAGCAGACAACCACCACATACTGACCTGGGACTCTTGTGATTATCCTGCGCTGTTGAAGGAAATTAACGATCCTCCCATCGTTTTGTATGTCAAAGGGGTGCTTGGCAGTTTAAACCCGCCGAAATTAGCGGTAGTCGGGAGCCGTAATCCCACTGTAACCGGAAGTGAGAATGCCCGTCATTTTGCGAAAGCCATCGCCGCTTATGGGGTTACCATTGTAAGTGGTTTGGCTTTAGGTATCGATGCGGAGGCGCACCGCGGATGTCTGGAGTCAAAAGGACAAACAATAGCTGTTTTGGGGACAGGAATTGATCAAATTTATCCCCGCCGGCATCACTCACTCGCGCAACAAATTGTGCAAAATGGCCTATTAATAAGCGAATTTCCTTTAAAAAGTCCACCTACTGCTGGACATTTCCCCCGGAGAAATCGTATAATAAGTGGTTTGTCATTGTGCACTTTGGTTGTTGAGTCGGCAATAAAGAGTGGTTCCTTAATCACAGCACGAATGGCCCTGGAACAAAATCGAGATGTTTTGGCAATTCCTGGCTCCATTCATAATCCTCTGGCTCGGGGGTGTCATTACCTGTTGCAGCAAGGAGCTAAATTAGTCACTTCAGTTGCGGATGTTCTTGAAGAATTGCAAATCGATTCGGAACAGCAATCAGCTGATAAAACTACTTTACCTCTTGCCAGCGGGAATAAAAACCTAGTAAAGTTCATTGGCTTTGAAATGACAACTGTTGATCAGATCATTTTACGTAGTGGATGCACCGTTGAGCAAGTCACTAGTGAGCTTGCAGAATTAGAATTAAATGGGGCTGTTGTATCTGTGCCCGGTGGCTATATGAGGTGTTAGTATATGAAAGATAACTTATTCGAAATGTTATTGAGTTTATTTGAAAAAAGTCTTACCCAGCTGCAAAAAAGCCATAAAACCGCTGATCAGGATGCAACGGACCTGAACGAAGAAGAGAATTCGGCTCCTGAAGAACAAGTGATGTATTTAAAAATACAACAACACACATCAACACGAGTTTTCACTTATGACGAACAAATGAAACTGACCAAGGCCAGTTATCAATTCCTCATGCGTATGAAATTATGGAAAATTCTTAATGAAGAATCATTCGAAATGGTTTTGAATCAATTGCAATTTTCTGAATCCCGTATCGTAACTCTTCAAGAGACTAAATGGACAATTAGAAATACTTTAGCCAGCACTTTAAATGAAGAACAGTTGGCTTTTCTTGATTTAGTTCTTTATCAATCAGAAGATGAATTGACATTACATTAAAAGATCATCTATTCCTATACTACTAGAAGTTGTTGCTATTTCATTTTCAGCACCAATCCCCGTGTTTCTCCTCCTTGCGGGTTTTTGGTGGCTTAGGGATGAAGTGAAAAGGATAAGGTTAACGTTACTATGAGTAAACATTTGGTGATTGTTGAGTCACCCGCCAAAGCTAAAACAATACAAAAATATTTGGGTAATGATTATGAGGTTGTTGCCTCTTACGGTCACGTTCGTGATTTGCCTGCACGTAAAGGTTCAGTTAACCCCGATAAACATTTTGCTATGACTTATGTTCCGATTGAAAAAAATTCAAGGCATATTGAAACGATTGCAAAAATGCTCAAAAAATCAGATTCATTATTATTGGCAACGGACCCTGATCGCGAAGGCGAAGCCATTTCCTGGCATATTTATGAATTAATGAAAGAAAAAAATCTCACCAAGGATAAACCGATTCATCGGATTTTTTTCAATGAAATTACCAAATCAGCAATTCAGGATGCAATCAATAATCCCCGCTCCATTTCCATGGACTTGGTTAATGCTCAGCAAGCACGACGGGCATTGGATTATTTGGTGGGCTTTAATTTATCCCCTTTATTATGGAAAAAGGTAAGAAGAGGGCTGTCTGCTGGACGTGTGCAAAGTCCTGCTTTGCGACTTATTGTGGAGCGCGAAGAAGAGATTGAACGTTTTATTCCCCAGGAATATTGGAAAATTTTGGCTCAATGTCTGCACACTAATGTCTCGTTTGAGGCGCGTCTGACTCATTTCAAAAACGAAAAATTACACCAATTTACAGTGACCAGGGATGAGCAGGCACAGCAAATCAAAGAACATTTGCTTCGTGAAGCTCAAGGCAATTTAATTGTCACCCAGATTGAGAAAAAACAACGCAAACGTAAACCTTCACCTCCGTTTATTACCTCAACACTACAGCAGGAGGCAGCGCGCAAATTGGGTTTTACCGCCAGAAAATCGATGATGGTAGCCCAACAATTGTATGAAGGGATAGACATCGGGACTGGAACCGTGGGTCTTATTACCTACATGCGAACGGACTCCGTGAATTTATCAGCGGAAGCGATAGAAGAAACACGGCAGTTTATTACCGAACGCTATGGGGCCGACAATTGCCCGGCCAGCCCAAGAGTTTATAAGACGAAATCCAAAAATGCCCAAGAGGCACATGAAGCGATTCGACCCACATCGATTAAACGCACTCCGGAAATGGTACAATCTGCCTTGACCGCTGATCAATACAAATTATACAGTCTTATCTGGAAGCGTACCGTAGCCTGCCAAATGGAGGATGCTGTCCTCGATACAGTTGCCGTCGATTTAAGCTGTGGGGAAGGTAATATTTTTCGTGCCAATGGATCTACAATTACGTTCCCTGGATTCCTTTCTGTGTATGAGGAAGGCCGAGATGATACCAAAGATGAGGAAGGCGAGGGGTCGTTACTGCCTCAAATGACAGTAGGTGAAAAGGTCAAAGTCCAGGATATCCTGGCCAATCAGCATTTCACTGAGCCACCGCCAAGATATTCTGAAGCAACCCTGGTTAAGGCGTTGGAGGAATATGATATTGGCCGTCCCTCAACCTATGCCTCCATTATTCATACCCTGCAACAACGCGAATACGTCATTGTGGATAAGAAAAGATTCTTCCCAACCGATGTTGGCCGCATTGTGAACCGCTTTTTGACCGGGTATTTTACCCGTTATGTGGACTATAAATTTACTGCACAGCTGGAAGATACACTGGACGCGATTGCCCGCGGTGAAAAAGAATGGGTTCCCGTTTTAGAAGAGTTCTGGCAACCATTTGTACAGCAAATTCAAACAACCGATCAACAGGTACAGCGAAAAGATGTTACCTCTGAAGTTTTAGATCAACAATGTCCTAAATGCGGAAAACCTCTATCAATCAGATTGGGTAAACGCGGTCGGTTTATTGGATGCACCGGTTATCCTGAATGTGATTACACTCAGGATATTGCAGGCCAGGAGAATGAAAAAAATGAACCGGAAGTTGTTGAAGGAAGGGTCTGTCCGGAATGCGCCAACCCGTTACATATAAAAAATGGTCGTTACGGACGATTTATCGGCTGCAGTAATTATCCTCAATGCAAACACATGGAACCTATAGAGAAACCCGCAGATACAGGCGTGGAATGTCCCAAATGCCATGAAGCAAAAATCCTGCAGCGCAAATCGAGAAAGGGCAAGATTTTCTATTCGTGCGGTAATTATCCCAAATGCGATTACGCTTTATGGAATGAGCCGATTAATCAACCCTGCCCGAAATGCGACTGGCCAATTTTGACGGTGAAAGAAAGCAAAAAAATGGGGCGGTTAATTCTGTGTCCGCAAGAGGGTTGCGGTTATTCCGCCAAGGATGAAGCAGAGTAGTTCAGGGGCAAAAAAATAGCAATGAATGAGTTGTAAACCCGGGTTGTGGCGTGTGCCTTAACCCAGGTTCAAAGCGCTGTTAATAAAAATCAATAGTAGTTGTAGTTACATCCATAGGCCCTACAGGATAAGAATACACTGAGACAGGCTCAACAACGGGTGCAACAACAGGTGCAGCAATTACTGGTTTAACAACAACTGGTTTATAGGTGACTACCGGTTTATAGCTTACGACAGGTTTGTAGGTCACTACGGCTGGTGTATAGGCCGGAGTGTAATAGACATTGTTACAACAGCATCCTGCCATCAGAATAATACTTCCTAATAGAAAAACCCATTTCATTATGAAGCTCCCTTTCCACGATTCTTATAGGGATTGTAGGTTATTTGATCATTAATATCAAGAATTAAACAAAATGCTTTTTGTAAACCCAAGAGCTGGTATCACGAAGTGAAAACCAGGATTGACTCTCACGCAGAAAGGTCAGTGGCAGTTAATTAAATTCATCAAAGAATTAGGGGCAAGTTCAATAAATTATGCTCTAATGGCTGCTGCGGATTTCTTTGCAAAGGGGTGAGGGAGGTAATATCAACTCGTTCTTCCTGTTCATTTTGAATCAGTATATACTCTTCATCTTCTTATAGAAAATAACTCAAACAGGATGTAATGATGTTAGACAGGACCATTGTAGTTGATGAGCAATTCTTAAATCGGGTACAACAAGCCGACTTTCCAAAACCCCGCAGTTCAATGAGTCCAGACACGGCGGAATTGGACAAGAAAATTGCCATAGAACTCTTTGATTCCCAAATTAAATCCCGTCTTCTTGATTTGATCGCCAGACAGCTTAAGGAAAAAGGTTTGTCTTTTTATACTATAGGCAGCAGCGGACATGAAGGGAATGCGGTTTGGGGACAGGTTTTTCGTCCTGAGGACATGGCATTTCTGCATTATCGCAGCGGAGCCTTTTATTTGCAACGAGCCAAGAGAGTCCAGGGTTGTGATGGCGTCAGGGATATTTTATTGTCGCTAGTAGCCGCAGCAACTGATCCGATTTCGGGAGGACGCCATAAGGTTTTTGGCAGTGTGCCTTTAAATATTCCCCCGCAAACCTCAACCATTGCTTCGCATTTGCCTAAAGCCTTGGGTGCCGCTATCTCGATCACGCGGGCTAAAGAATTAAATGTCCCTGGTAACCTGAATCCGGATTCGGTGATCATTTGTACCTTTGGTGATGCTTCTACCAACCATGCTTCAGCACAGGCGACGTTAAACGCTTGTTCATGGATCTCACAACAAAATTATCCTTTACCGATTGTGTTCATTTGTGAAGACAATGGAATTGGAATTTCGGTGCCCACCCCCTCACACTGGATAGAACATTCAGTCAGTTCGCGTCCAGGTTTGCATTACATCGCTTGTGATGGTTTGAATATCGCTGATGCCTATGCCGCAGCCCAGGAAGCAGAGTACCTGGCGCGGGTAAAAAAGCAGCCTGTGTTCCTGCACATGCGCTGCGTGCGGTTGTTAGGGCATGCGGGTTCTGATATTGAGTCCCAATATTGTACTCCGGAAGAAATAGAAGCCAGAGAAGCGCAGGATCCCTTATTGCATACAGCGGGTATGCTTTATCGCGAAGGTTGGATGAGTATCGAGGATATGCTAAGCCTTTATCGCAACAATAAAGATTTAATCGAAGCCAAAGCCATAGAGGCAATAAGACAGCCGAAACTCTCCAGTGCCGAAGCAGTCATGTCTTCATTACTGCCTTCAACCCACAAAAAACAGGCTCCGCCTCTGCCCGGGGAGGAGCAACGTACTAAAATTTTTGCCAATGCGTTTTCACAATTAGCGCAAAAACGAAATTTATGCCAGCAAATTAATTTTGCGTTGACTGATCTGATGTTGCAGTATCCAAACATACTGGTATTTGGTGAAGATGTTGGAAAAAAAGGGGGAGTCTATCGGGTCACTGCGGATTTGCAAACACGTTTTGGACAGCGCCGGGTATTTGATACCTTGTTGGATGAAACCACCATTATAGGCACTGCAATTGGTTTGGCCCACAATGGGTTTATTCCGGTTCCCGAAATCCAGTTTTTGGCTTATTTGCATAATGCAGAAGATCAGCTCCGTGGAGAAGCATCCACTTTATCCTTTTTTTCCAGCGGCCAATATCAGAACCCCATGGTTCTGCGTATCGCTTCCTTGGCCTATCAAAAAGGATTTGGGGGCCATTTCCATAACGATAACTCTATTGCTGTACTACGTGACTTACCTGGAGTGATCGTCGCATGCCCTTCAAATGGTCCAGATGCAGCAAAAATGTTACGTACTTGCGTGCGTATGGCCTACGAAGAAGGAAGGGTAGTCGTCTTTTTGGAACCCATCGCATTGTACATGACCAAAGATTTGCACGAACCCGGCGATAATGGCTGGCTGTTTAATTATCCGGAACCTGATGCGGTGATTGCACCGGGTGAGGTGGGGGTTTATGGGGAAGGGGCAACGGTCATATTAACCTATGCAAATGGCTATTATTTATCCCGGCAAGCGGCGAAGGTGCTTCAGGAAGAACATAATATCCCCGTAAAAATAGTAGATCTGCGTTGGCTTAGTCCTTTACCTGCCGCAGGGATCTTAAAAGAGATTGCCAAAGCGAAAAACGTATTAATTGTGGATGAAGGCCGCCAAAGTGGTTCAATAAGTGAAGGCTTAATGACGTTACTGTTAGAAGAAGCTGCATCCAGTTTAAAAATCAAACGCATCACCGGTAAAGATTGCTTTATTCCCCTGGGTAACGCCTGGCAATATTTGCTACCCAGTAAAGAGAGTATTATTGAAGCCGTGATTGCGTTACAGTCAGATAAAAGGGAGAAAGAAAGTGGACGACTTGTTGTTTCTTGATGAGCAGTTAAATGGTGATGAACGTATGATACGCGATAGCGTAGCCCGTTTCGTCAGTAATGATGTAATGCCTTTAATGGCTGAATCTTTTGAACATGCTCAATTTCCACGGGAGCTGATTAGAAAATCTGCTGAAATGGGTTTATTGGGTTTAACCTTACCTGCTGAATATGGTGGTGCTGAAGCGTCTTATGTTGCTTACGGTTTGGTATGCCAGGAATTGGAACGAGGCGACAGCGGGTTGCGAAGTTTTGTTTCCGTACAAAGTTCTTTATGCATGTTTCCGATTTTTCGTTACGGCTCTGAAGAACAACGCGTGCGCTTTTTACCCGGGATGGCTACAGGGGAGATCATAGGGTGTTTTGGTTTGACTGAGCCTGATTTTGGATCCGATCCCGCCGGAATGCGCACCACAGCGAAGAAAGTGAAAGGAGGATGGACTTTAAATGGTGCCAAAATGTGGATAACCAACTCCCCAATTGCGGATATTGCTATTGTGTGGGCAAAAACCGACGAAGGCGTCCGTGGTTTTATTGTAGATACCAAGTCTGAAGGATTAAGCCGACCCGAAATTAAATTAAAAATGTCATTACGTGCCTCAATCACAGGGGAGCTGGTGTTTGATAATGTGTTTGTTCCTGATGAAAATTACCTCCCCGGCAGTGAAAAAGGTTTAGGCGCTCCTTTAAGTTGCTTAAGTCAGGCGAGATATGGTATTGCCTGGGGAGCTATGGGTGCGGCGATGGCCTGTTTTGATATTACCCGTGATTATTTGTTGGAACGTAAGCAATTTAACAAACCGTTGGCATCTTTTCAGCTTATTCAAAAAGACCTGGCAGATATGTATACTGAAATAATTAAGGCACAATGTCTTAATTTACAGATAGGCCGCATAAAAGATAATCATCGCGAGAATCCGGTGATGATTTCTCTCGCCAAGGGCAACGCATGCCGGGAGGCATTGAAAATTGCGCGAAAATGCAGGAATCTATTAGGAGCAAATGGAATCAGCCTTGAATATCATGTGATTCGTCACATGCTTAATTTAGAATCTGTCTTTACCTACGAGGGTACGGACAATGTCCATACTCTGGTACTCGGTAAACACATTACAGGAATTAATGCTTTTGCTTAAACCAGGCACAAAAACGGTTAATCACCAGGATCAATGACTTTTTGTAACCTGGAAATTTGATCCGGGTTACTTTTTGTTCTGTCAATTGGCATTGGTAGAGTTTAACAGTAGTTCCTTTCTTGATTTGGGACTTATTCTTCATGCATCGGATTGTGTGAAGAAGCAGGTTTATTTAGCAACTTACAGGAGTATCCCATGGTTAAAATGATCTTAAAAAGAGCGTTAATATTAAGTTTACCTGTATTCACTATGAATGTGCATTCCGGGCCAAGTAAAGAATTTTTGGCCAATCAATGCTATGAGCTATCCCGGGTGATTGTCTCTTTAGCGGATACTCAGGAAAAAAAGATCTGTATTAACAAGCTCTACATGGCCTCAGTGCAAATGAGTACTGCAGCCCTTTTGATCATGGAGGATTCTTCTGATGTAGCTAAAGAGATTTTGAATAACGCCGTAGCAGCCTTGCAGTATGCGGAGCTATTAAGCTGCAAACAATACATTCAAATCTCACATTCCAAATTTGAAGCCCAGAAGATTAAAACCTTATTATAAAGAAATGGGTTCTCTCCTCGAGTATTTATTGTAGACTTGGGGAGTTCGTACCGGGAGCTTGCAAGTGAATCGATTTTTAAAAAATAGTTTATTAATCCTGTTTATTTTTATAGTGGGTATTGCAGTTGGTAGTTATTACAATGCACCAATCCAGAATTTCATCAACCACGTATGGGAAAAAATAGATCATGGCAGCCAGCCCCAGGAACTTTACTTTTGCCCTCCAGCGCAAGAAGTGGTGAAGCATCAATACAACCCTGAAGCATTCCAGGTCGGGACGTTATTTTGGCAAATGGATTATCAGGGTTGGAAAGCACCTGAGAAGATTGGTTTTATGCAAGCCCTGGTTAACTCAAGTAATAATCTGGTCTGCTACTATCATTGGCCAAACCCGGATGACAAAGGAACCTATTTATGGATGACCATCCATCTCTCGCCCTCGGTGAACCAAATAGTGCAACCCTATGGGGAATACTGGACGAAAAAAGAAAGTGAAGTTTTATGTAATTCAGGAGTTAATGCCTGCGCTTTCGTCCTTTCAGCAAGCTCCAAAAGAATTATCCCTCAACATTAGACCATGGAGCGAGTGCAAGGAGCGGCAAAACAGTTGGAGTACAGGCTAAATTAAAAAATCCCGGGTTACGGTTTTCCAACCCAGGCTACGAAAGAAAGCAACATAAGCTCTTGTTATTTCCCTCAGACTTAGTTATCATTTGCCACCTAATCGGGGCGTAGCGCAGCCTGGTAGCGTACTAGCATGGGGTGCTAGTGGTCGAAGGTTCAAATCCTTCCGTCCCGACCAAGCCCAGTAAGGGTTTTATAAAGTTATCCAAACCCCTTCAGAAATATTTGGTACCAGTTTTGGTACCGATCGCAAAATGGTACCATAAACCAATCAGTGAAAACTAACTGTATTCTATAATTTTGAAATCTTGTGAGTATTAATGACTATGAATCACGTGAGAGTGAGTTAATGTTAGCTGATCCTATTATATGTGGAAAATACAGACATTATAAAAACGAAAAACTATATGAAGTTATTGGCCAAGCTCGTCATAGTGAGACAGATGAAGATATGATAGTGTACAAAGCACTTTATCATTGTGATCAATTTGGGGATAACCAGCTTTGGGTTCGCCCTATGCAAATGTTTTTTGAGAATGTCATTCATAATGGAAAAACAGTTCCTCGATTTCAACGGATAGAATAGCCTTAATTTAAATCACTATGTTTCTATGAGTTGGTGAAGATAATAGTATTAAGGCAAAAAGCGAACTCCTTTTCGTTAATTCGCAAAATGATGGGTTTGGTAACATAGGCGTCAAGATACTCTAATTTACCAGTTTGCTTCCAAAACAGTTCGATAACCAACGTTTATTTCCATTTAGCTTTCATAATCTTATATAAAAAGAATGAGTATGACTTCACTGCTTAGGGTAAGTTGTTGTTAAATGCTATTTACTAAATACTGCATATCTCAAGAATGTTGCTTACTCATAAATTTAGGTGAGCCTTATAACAATCCTCAATATTGGAAATAAAGTCATCAACTTGAGAGCCTTCTATTTGTGGGGGGAATTTTTCTATCATTAGATCATAACATAACCTGTTAATTTCGGTCATTTTGCTTAAACAATCTTCAAGATTACTAAATTTTTCAACAAAAAGGTGGACATTACTTTGTAGCATAGAGGAACAATATATTTCCGGTAGCTTTTTCGATAATACTGCTTTTGCATTTTCTAAATTTATACTTTTTTGTCCCTGATTATCATAATATACCCCTGGCTCTGGAGTATCGGAAAAGTGAGTTATCCCTTTTTCATCTTTCCGAATGTATATGTCAGCAAATGAAGATGAGCAAAAGGCACATAAAACAAAAAAATGTATTGTTACTTTGAGCATATTAATTACCCCCATTTGCTATTAACAATATTATAGTAAATATAAGTTTTATGTGGTTGGGTTATCGCTAATAACGTTATAGCAAGCGTAGCTCGGGCCTTGGCCCGACAAAATCGATGTTATTCTTTAAACTGATTCGTAGCAAGAGTAGGTTGTATCATTTGCCCCCAATTTAACTTGTTTGTGTTGCGCAATTCTTATTTTGTAAGTTCATTTATTAAGAAATTTACCCATTCTTGCGAATATAAGTAACCATCAAATCCTTCGATATAAGCAGCATATTTACCTTTGAATTTTGGATTAATTTTTGTAGGCCTAGCTTTAAATTGTTTCCAGCAACGTGTATGTTGACTCATGTTAAATTCTGGGATTTGTTCCTTTACTTGGTCTACAACTTTTTTGGGTCTTAATTTAAACGGAGACTCAACACCTTTTATTAATGCAATTGCATGATTGTAATTTGCTAACTCATCAGCATTTAGATTTTTTGCATTAACAAACTCAATGGCCAAATCAGATGAATTTTGGTGGTTACCTATTTTGGGTATAAGAAAGGCTCTAATGCGATATTTTTGACTATCTAAAATTTCGTCATTGCATAAATCATTGTTGAAAGTTTCCATAAATTGTTTAATGACCTGATAGTTATCCTTCTGAAAAATTTTTAATGCAATCTCTTGTTGTTTTGTTGCTACACGGGTTAGTTGCATTGCGATTGCCAAATTTGTTAGTAATGCATGATGTTCACCAAATTCTTCAACCATTAGTGTTTCAAAATTTGATAAGGCTGCTTGACAATAACCTGCGACCATTAAATCTATATGTGGTAAATTTCTATGTTCAATTTTGTTTCTTAATCCTATAAGAAACTTCAAATTGGCTTTTTCTGGTGTAGTTCTTTCCCAATATTGATCACAGCAAGTGCTGAGTTCCCATGCTTTGTATTCTCCATCGATTTGAAGATAGTTACCTTGTTCGTCTTTATAGTAAAAATCAATAGAATTTTTATGGAAAATAGCATGAAACAGAGAGGTAAATGCAATAACAATATTAACAATAAAGCCATAAGTTTTAACTTCTGTAAAAGGATTGTTATAAACAGCTACACCTAAAAGAGCAAATTCCTTAGCTTTTTTGATTAATAGGCTTCTTTCAGATACATCATTTACTTCCATAAGTTTTTGGCTGTGTAGAATACGAAAATTATTCTGGCTTAATGAGGAGATTCCTCTGACGTCATATTTATTATCTGATCTTTTGTTTAGATATTGAAACCATCGCTTTGAAACATAGGTTTTACAAGATTCACTTGTCCAACCTACATATTCAGCTAGCTCTTCAATAGAAAATGGGGCAGCAGTTTTTTCTTTTTCCAAAAGAAAAGCATAGGCCATATCAATGCGATGGTAACGTGACATTTGGTACTCGCAAAGTTGTCCCGATAATAATTGTAAGCAAATTTGCGCTTTTTGGTCAATGTGCGACGTATTCTGAAATTAAACTTTTTCTATCAAATGTTTCAATGATTCATCATATTATATACCTAGATATTTAACCAATATGATGAAAAAATGAGATTTTGCTATACTTTTAATTAATTTTAAAAGGAAATTAATATGACAAAATATAAAAATGCTGAGAAAAGATAATCAAGAAGGGATTAGACGAAATTAATATTGTAACGGGTAAACAAGAAGAAAAGGTACTATACAAGTTTAAATAGCGAACACAATTTATCTCGATCTCAAGTAATATCGAACTTGAAATATCTAAAATAAAGGTTGGGTTAAAAAATCTGATGTAAAAAACTGTCGGTGTTGGGTCCGACAAAAATTAAAGGTCTATTTACTATGGATAATACAAAAGCTTTGCCATTATTTAAATCAGCTCTTGAAGACTATATAAAACAAAATCAAAAAATTACTGATGAAATAACTAAGAAGTTAAGAAAACTAACCCAATGTCCCGATATTACTGAACTTTTTGTAAAGCAAACCCAGGTAGAGAAATTTACAAAGAATATCATAAACCAAAACCAATCTATGGCGGATGCTATTACTTATACAATTTGGCCTTATTTTTTGAAGAGAGGGTGGTTTATTTCAGCAAAGTATTTATATTTTCAACAAGTAATGAGATTTAAAAAAGCTATTGCAAATTTACCCTCCCTTGAGGACAACGATTATTTTGAAAAGGAATTAGAAATAGAAGAATCACTATTAACATTTACAAGATCATTGGTGGGTTCCATTGAAGAAGATGTTTGTAGCAAATGGGTACCACGAAAAGAAATAATTCAACAAGCTTTTATAGCTCATAAAGAAGGAAAATATGCCCTTAGTATTCCAGTGTTATTAGCTCAATCAGATGGAATTTGTCATGATATATTTGGTTGTCATTTATTTACTAAGTTTGAGGGGAATATAAAAGAGAAAGTTAAAATACTAGATAAAAATCGAACACCACTATCATCGGCATTTCTTAAATTACTTACTAATCAGTTAAGTTTATCTGAATATACAAGAGATTTAAACGAAAAGAGAGAAAACGATCCTTTTTATGGCCCATTAAATAGACATGGTATACTTCATGGGTTAGATCTAGACTATCCTAAGGAAGCTAATAGTCTTAGATGTATCAGCCTGCTATCCTATTTGATTATGATTAATGAATTCCTAAACTAATTTTATTCATAAATAATAATAGGTAAAAAAAACCCTAAAGATTGCCCCTCAACTGTAATTTTATACATTGTCGGGGAGGCTTATTTTATCTCCCATTCATCCGACGACACGGATAATTTCATAGAATCCTTTTTACTTACAACTTAATTAACGACTTCTTGTCGCACACACCTTTCGCATGATATAAATATACATCATATCCATATGATTAATAATGAATTTTTATTAAAATACGTGGGGTAAACAGCACAAAAATGCGGTGAATGCGTGGCGCACATATGGGGTCAGGCCTTGAATGATGAATCAACTTTAATTGAAAATTCACAATTCAAGGCCTGACCCCTAAGTCTTTGGATTAAAATGCCCTCCCTTATTTGGGGTAGAGCCTTTCGTGTTAAGGATTTCCATTTTGAATATATAATCTTTTATTTAGACGACTGGTTGATAAACTGATTTGCTATTCAAACGGCTTAGCTAGTTGTTTTATATTCTGGCAAGACCATAGCATGAGCTGCATTGTGTAATTCAGCCATTGCTTTAGCTGCTCTTTCTTCCACTGCTTCTTTAGAGACCTCATCAGGCAAAAGAAAGGTATTACTAACCCAGACGCCAAAATCTTGATTCATCTGCACATAAGGACGTAGTAACTGGTTATATTTGTCAAAGGCATTAGCGTGGTTATCTCTAGCTGCTTGTAATTCTCCTGCTAAAATATAAGCGCCCACTAAGGCTAAACTTGTTCCTTGGCCAGACAAAGGTGAGGCGCAATAACCAGAATCACCAAGGAGCGCAACTCTTCCTTTAGTCCACGACTTCATTTTTACTTGCATTATCGCATCAAAATAAAAATCATTACTTTGTTCCATAAGCTCAAGTATCTTGTTTGATTCCCAGCCTAGATCCCGAAAAGTAGTGCGAAGAAACTCTTTCTGTTCCTGTTCATCGCGAATATCATTTAATTGGTGATTAGAACGAAACATAAAACCAGCATGCGCCATAGTTGGGGTTCGATCGTTACTTAGATGGATAAGTTTTTGATCCAATTCAAAAAGAAACTCACTCTTATTTAAATTAAGATAATTGGGTATGCTACATACACTAATATATGAACCCAGAGAAACTAAGTTATATTCTTCTTTAGAGAAAACCATTCGTCGGGTGGATGAATGTAAGCCATCAGCTCCTATTACTAAGTCGTACTGTTCAGTAAGGCCGCCATTGAAGATAACTTTTAACCCATCTTTTTGCTGTTCTATTTGTTCTACATTTCGATCATAATAACAAGGAATTCCTTTAATTAACTGCATTAAGATCTCAACTAATTCGCCGCGAACAAGCTCAATCTCATCTTCTTTTCTAAAACCAAACTTTGCCCCTTCTTCTTGATGCAGGATATTACCTTGGGCATTTACATAACAGCCATTTTGTATCTGAGTCCGTTTAGCATATATCTCTTCATATATGCCCATCTTTTTAACTAAACTCGTGGCAATTCCACGAATGTCGATCGCGTAACCACTTTTTCTCGGAGAAGAATTTTTTTCAATTAGTGTGGGTGAGAAGCCAAATTTTTTCAGCCAGTAACATACAGCAGGGCCGGCGACACCGGCGCCAATTACTAGGATTCTTTGTATTTTGGACATGGAGTTTTCGTTAAACTTTAATTTTATATGATAATTGATCATAGTGGTAAAAACAATTCAAGCACATATGGGGTCTGGCCTTAAATGAGGAATCAACTTTTAATTGAAAATTCACAATTCAAGGCCTGACCCTTAAGCCCCTATAGATAAATTTATTCTTTATGCATTTTATTTTTTCAAATGGTCAAATATATAACATATGGATATATACTTGTTATATAAACAGTAACTCACGTTGTAGGCGCTAGAAAGATGTATACTCAAACTGAGACAACACCACCACAATTTAATTTTGATATCTTTGATCAAATGACGCATGAAGAGGCTCAAGCCTTGCTTTCCGTAAATTTTCCGCACCTGGATAAAGCTGAACAGAATAGAATAATTTCTAACAGTAATGATTTATGGCTAATACGCAAGAGTAGTGAAGTGGGCGTCTTAACTGTTGAATCCCGTTCTTACGATTGGAATAAAAAAGATTTTATACCAAAAGAACCTATCCGTTTGCGGTTAACTACAGGTGGCTGGAAATTTTATGAAGATACGGATTATAAACCAGGAGACGTACTTGAAATAACAAAAGGTAATATGAGCGCTGACCGCATTCGTGATTTGCAAAAGGCGTTAGAAATTAAATACCCCCCGCAAAACATGATTTATCCGGAATTGGCACACGACGCATATCAAAAGAAGATGAGAGAGTTACCTGTTGATCATCCGCACAGATGCATTATGCCCTGTCGGGAAGTAGATAAAGGTATACTAAGTAGGTCTGACACCACTAATATTCCATCAAGACATCTTGAAGTAGCACGGCGTGCCATACAAGAGAAGAAAGATAAACTGGGATCTCTACCAATTATGATAGGGAGTCCTACCACACGATTAAAAGAAAGCTTACATGAGCAAAAAAATGAGTGTAGGGACCCAAAAGTGTTTGAGCAAGCCTTCCATCGAGTACATCAGAAGCTTCGTGAGAACGAGTGGTTCAAATTTGCAAGAAAGAGCTCTATTGGAGGTAAGGAATCATTATCTGAAATTCTGGGACATGCGGCACAAAATGATAATAGAAGTAGGGCTGCTTGTGTAAAATTAGGGTGGTTGAAGAAAGATGGTACCTTAGCCGATAAAGTACCATCTATCATTGAAGAGTCTTATCGCAAAGGTAAAGCTGACCTAGCTAAAGCTGAATCAGCAAAGGCTGAATATAAATGATAAATGTTACTTTAGTACTTTATATAGAGTGATTATAGGTAATCTTTTTATGTAATTTCCGTTTCCTTACTAATACAGTACGTGTTGCGCGAAACACCACCTTTTAACATTTGAAAGAAATGTGAAAAACCTAACCCTGAACGTGCTGTGATTAAAAATTTAGACCTTGATATTTACTTACAAAATGGCACATCATTCTTTAGAATGCAGCACATATGGCACACACATATGGGGTCAGGCCTTGAATGATGAATCAACTTTAATTGAAA